>JBHJJC010000142.1:0-10638 GCA_050042945.1 Croceivirga sp.
AATCAATTCGACGTGCACATCACTCCACATGTGATAGGTATGTTATGATGAAAGTTGGGGCAATCCTTGCGGATTCACGACAACCAGCGGATTATCATGATTAACGTAGGCAACAGCCCTTGATTTCGGTTGTACGCTATAGCCTTTGAGCACAAACGGAATGGTACTGGGACTATTAATGAGCTGTAACCTGTCGTTGGTGAGTTCATAGTTTTTTTCCAAAACATCCAAGCGATCTTCCAGCACAACGGATTGATTCTGCAAAATATTCAACTCGTCTTGGGCAGTCTGCCATTTAGAGTACATCCAAAAAGTCGTTAGCATAAAAAGCAAGGCAAGGCTCGCTGCGGCTCCAAGCCATTGATATCGAATTTGTCTGATAGGCTTTTCATCAAGTCGTTCGATAAGTATATTCTTAATATGGGGTGGTGGGGTAATAGCGTTTTCAAAGGCCATTCGTTCAAAATCGGCCTCTAGCTGTTCGAACTTTTGCTTTAAATCACGATTGTTCGCTATGGCCCTTTCGATTCCCTGGTTTTCTTCTTCACCTAGTTCGTCTAATAGAAACTTTTCTAACAGTCCTTCCGTTGTTATGTATTCTTTATCCATTATACCACGTTCATTATCCATAATAACAATGCCATTTCAACTTGATACCTTTCGCGAAGCAATTGTATTGCTTGTCTGATATAACTTTTAAATGTGCCTAATGGTACTCCCATTTCTTTATTGGCTTCCCGATGGGTATATCCCCGAAAATACACCAGGGCAATAGCCTCTTGATGATGGGGTTCCAATTGGCTTATTGCCCCATTGAGTTGTTGAATATCTATTTCTACTTCTATATTTTCCTTTTCTTTAAATACACTGAAATCATCATTTTGGATGAGCTTATCTGAATTTCGGACGGCATTCAAGGCGTTGTTTTTTGCGATTCGGTAGGCCCAGGTGTAAAATCTGCCTTTATCAGGATTGAAATGCTCAATTTTCTCCCAAATTTTCACAAAAGTCTCTTGCAGTACATCTTCTGCTACGACTTGATTTTGACAAATACGTAAAATAACACCGTACAATGCCCCCGAATATCTATCATAGAGATGGTAAAGGGCATTCTTGTCCTTTTTTATGATTTTTGCTATAATCTCAGTGTCTTGCACTCGCTTTTCTTGTGTCTGTGTTAAAGATATGATAAAAACAGAAGTCTACTCATCCAGGATGATTTTCACGGTGTATCTACGAACAGAAGTGCGCATTTAGTTTAAAAATCATTAAAACAATTAAACAAAACGAAATGAAAAAATTAGTTTTTATTCTTACAACGATTACCATGATTGCCATTGTCCCAACCATGAAGGCCCAAAAAGACATTGTGGATATTGCCGTGTCGGTTGAAGATTTCTCAACCTTGGTTACTGCCCTGAAAGCAGCAGATTTGGTTGGGGCCCTCAAGGGTGACGGTCCTTTTACGGTATTTGCCCCTGTAAATTCTGGATTTGCAAAGATTGATGAGGCTGCTTTGAGCTCATTATTGGAACCTGCCAACAAAGAAAAGTTGTCAGCAGTTTTGACCTATCACGTCGTATCAGGAAAATTAGCGGCTGCTGATGTAGCTGCAGCACTTGAAAGTGGTGGTGGAAAAGCGGAACTCACCACTTTGCAAGGAGGTAAATTGACTGCAGTGACTAAAGATGGTGGTATTTTTTTAATGGATGCCAACGGTAATTACAGTAAAATTTCCAAAACTGATGTTATGGCTTCAAATGGGGTGATTCACATCATCGAAGATGTGGTGATGCCAAAATAAAAGTCTTGTAATTATTTAACCCATTTGAAGAAAGGCATTGTCGAAATACAGTGCCTTTTCTTTTTTATCATACCCGATTGTATTTTAGGAATGGGATGATATTAATAACCTAATGCTTCCGAGCCAATTCGTAATTGTAAATTTCCCTACCCAGTTGCGCCAAAAATGGAATACCCACTTCGTCATATTCGTATTCATTATCATTGAAAATACCATTTTCATTGACTAAAATGGTTGCGGTAAGCATAAAATCAACTTCGTTTTTTTCATCTCTAATGTACGCACAATCCGTTAGTGTACCATAAGCATAACCTACTTTGTTATACATTTTGATATGATTTGGAATATGTTCCTCAGAATCACCAAACATGAAAAACTTTCCATAACTATCATAATACTCCTCACGGTCATATCCCGACTCATACGGTAGCGCAGACATCGATTCCAATAAGAATTGGTGTTGATCTTTCGATAAATCGAAGCGTTCATTTTGTTCAAAAGTTTCAGGGAAGATGATTCTTTTCAAAACGGCATGTTGGGTGGTAACCGGATAGTAGTTTTTAAGGGCAAAGTCAAAGGCCTCTTGATGGAGGGAATCCTTAGCGTAAAAGCCCTTTCCTTTCACTATGTGGTTTAAATCAAGTGGATTAGGGGGAAGTGCAATAATAGGATTTGAAACCACCGTACTGGTGTCATTTTTATAAAGGACCAACGCTTTAGTGGTAACATCATCTGCATTTGAGGTCGATAAGCGATGGGAAATACGAATAGGTTGCGCTCCGGTTTTTTCAATTCTGTGGTTGAGATCGTCAAATCCTAAAAATTCAATCAAACGATTATTGGCGGCATTGTCACTAACCGCAAAAATCTCTTCAATAGCACGCGAAAAGGTAGTTTCAATAGAATCACCTTCGATATAAAAACGTGTTTCCCTATCTAAGCTATCAATTCGGTTGAGCTTTTCCAGTGTTGCCACCGCAGCTGGAAATTTAACGGTACTGGCCGGATAAAAATACTTGTTCGGCTCTACCTGAAAATCGTGTTCGGTAAAAATTAAGCGATCCTCAATACGATCAATTTGTGTAAAACGAATCTGTACTTCATGATCATTCAGATGGTTTATTACATCGGCAATGCGTTCGTCTTTAGAAGCCAACGCAGCCTCCAAGGCGTTATCATGTAACGGTTTTTGCCCACAGGAAAGTACGAACAGGGCATAGAGCAAAAAAATGGGTTTGTACATGAAATTACGGTTAAAGATTTTCATCTACATAAAGCTCCCCACGCTGTGGTTTTAAATCATCGCGAACCTGAGGCACTTCAAATTCTGCCACGACCAGAAAAACAATACTGTGCATCTCATTGATATGTCTGGAATCCACAAGATTGTATTTTAATTCCTCATTAAGAATATATTCTTTCAAATGAATTACATAATGGTCTGCCGTTTTTTGCGCAGCAGGACCCCTAAAATCCCAGATTAATTTAATTTTTCTATCGAGTAGTTGTTCTTTCATTGTTTATGTATCTAATACTGAAACCCCGTTCTCCGCAAAGTTCTTAAAATCATTGGCATATTGTTTACTTTGCTTTTTAAAAGTCCCAGGAATCAAAAAAGCCATAAGTTTCATTCCAAGACCTTCAAACTGAAACTCACTCTCTGAAACCCATCGTGTTTTGCCGTTTTCTTCGGTAAAATAATTCTTTTGAACATTGTGTACCCCCTTGGCATCATATATCATGTGTAGTTCGTTGGGGAGGTTTCGTTTGATGATGGTTTCTACCATTTCCAAATCGCGCTTGCCCATTTTGAACTTCATGTTCATTCGAGCTCCCTCGGTGCCAGGTTCACCTGAAATCGATTCATAGGACACTAAACCACGCATCCAGTGCTTCATATTTTCGGTATTGTTCAGTTTTTGTAGAAATGCATCACGTGGTAAATCGATAAGGATTTCTGTCTTGTATTTCATCAGTATTGGTTTTCGTTCCTTGACTAAATATATTGAATAAATTGATTCAGAAGCTTCCCCAAAAATCTGTTAAGTACAAATGAAGGTATTGTAGCACTTTAAGTAATTGTTATTTTTGCGCAATGTCTTTTAAAGGGATAAAAAGTTTTTCAATACTACTCGTCTTTTTTGGATTGTCACTTTTTTCATGTGGTGAATTTTTTAATGGAAAAGAGGATAGGGAGGTTATAGCCCGGGTAGGAGATGTTTATTTGTACAAAGATGTCGTAGCTTCAATGCTGCCAATGAAGATGTCTCCTCAAGATAGTGCGGCATTCGTAGTGAACTATATTAATCAATGGGCCTCTAAACAGCTGCTTTTGGAGAAGTCGAAAATCAACTTGCCAGAAGAAAAGTTAGCTAATTTTGAGCGTTTAGTGGCTGATTACAGGGCCGATCTCTATACCAAAGCCTATCTTGAAGCTTTGGTGTTACAATCGCAAGACACGGTAATCACACAACAGGAATTATTAGCGTATTACAAGCAGAGTCGGGAGAATTTTAAATTAGATGAAAAGTTGGTGCAGCTAAGGTTTGCAGTACTTCCACTTCAGTTTTTGAACAAAGATGAGGTGATATCCAAACTTAAGTCATACAAACCCGACGACAAAGCTTTTTTGGATTCTATTTCCGTTCAGTTCAAGAAATTGCATCTTAATGATTCGATTTGGGTCGATGCCAGCAGAATTATGAAAGAGATTCCTGTGATTGACTACGCCAATGTTGATACCTACTTAAAGAAATCACAATTTTTTGAATTGCAAGATTCCCTGGGAGTATATTTGGGTAAAGTCAGTAATGTTTTGAATCGAAACGATGTGGCACCGTTTAGCTACGTTGAACACAACATTAAACAAATAATTTTAAATCGCGGGCGTTTGGAACAAATGAGGCGCTTGGAAAACGAAATTTTGGATGAAGCCATCCAACAAAATGAATTTGAGATTTATGGTAAAGAAGACTAAAATTACTTTTGTCGCTTTAATAGGTACTATTTTTGCTTCAATAGCACAAGAAGACACTGCTGTAAATGATAGCACTGTGTCGCGGAAGATGGTGAAGTTGGATGGTATTGCGGCCGTCGTAGGAGATTATGTGATCTTAGACTCCGATATTGAGAAAACACTGATTGATTTGAGAAGTCAGGGCGCTTCTACAGATGACATCAACCATTGTCAGTTACTGGGTAAGCTCATGGAAGATAGACTATACGCGCATCAGGCTGTTCAAGATAGTTTATTGGTTTCGGATGATCAGGTCAACTCAACTTCAGATAGGCAAGTTCAACAGTTGACACAACAGATTGGTAGTGTCGAGAAAATGTTGAGATATTATAAGAAAGAGGACTTGGAAAGTTTTAAAGAAGAACTTTTTGAAATCAATAAACTACGAATGTTATCTGAAAAGATGCAGTCTAAAATTGTAGAAGATATTCAGGTAACTCCAGAGGAAATTAGACAGTTTTTCTTTGGTATTCCTGAAGAGGAAAGACCGGTTTTTGGGGCTGAACTTGAGATTTCCCAAATCGTGAAATCACCCAAACCCTCAAATGAAGAAAAGCTAAAAGTTATCAATCGTTTAAAGGAAATAAAGCAAGATGTTGAAGAGAACGATGCGCGTTTTAGTACCAAGGCCATTCTCTATTCGCAAGATCCCGGCTCTAAGTCCAAAGGAGGTTTCTACAGTATGACCAGGGAAACCCCTTTTGTAAAAGAATTTAAAGACGTTGCTTTCAGCTTGCAGGAAGGTGAAATTTCGGATCCTTTTGAAACAGACTTTGGTTATCATATCATTAAAATGGAAAAAATTCGTGGTCAGGAAAGGGATTTGCGACATATTTTGATGATTCCTGAGATTTCGAACAAGGCCATGAAGGAAGCCGCTCAAGAATTGGATACCATACGCGAGCACATTCTGGAAGGAAAATATACCTTTGATGAAGCCGCGAGAAATTTCTCTGATGAAAAGGAAACCAAATTTGATGGTGGGTTACTTCGAAATCCCATCAACTTTGATTCGAAATTTGAACTGACCAAAATGGACCCTACGCTTTATAATCAGGTCAGGAATCTGAAGGACAAAGAAATGTCAAAACCAATTAAGGAGGATGACCCCCGAGGAGGTCCTCCAAAATTCAAGATAAAGCAAATTACGAATCGAGAAGATGAGCAAAAAGCTGATTATGCTAGAGACTACATTAAAATTCAAGAGTTAGCACTTCGTGACAAACAATTTGGGGAAGTGAAAAAGTGGTTGGCCGAAAAAATTGAGGATACGTACATTCTTGTTGATGACGATAACAAGAGCTGTGATTTCTCAAATAATTGGTTAAAACAATAACATGTCTGATGTTTCTGCAGTTGAGCACTTAGTTCAAAAACACAGAGAACTAAAGGCTGAGATTGGTAAGGTAATTATCGGCCAAGAAGAGGTTATAGAACAAATTCTTTTATCGATTTATACGGGAGGGCATTCTCTTTTGATTGGCGTTCCCGGCTTGGCAAAAACTTTAATGGTCAACACTATTGCCCAAACCCTTGGGCTCGATTTCAAACGTATTCAGTTTACGCCTGATTTGATGCCCAGCGATATCTTGGGCAGTGAGGTTTTGGACCAGAATAGAAATTTCAAGTTTATCAAGGGTCCTGTTTTTGCCAATATCATCTTAGCAGATGAAATCAACAGAACCCCACCAAAAACCCAGGCGGCCTTGCTGGAAGCAATGCAAGAACGTGCAGTTACAATAGCTGGCCATCGTTATAAATTGGAACTGCCCTATTTTGTACTGGCAACGCAAAACCCTATAGAACAAGAGGGTACCTATCCACTTCCTGAAGCACAGTTGGATCGTTTTATGTTTTCCATAAATTTGGGCTACCCCAGTATTGAAGAAGAGATTCAGGTGGTAAAATCTACTACTACTGATGCGTCGGTAAATTTAGAAACGAAGTTCAGTGCGGATGCCATACGCGAAGTGCAACAACTCATTCGAAGGGTGCCCATTGCAGACAACGTTGTTGATTATACTGTACGTTTGGTGAACAGTACGCGCCCGAAACAAGAAGGTGCATCTGATTTTATTAAGAACTATTTAGATTGGGGTGCAGGCCCAAGAGCTTCCCAAAATCTCGTTTTGGCAGCAAAGGCACATGCTGTGGTGAATGGAAAGTTCTCCCCTGATATCGAGAATGTCAAAGCAGTCTCGCATGGAATTTTAAGGCATCGTATCTTAAAGAACTACAAAGCAGAGGCCGAGGGTATTTCAGTCAACCATATCATCGATGAACTCTTGAAATAGTCTTGTTGCAGATTGCACATCTTTCAAAATCTTTACATCTAAATTAGTCGAGGTTTCATACTTTTAGAATTCAGGTAAAATAATGATAAATAACGCGAAAAAGAGGTATGATTTAATTTCATCGAACCAGCTTATAGCAGTATAATTTGAATTACAGGAAAAGCTATTGCAATAAGATGATAAGAAATTACTTTTGCAATAAATAGGATGTAACGCTTGAGTGGTTCTAATAAACGATTTAAAATTGTACAATTGTTATTTTCTGTTTTTCGTTGACTATTGGGAACAGTTTTTAAGAAAATTAGAAAAGGTTAATTTTTATATACACTAAAGCCAGATGGCTTCGTTTTATTGATATTACAGCGCCATATTTAAGTATTAAGAAATTTTCTTATGAATTTATACGAAGATTATATAAAGGATATTGAGGAAAGAAAAATCCAGGGATTGCACGCCAAGCCCATAGATGATGGTGCCCTATTAAGCGAAATTATTGCTCAGATAAAGGATGTTGACCACATTCACAGAGCTGACTCCCTCAGATTTTTTATATACAATACCCTACCTGGAACAACAAGTGCCGCTGCTGTGAAGGCTCAGTTCTTAAAAGAAATCATTCTAGGGCATGATAAGGTTGATGAGATTTCACCAGAAAATGCATTTGAGCAACTGTCGCACATGAAAGGAGGTCCATCCATTAAGGTTCTTCTTGATATAGCACTGGGCAATAACAAAACGGCTGCCCATCAGGCTGCGGTTGTTTTAAAAACCCAAGTCTTTCTTTACGAAGCCGATATGGCTCGATTGGGAGAAGCCTATAGAAACGGTAGTGAAATTGCGCAAGACATACTTGAAAGCTATTCCAGAGCGGACTTTTTTACAAAATTACCTGAACTTCCAGAGGAAATTGAGTTGGTAACCTTTGTTGCAGGAATTGGGGATATCTCCACAGATTTGCTTTCTCCGGGCAGTGATGCCCATTCTAGATCGGACCGAGAACTACATGGTCAATGTATGTTTGAACATAATAAGGAGCAACAAAACCAATTGGTGGAACTTCAGGCGGCACATCCTGATAAAAGGGTGATGTTGATTGCAGAGAAAGGAACTATGGGTGTAGGGTCTTCCAGAATGTCTGGCGTTAATAATGTTGCACTTTGGATTGGTAAACCTGCGAGTCCTTATGTTCCTTTTATAAATATCGCCCCTGTGGTCGCTGGAACGAACGGCATCTCTCCCATATTTCTGACCACTGTCGGTGTAACGGGAGGTATCGGCCTGGATTTAAAAAACTGGGTAAAGGAATATGATGAAAATGGCAATCTTATTGTCGATGAAGAAGGGGAGCCTATTCTAAAGCAATCTTATTCCGTAGACACGGGCACAACTCTTACGGTAAATACAAAGACGAAAAAGCTCTATAAAGATGGCCAGGAATTGGTTGACGTTTCTTCGGCTTTTACTCCTCAAAAGATGGAGTTTATGAAGGCGGGCGGCTCATATGCCGTGGTTTTTGGTAAAAAGCTTCAAACCTTTGCCGCTAAGACTTTGAATATTGAAATGCCAGCTGTATTTGCTCCCTCAAAAGAAATTTCAAATGTTGGCCAAGGGCTTACCGCTGTAGAAAAAATATTCAATAAGAATGCAGTGGGCACATCCGGTGCTGTTCTTCATGCCGGTTCTTACGTTCGCGTCGAGGTCAATATCGTAGGTTCACAAGATACTACAGGTTTAATGACATCACAGGAGTTGGAAATGATGGCAGCAACCGTAATTTCCCCAATCGTTGATGGCGCTTATCAATCTGGTTGTCATACGGCCTCGGTATGGGATAAAAAAGCGCAAGTCAATACGCCGAAGTTAATGCGATTTATGAATGAATTCGGTTTGATTACTGGGCGTGATCCAAAGGGAAAGTACCATGCAATGACCGATGTAATTCACAAAGTGCTTAATGACATTACGGTAGATGATTGGGCTATTATTATAGGTGGGGATTCCCACACACGAATGTCAAAGGGGGTAGCGTTTGGTGCGGATTCAGGCACAGTGGCTTTAGCCCTGGCTACTGGAGAAGCTTCAATGCCAATACCGGAATCGGTGAAGGTGACCTTTAAGGGTGAAATGAAAGACCACATGGATTTTCGCGATGTTGTGCATGCTACCCAATCGCAAATGTTAAAGAAATTTAAAGGGGAAAATGTATTTCAAGGTCGAATTATCGAAGTCCACATAGGAACATTACCGTCCGACCAAGCCTTTACTTTTACAGATTGGACAGCCGAAATGAAAGCTAAGGCATCCATTTGTATTTCCCAACCCGAAACCCTAATAGAATCCTTGGAAATAGCCAAAGGGCGTATTCAAATCATGATAGATAAGGGAATGGACAATGAAAAACAAGTACTTCAAGGTCTTATTGATAAAGCCAATGAGCGGATTAAAGAGGTAAGGTCAGGTGAAAAGCCACCGCTTGCTCCCGATGAAAATGCAAAATATTACGCTGAATTTGAGGTTGATCTTAATATAATAGATGAACCAATGATTGCCGATCCCGATGTACACAATGTGGATGTATCCAAAAGGTATACTCATGATACCATTCGCGAACTCTCGTACTATGAAGGAGAAAAACATGTGGATTTGGGGTTTGTCGGCTCTTGTATGGTTCATAAAGGTGATATTAAAATTGTATCTAAAATGCTACGGAACCTTGAGGAAGAATATGGAAAGGTTGAGTTTAAAGCCCCTTTGGTAGTTACCGCCCCTACCTACAACATTATTGATGAACTAAAGGAAGAAGGTGATTGGGAGATTCTCCAAAAATACTCGGGCTTTGAATTTGACGATACAGCGCCCAAAAATGTAGCTCGAACCGAGTATGATAATATCTTATATCTTGAGCGTCCTGGTTGTAACTTATGTATGGGAAATCAAGAAAAAGCGGAAAAGGGCGATACCGTAATGGCTACTTCTACACGTTTATTTCAAGGGAGGGTAGTGAAAGATTCCGATCGCAAAAAGGGGGAGTCTTTACTGGCCTCGACCCCTGTTGTCGTGCTCTCCGCAATATTGGGCAGAGTACCAACAATGGAAGAATACAAAACAGCGGTAAGGGGTATTAAGTTAACCCAGTTTGCGCCTCCACTTAAAGAGATGACCACCAAACCACCATTACCAGGTCATCTGGTTTCGTATTAATCGGTATTTCGAGAAAAGCTGTTGCTCCCAAAACCACATTCTAAAGTGTTGGGAGTAATTTATTGTCAACCTATATCAACTTTTTTGCCTTAAACCATCAATGACATCTTTCAATTGAACTTTTTTTGAAAATCATTGTTGAATCTGTAAAAGAGTTGAATGCGGACTAGCATTTAAAATTACTTGAAGAAAGCATATTTAACCTATCAATAGAGTCGTTTTTTAAAATAATAAAAAAAAATAAATTAATTAAAAAAAGCCACAAAAAAAATATAAAAAAAAATAAAGAATATAAAAAATGAATAATAAAAAAAAGGTAGACA
>JBHJJC010000143.1:0-10057 GCA_050042945.1 Croceivirga sp.
ACCATTCGAATTGAGGATGTTGAAGTTTGGTTCAAGGCTGCACCAGTAGACGCTTTTCCAAAAGATGGCGGTGCTTGTGTAAGATACAAGGACTTGCAGATTGCAGTTTATAATTTCAAGCGTTTGAATAAATGGTACGCCTGTCAAAATTTATCCCCTGAAAAACAAGAGAAGGTTCTGAGCAGGGGTATGATAGGCGATCAAAATGGAGTACCAAAAGTAGCATGCCCCTTGCACAAAAAGACCTTTTCGTTGGAAACTGGGGAAAACTTGAACGGCGACCTGCCTGCAATTGCTACGTATCCCATAAAAATTGAGGACGGTTTTGTGTATCTTGGTTTTTCGGATTGAAGAAAAACCCCAGTTATGGAGGCTTCCCAAAAACTGAACAAAGCGTTCGAATTATTTGATGCCGCAAATGCAGAAGACCCAAATGCTGAGCTTGTCGAAGGGCAACTATTTCCAAAAGAATTACTCTACGCAGAACGAATGACGGCCGTGCTCAGTGAATTTGAACCTGAGGCCTCTTTGGCACTCCGCTTAACCGCAAGATGTCAGCATATTTGTCGCTGGCAAATACCACGTAATGCTTATGAAATGAATCGCGTGGGGTATTTACAATGGCGACAAGATTTGAAGAAGTTTCATGCCAAAAAGGCAACTGAAATTTTGACTAAAGTTGGGTATGATTCAGAATTGATAGAGCGGGTACAATTTCTCTTACTAAAGAAAAAACTCAAACGGGATGAGGAAACCCAGACCCTAGAAGATGTGATATGCTTAGTCTTTTTAACGTTTTACTATGAACCGTTTTTGGTAAAGCATGATGATGGTAAAATCATTGCCATCTTGCAAAAGACTTGGAAAAAAATGTCCGAAAGAGGGCAGCAAGCTGCACTAAAATTGAATTTCTCCGGCAGAGGAAAAGGCTTGATAACCAAAGCCCTTCAGTAATAGAAAAAATGGAAAACCAACATTCTTCATATGATAATGGGTCTCACCGAAGTTTGGATACGGAAACCTTTAAGCGGGTTCGAAAGTGGTATATTTTGGCACTTGCGGCCATTGCCATTACGGTTATTGTTGCACAGATTTTGATTCAACAGCATCTTGATTCGCAGTTAGATGATTCACGTGTAATCAATGTAGCCGGCCGACAACGTGCTTATAGTCAAAAACTGGTAAAAGAAGTACTACAGCTCAACTCCCTCAACCCTTCTGAAAACCATAGAGCAGTAACAGAAAACTTAAAACAGACCCTTCAAGTTTGGAAGGTATCTCACGAGGGGCTACAAAAAGGGAATGACAGCATCGGTCTGCCCAAAGAAGGGAACAATAAGATTTTAAAGCTGTTTCAAGATGTTTCTCCCCATCATGCTGCCATGGTCACTTCTGGCGAAGAAATATTGCAAGCATATAACAATAACATCGATTCCCTCCCACCAAATATTGAATCGCAACTGCAAAGTATTCTGGCCAATGAACAGCCTTTTCTCCAAAAAATGGATGCCATTGTAAATGCCTACGATGCTATTAGCAAACAGCAATTACAACAATTAAAATTGAAGGAATATCTCCTTTTGGGGGTTTCGCTATTGATTCTTTTATTGGAACTACTTTTCATTTTCCGACCGATGTCCATTCAAATTCGGGAGACCATCTCAGACCTTATTCAGGGCAAGCTTAAATCTGAAGAAGACAATAGACAAATCAAAAGGATATTTAAAGAAAAGGAAGAATCACTACGTGAACTTCAAGAACTGAATTTTGCCATTGACAATGCTGCCCTTTTTGCCGATATTTCAATGGACGGTTTCCCGTCTTTTATCAGCAAGAAATTCTTAAACCTCTTAGGAGAAACAGGAGAACCTAGCAAAACCCATCTCTCTGAAATTTTGACCCAAGATGAGGGACAACAACAATATCTACGAGAAATCCTCTCTTCCAAAAACAAGAATATCCGGATGGAAGAGATAGAAATTACAACAAAATTGCAAGAACGGATTTGGTTGGAAATGTCCATCATCCCCATTTATCAATCCCGAGAAAAACAGAGTATTCTTATTTTATGTTCTGATATTACCAAACGCAAAAAGACCCAAGACAAGGTTGAGCAGCTGACGAAGCAGAACTACGAAGAACGGATGAAACAAAAACAGCTTCAGGCCAGTCAAGTGGTTGCAGGCCAAGAAGAGGAACGAAAGCGTATCGCCAAAGATATTCACGATGGTATTGGACAAATGCTCACTGCATTGAAGTTCAACATTGAATCCATTAATCCGAAGCAGAAAGAGAAAACCGAAGAGAAAATTACCTATTTGAAAGAGTTGACCTCAGAATTGATCAAGGGGGTACGAACAGCAACCTTTAATTTGACACCGCCTGAATTGGAAGATCATGGTATTTTTCCTGCCCTTCAAAAAATGACACAAGAATTAAGTAAGCTCACCGGTAAGAAAGTTCTATTTGAGAACAAGGCCAAAGAACCCATTCGTTTTGAGCCTTTGGCCGAAACCAATATTTACAGGGTTACCCAAGAGGCCGTCAACAATGCCATTAAATACGCAGAAGCAAACTATATTTTAGTTACCCTAAATTTGAACGAGAATCTTTTGAGCGTGGTAATCGACGATGATGGCAAAGGCTTCGATACTTCCATTTTGGATAAGCCACCCAAAAATAACAGTGAGGGTGGTATGGGCGTTTTTTTTATGAAAGAACGAATAGGATATATCAACGGTAGGTTATTTTTTAAATCTACTGAGGGGGAAGGTACTCGGGTAACGATTAATTATAAACTGAACCAAGAAAGAGAATTGTTGCATGGAGCGTAATGAACTGTACCCTGTATTTTTAAAGGTCAATAACCTAAAGGTATTGATCGTGGGCGGCGGTAATGTGGCCGAAGAAAAATTAACTTTTCTACTCAAATCAAGCCCTAATGCACAAGTAGAAATGATTTCACCGATGTATCGCGAAAAAACGGTTTCATTGGCTGAAAAGCACAAGGTGAAAATGCATAAGGGCAAGTATAAAAAGCGCCATATAAAGAAGAAGCATATTGTAGTAGCCACTACAGACAGCCCCAAGGTAAACGAAAAAGTCTATGCCGATTGCCGCAAACGATCTATTTTGGTCAACGTAGCTGACAATCCACCCTATTGCGATTTTTATATGGGCGGTATCGTAACCAAGGGCAATGTGAAAGTGGCCATTTCAACGAATGGAAAGTCCCCTACCACAGCAAAACGCTTAAGGCAGTTTTTTGAAGATGTAATTCCAGAAAACATCGATGACTTGGTAAAGAATTTAAATGAATATCGAAAAACCATTAAAGGGGATTTTGAGGAGAAGGTCGAAACACTAAACGAGTTCACCAAAGGATTGGTCAAAAAAAAGAATGGATAGTTGATTGCACCTTTCCGCATTAGAAGAAAGGCCAAATAAACGCAGACTTATGAAAATTCGAATCAAAGGAAATTCAGTACGTTTTCGACTCACAAAAACAGAGGTCGAAACCTTTAGCAAAACCGGAAGCTACACCGAAATCACCCACTTTCATCACAATGCACTGACCTATGCCCTAGTCGCCAAAGAAGAAATTACCGAGCTTGAAGCTGACTTTATCGACAATACCATCACCATCTATTTCCCTAAATCAGAACAAAAAATCTGGGCAAAAAGCGATAGGGTCGGTTACAGTAATTCGGTAGATTGGAATGATTCAAGTGCTCTTTCATTGCTTGTGGAAAAAGACTTTACTTGCATGGATAATACAGTTGAAGACCAATCGGATAATTATCCAAATCCTAAGATGGCCTGATTCATAAGAACCGTTCAAATAGAAAGCATGCTATGGGTGCAATACAAACTTCTTTCCCGACGCTTTGAAAAATGCCAATATAACATTAAAGGTCATGTTCATCGGATTCAAAATAGAATGCAAAAGACATTTTAACTATAATTTACCCGCACTCCTTCACCACCATTAAAGTAGTATTTTCAATTTTAACCATCGAGGCCTCGATTCCCAATTAAAGAGGTCGATATTACCTTTGCCTGTCTAATTTGACCTAAATCCACCTCATTCCCTAAAAATGTCCTAATTACCCTTATTTTTAATTCTACACCATCTTATACAAAACAACAATGGCTGTAACCACCAAAAATATAAGGGAAAAACAATTTGATTTCTTTCGTTCAGGTATAAGCAAAGACCTCGCTTACCGAAAAAAGTCACTTAAGCGTCTAAGGGAAATCATCATCAAAAACGAGGATAACATTTGTAACGCGCTTTATGACGATTTTAAAAAACCGAAGTTCGAGAGCTTGGTCAGTGAAACACAGTTTGTTCTCGCTGAACTGAACCATATTATAAAGAATCTTGATTTTTGGGCCCGGCCCAAAAAGGTGGCAGGAAGTCTTGGAAGCTTTCCATCCAAAAATTGGATTCAACACGAACCCTTCGGCAATGTACTGATCATCTCCCCTTGGAACTATCCGTTTATGTTGGCCATCTCTCCTCTAATAGGGGCGATTGCAGCAGGGAATACGGTAGTTTTAAAACCCTCGGAGCTGAGCCCTGCCACGTCAAAAATCCTATCAACAATTGTGCATGAAACATTTGATCCCAATCACATTTTCGTGATGGAAGGTGGCGTTGAAGTTTCGCAAGAATTGCTATCGATACGATGGGACCACATCTTTTTTACGGGTAGCCCCCGCGTTGGTAAAATCGTTTATCAAAGTGCAGCAAAATACCTTACTCCGGTCACCTTGGAACTGGGTGGAAAAAACCCCTGTATTGTAGATGATAGCGCCGCTATTGCTGTTACCGCAAGACGCATTACATGGGGAAAATTATTAAACGCAGGTCAGACATGTTTGGCACCGGATTATCTTTTGGTCCATTCAAAAATAAAGGACCAGCTCATCGAATCAATAAAAAAATCTGTTCAAGAATTTTATGGCAAAGAGGTGGAAAGCTCACCCCATTTCGCTAGAATAGCGACCAAAAATCAGTACGAAAGGCTGAAAAAAATGGTTCAAGACGATCATGTGATTTGGGGCGGTCAATATAACGATCAAGACCAATACATTGCACCGACGCTAGTGGACAATCCCCCTATGGAGTCCGAAATCATGCAAGATGAAATTTTTGGCCCCGTACTTCCTATTTACACCTATGTTGACGAAAGTGAAATAGCATCCTTCATTTCTAAATATGACAAACCTTTGGCACTATATGTGTTTTCAAAACAAAAAAGCTTCCAAAAACGAATGTTCGAGAATTATTCCTTTGGAGGGGGTATGATCAACGATTGCATCCTTCATATCGCCAATAAAAGAATGCCTTTTGGCTGTATTGGAAACTCCGGCTTTGGAAGCTATCACGGAGAACATTCCTTTTATCTTTTTTCCCATAAAAAATCGGTGGTCAAAAGACCTTTTATATTCGATATCCCTTTTAGATATCCTCCATATGCCTTGTCCAATACCATCATTAAAAAATTAAAAGATTTTCTTTAAGTCTTCATGAAATACATTTATTGGTGACAGAAAACCTTTGAAATACAGCATAAAAAGCAACAATCAATAGATTGAAATTTTTAAGTTAAATTTATAAGTACACCACGTCTAACTTTTCTTGGTGAAAGACAATGGAACCAACCCAACATAAACCATGAATTACATAGACTATAGCATTATCGTCATATATCTTGTCGGATTTTTAGGCGTAGGGTATTTATTCAAAGAAAACAAAAGTTCAGGAGATTATTTTCTTGGAGGGCGAAGTATGGGCTGGCTGCCCTTAAGCCTTTCGACCATGGCTACCCAGTTATCTGCAATAAGCTTTATTTCAGCACCCGCTTTTGTAGGATTAAAAGACGGTGGTGGACTGCAATGGTTAACCTATGAATTTGGCGTACCGCTGGCCATGGCATTTTTAATGATTGCGCTAATACCAACCTTATATAAATCAGGCATCGTAAGTGTCTACGAATATCTTGAAAAGCGTTTTGACGCTTCTTCAAGGCTCTTGATCAGTTTGGTTTTTCAAATCAGTCGCTCGGTCGCTACAGGCGTTATGGTCTATACCATGGCCTTGATCTTACAGGCTACCGTGGGCGTTGATTTTTGGATTTCAGTTTTGATCATTGGGGTAATCACCTTGGTATATTCTTTTCAAGGTGGTATGAAAGCCGTTATCTGGGGTGATGTCATACAGATGGTCATTCTCTTTTTAGGTATCATTATATGTTTGATCTATGGCGTCAGTGAGCTGGGCGGTTTTGATAACTTTCTTACCCATGTTGACAAAGACCGTTTAACTGCAGTCGACTTCTCAAAGTGGGGTTTTAATAATACTGATAAAAAGGATGAATTTGGCTTTTGGCCTATGGTCATAGGTGGGTTTTTCCTCTACGCTTCGTACTATGGAACTGACCAGACCCAATCACAACGTTTACTTTCGGCAAGTGGTATGCCCACGATTAAAAGGCTTTTACTAGCAAACGGATTATTTAGATTTCCCTTGACTTTAACCTATTGTATTATGGGTTTGGTACTGGGAACGCTATTACTTCAAGATATTGGGTTTCAAGAAATGATGGATAGCACCTATCAAAACAATATCCGTTCGCTTGAAGGTAAAAGGGCTGATTTAATGGTTCCTGTATTTATTATCAAATATCTCCCCAACGGAGTAATCGGTATTTTGATTGTCGCCATCATGTCGGCTGCTATGTCTTCTTTGAGCTCAACGGTAAACTCTCTTTCAGCAGTGACCATGGAAGATTTTGTGAAACGCTTTAAACCCCACATGACCGATAAGGCGTATGTGTTCAACTCAAGGTTACTTTCACTTTTCTGGGGTTTGGTATGCTTGTTCTTTGCCTTTTTTGCAGGGAATATAGAAGGCACTGTAATTGAAGTAATCAATAAAATCAGTTCAGTATTCTATGGGCCCATACTCGCAGCGTTTATTTTGGCCATTCTGACCAAAAAGACCCATGCCCTCGGTGCAAATATTGGTATAATTACAGGTGTTCTTTTTAACGTATACCTATGGCTGTATGTACCTCAGATATTTTGGTTTTGGTGGAATGCCATTGGTTGCGCGATTACTATTTTGGTCGCCCTACTGTTCAGTCATTTGATTCCCCAAAAAGCCGACGAAGGGGTTGATATTGTCTTTCAACCCGCAAGAAAAGAAGTAGGTCTTTTGATTGGGTTTTTCTTGGTTATCATTGCATTGAGCATTGCGCTCCCAAATCTTTTACAATAACCCATGAAGTTTGTCATAGCTCCTGATAAATACAAAAGTTCTTTAACAGGATTCGAATTTTGCAATGCCGTCGAAGAGGGTATAAGGTTTGTTTTCCCCAGTGCAGAAATCATCAAGAAACCATTGGCTGATGGTGGTGACGGTACTTTAGAAGTTATTAAGGGTTATTTAGGGGCCGAAGTCATTGAGGTAGAAGTTCACGACCATTTATTACGAAAAATTAACGCCAGATAATTATGGTCAGATGAATTGAACACCTCTTTTATTGAAATGTCAGGGGCATCGGGACATCGATTACTGAAACCAACGGAACTCAACTGCATGGAAACAACCACATTGGGAACAGGGGAGTTGATTGTAGACGCCGTTCAAAGAGGGGCCAAGGAAATTCTTCTGGGCATTGGAGGAAGTGCGACCAACGATGGAGGCATGGGAGTCGCAAAGGCCCTCGGCTTTAGTTTTAAAGATTCCAATGGCAATGTACTATTACCCATTGGTAAAAATTTAGAGAACGTTAAAACTATTGTACCCCCAAAGATTTCAAAAGTGAATGGAGTACAATTTAAAATTGCCTGTGATGTTACCAATCCCTTTTACGGCGCCAATGGAGCAGCACAGGTGTATGCAGCACAAAAAGGAGCTTCAAACGACCAAATTGAACAATTGGATAAAGGACTTCAACATTTTGCCAGAATTATTGAAAAAACATTTAATATCAATCTTCAGCAATTACCAGGAGCTGGAGCAGCCGGCGGATTAGGTGGAGGTGCCATCGTCTTTTTGAATGGGCAATTGTTTTCAGGTATTGATATCGTAAAAAAGCTCGCAGATTTTGAATCTTCCCTTATAAACGCAGATTGGATAAGTACCGGGGAGGGAAAATTTGACGACCAAACCCTGGCTGTAAAGACCATTGCCGGTGGTTTGGAATCTGCAAAAAAACAGAAAGTTCCTGTAGCCGCTTTTTGTGGCGTAGTGACACTTTCCATACCGCAGCAAATAGAACTTGGAATTACTTACACAAATGCCATTTTAAAAAATCTTCAGCCCATAGAAGAGGCTATGGAAAACAGTTATAAGAACTTGGTTTTTGCTACTTTTAATTTTGCAAAAACGATAAAGGGCAATTAAATTTCTTTTCATCTTGTTGTATTTCCTGGATAGGATTTTAATTCATATGATAGTCCATCAATTTGACTCCAATATGACCGTTTTCACTTTTTCTGTTTAACATATTGGCATTTAATCTTTCTCTTTTGTCGGTTGTAGTAGTTATCCTAAAAATTGTTCTTTAGGTCTATGAACCCGATGGTGAAACATCAACGGTCAACCAAAAAAAGTACAGTAAAACCATACAATTACGGACAATTAAGGCGTAGTTTCCTACGTCTTTAAGATCAGTTTGCCCACTGCATAAATTTAGTTTA
This sequence comes from Croceivirga sp., assembly GCA_050042945.1. Lineage (GTDB taxonomy): Bacteria > Bacteroidota > Bacteroidia > Flavobacteriales > Flavobacteriaceae > Croceivirga. The sequence continues at coordinate 8,716 of JBHJJC010000143.1, forward strand.
TGCAAATTATTAATATTTTTTATAATATTGATAATGAAGTGTTTACGTTCCAAAAAAAGACGACAGCCCTGAGGTTCAACAAAATACCTTTTGTTAATAACATTGTTAAGAACCAAAATTTCATGACGTAGAATAAACGTGAATAAAATGTGAATTTTACATCATCGTTGAAAGCGATTCCAATTTTATTCTAACACTTTATGGAGATTACCCACATCACTAAAAGAGATTTTAGCACAAAACCTTTTGAGCTTTATAAAATCACGAATGCTGTCTTGAAAGCAATGACTGCTGTCGAACAAGGTCAAATAAGCGATGCGCAAATTATTGCAGAACAAGTTCACGGAGAGCTTATTGAACGAAAAAATTTGGTAAGAGATTACATTCCTACGGTTGAAGAAGTTCAAGATATTGTGGAACAAAAATTAATGCTCAGCGAGTTCAAAGATGTTGCGAAGGCCTATATCATTTATAGAAATCAACAGGCCCAAAGTAGACAGTCCAATATTTTTGAAAAGCGCATCAACCTTAAACCGTACGAGTATCCTGAATTGTATGAATATGTGGCGGCCATCAGACATTCCTATTGGATTCATACGGAATTCAATTTCACTAGTGATGTACAGGATTTTAAGTCTCGATTGACCCAAGTTGAGCGAAGCGCCATTAAAAACACTATGTTGGCCATCTCTCAGATTGAAGTAGCTGTAAAAAGTTTTTGGGGTGACATTTATAAACGCATGCCAAAACCTGAAATTGGATCGGTAGGCTCCACCTTTGCCGAAAGTGAGGTACGTCATCATGACGCCTACTCCCATTTATTGGAGATTTTAGGGCTGAACAACGAGTTTGAAAACTTAAAGAAAAAGCCTGTGATGATGAGACGGGTACAGTATTTGGAAAGTGCCCTGAAAAATGCCAAGAGTGATGATAATAAAGAGTATGCCGAATCAATTCTTTTGTTCTCTCTATTCATTGAACACGTCTCATTGTTTTCGCAGTTCTTAATCATTATGGCTTTTAACAAGCACAAGAATATGTTAAAGGGTATATCAAATGTAGTTGAGGCCACTTCAAAAGAAGAGCAGATTCATGGTGATTTCGGTATTGACATCATTAAAATTATCCAGAAAGAGCATCCTGAATGGTTTACCCATGAATACCACTCCATGATACAAGATCTTTGTGAAAACGCATTTAAAGCGGAAAGTAAGATTGTTGATTGGATTTTTGAGGAAGGAGAAGATGATATCCTTCCGATAAATCTAGTCAACGAATTCATCAAAAATCGCTTAAATAATTCTTTGGAAGCCATAGGAAATGATAAAGTCATAGAAATCGC
>JBHJJC010000144.1:0-30707 GCA_050042945.1 Croceivirga sp.
AACCTCTACCATCTAATTACTTATCTTAGCCAAAACCATTTGAAGCATGCATATTTTGGGAATTATTTGGAATCCTGATGAAACAATTTTCCAACTTGGGGTTCTACAAATCAAGTACTACAACATGATGTGGATTCTGGCCTTCGTTATTGGCTGGTATGTCATGAAACGGATTTTCCAAATCGAGAATAAGTCCCTTGTCAAACTGGACTCCCTTTTTGTTTATGCTGTTGTCTCCATAATGTTGGGAGCACGTCTCGGCCACGTGCTTTTTTATCAATCCGAACTGTTTGCAGAAGACCCGCTGTCCATTTTACTGCCCATTCAAACTACACCCGAATTTAAGTTTACAGGCTTCGCCGGGCTAGCATCCCACGGAGCTACCCTTGGAGCAATTTTAGCGCTTTGGCTCTTCTCCAGAAAAAATAAAGACATGAGTGTTTTTTGGTTGCTGGATAGGGTAGCCATTGCTGCAGGATTGGGCATGGCCTGTGTACGTATTGGAAACTTCTTCAACTCAGAAATCAACGGAAAGGTGGTCGACCAATCTTTTGCTTTAGCCACAAAATTCATTCGGGATTCAGACGATATGCCCGCTTATAAGGCGATGCAATTGACCAAAGAGAAAACGGCTTCTGCTGCGTACAAAGCGATTGAAAACAGTCCTGATTTCACATCGATTTTAGATACCATTCCATACAGGCATCCTGTTCAACTGTATGAGGCTTCAGGTTATATCGTTGTCTTTTTAATTATGTTTTTAGGCATGTACCTTCGCACTAATTTAAAGAAAAAGGAAGGCTTTCTCTTTGGGTTTTGGTTAATTACCGTTTGGGGCATTGTGCGCTTCTGTTTTGAGTTTTTCAAAAAGAGCCAAGGAGGTTTTGAAGAGACCTGGGGCACTTTTTCCACGGGGCAATGGTTAAGCATTCCATTGGTCATTCTAGGACTTTATTTGATGTTTCGACCAAACAATAACAAGGCTTAGGGTGATGAGGAATTCATTTTTTTTGGCACTACTTCTTTTTATTGGCATTTGCATAGGCTGTAAGGAGAAAAGTACAACTCAGTCCATAGCGACTGAACGTATTGAATTTACCAAAGAAGGGACACTTCAAATTTTTAAAAAGGACTCGCTTCTGCAAACAATGGATGTCGAGTTTGCAGAGACCGATTATGAGGTACAAACAGGATTAATGTACCGCCAATCAATGGAGAACCATCAAGGGATGTTATTTGTTTTCCCAGATGTTGCCATGCATTCTTTCTATATGAAGAATACCGAATTTGCCCTTGATATCATCTACATTGATGAAAACCAAAAAATAGCCAGTTTTCAAAAAAATGCCCAACCCCTAAATGAAACCAGTCTATCTTCTAAAGTTCCCATAAAATATGTTCTCGAGGTCAATGCAGGACTTTCAGACCAATGGCATCTAATGGAAGGCGATAGTATTACGTTCATAAAAAATTAATGCCGCACTACCTTTTAGATCAAAAAGAGACGGAGCGATTGTACTTTAGAAGGTTGGTTACCAATGACTTTGATAATTGGTTGCCCTTTATCATAACCCTGCGAGCACCCAATTTTGGGAAGGTCTCCCGAAAAATCCTATAGTAGCTTGTCAACAACAATTTGACCGGACCTTTGAACGATACGATAATGACTTGGGCGGTATGAATGCCCTTATCTCAAAAGAAACCAATGAATTAATTGGTCTCTGCGGCTTACTTGTTCAATCAGTTGATGATGCTCAAGAACTTGAAATCGGTTATTCGGTGTTACCCAAATATTGGAGAAAGGGTTTTGCTTTTGAGGCAGCGAAAAAGTGCAAAAATTTCGCCAAAAAAAATAGGTTGGCAAAAAGTCTAATTTCAATCATTCATATCGACAACATCCCCTCTCAAAAAGTTGCTTTAAAAAACGGGATGTTCTTGGATAAAACAACTATTTACAAAGCTAATCCTGTGGATATTTATCGAATCAATTTTCAAGAATGATTACTTTTTCGTCAATATAATCCATTATGCCAGAGCATATATTCATTAAGACAAACAATACCATTCGAAACGATGATATTGTAAAGAAACTGATGACCGGAGAATATCCTGATCTTGTCTGGATTAAAGAAAAACGCATTGGTGTTTTCTCCCCATCACAACTTGATTTTTTTATTGAAGAAGAAGAACGTCACGGTAAAAAAATACTGACGGCACACATTTCACAACCTCTAAAAACTATGAGCAGCGGTGAACGAAAGAAAGTGCTGCTCGAATATCTACTACATCAAAATGTTGAGGTTTTGATTTTAGTCAATCCGTTTGACAATCTCGATGTTGTTTCCCAAGATTCACTTAAGACATCTTTAGTGGAGTTAGCATCTAGCTTATCTTTGATTCAAGTTTCCAATCGAACAAGGGACATCCTTCCTATACTCAACATCTGTTATAAAATTAATGGTGACTCAACCCTACTTGCTGCAAACAGTGCTGACTTGGCCGATAAAAAGAATGAAATTTCAAGTTCCTTTTCACTTCACATTCCACCTGCATTACAAAAACCTTTGACACCACCTGAAATACTGGTTCAGTTCAAGAAGGTCTCTGTTGGTTTTTCAGAAAAGTTGGTGCTCAATAAAATTGATTGGACCATTCGCTCAAATGAATTTTGGCAATTAATTGGTCCAAATGGTAGTGGCAAGAGCACATTACTCCAAATGATTACAGGTGATAGTCACAAGGGATATGGACAGGATCTTGTTCTCTTTGGACAAAAAAAAGGAAGTGGTGAAAGTGTATGGGATATTAAAAAACAGATTGGCTACTTTTCACCAGCTATGGTCGACCGCTTTCGTGGTTACCACACCATGACCAATATGATTATTTCAGGCCTTCATGATTCTGTTGGTCTTTATTACAATCCATCGGAAATTGAACAAAATTTGGCTTTCAAATGGCTGGAATGCTTAAAATTGGAACACAAAAAGGAGCGGTATTTCAACACGCTGAGTCTTGGCGAAAAACGATTGATATTGACCGCACGGGCAATGATAAAACACCCACCTTTGCTCATTTTGGACGAACCTACCGTAGGTTTGGATGATGATTCCACAAAGCTTTTTGTCAATTTGGTCAATGCATACGCGCAAAAGAGCACATCTGCTATAATTTATGTTTCCCATCGCAATGAACCACAATTAAAACCTCAAAAGACTTTTGAGTTGAAACCAACAGCACTAGGCTCAAGGGGAAAAAAGCAGGCCTGACAATTGAAGTAAACTGTGTTGCATATCCATCACAATTCATCATAAAATCCATTACTTTTAAGGATGGATAAAACGGATATCGGAAAACTACTCATTACTAACCACCATAAATTTGTGGAGACCATTACTTCCGTGCCAGATGCTCAATTTGAATTACAGCCCAATGGCAAGTGGAGTACTGGTCAGCAATTGGAACATATCATCAAATCAGTTACTCCGGTTGATACCGCTTTTGGTCTTCCACGATTTGTGCTTAAAATGAAGTTTGGACTGTCAAATCGAAAAAGCAAATCATATGATGAACTTGTAAAACAATATCTAAAAGTGTTGGATGACAATCGTGGTTATGTACTACCAAAACTGTTTGCCCCCGATACAGTTGAAGTTTAAAGCTATAACAAAATTCAGGACCAATAGAAAAAGCTAGTCGACTCATTAGTCTCACGTCTCTCAAAGTATCCAGAAAAAGAATTTGATGAGCTCATTTTACCCCATCCAGTGATGGGTAAATTAACACTTCGGGAAATACTATTCTTCACCGCATACCATGCCGAACACCATGACAAACAAATCATTCCCAATTTAAATACAATGCATAATGCAAAGTCTTGATATAAGTACTGCTGAGTTCAAGGAACTATTGGATTTAAGCACAGAGTTGGTTCTAAAACAAGGTGATAAGGTAAACGATATTAAAGGATACCATCACTTTCCGCAGAAAGAAGTAGAAGCTTGGTTCGACGAGGCATTACCACAAACCGGCATGCCATGGGTTAACCTTTTAAAGGAAGTTGAAGAAAAGGTTCTGGGCACAGCCACCGGAAATTTAGGCCCGCATATGTACGCCTATGTCATGTCAGGAGGCAACCAAATGGCCATTGTAGCAGAAAAATTAGCAACAACCATCAATCAAAATCAGACCAAATGGCACTTGGCCCCAGCCCTGAATGAAATTGAAAAAAGGGTTATTTCTTGGACAGCAGAATTATTGGACTTTCCCTCTGCATCAGGGGGTGTTTTGGTCAGTGGCGGATCGGCTGCCAATCTTACCGGACTCACCGTAGGGCGAAATATCTTTTTTGAACGAATGGGAATTCGAAAAAAGGGACTGTTCGGACAATCGCCTTTCGTGGTATACGCTTCAGAAGAAGTACATAGTTGTGTCGACAAAAGCATAGAACTTTTGGGTATTGGCACAAACCACTTGAGAAAAATTGAGACCGATGCTGATTTCAAAATCAAAATAGACCCCTTAGGAAAACAGATTGAAGAAGACCTTTCGAATGGGCTACAGCCCTTTTGTCTTATTGGGAATGCTGGAACAGTCAATACGGGTGCCATCGATGAACTCAATGTTTTAGCCGATATCGCAGAACATTATGGCCTGTGGTACCATATTGACGGTGCTTACGGGGCATTGGCAGGAATTTTAGATTACCTGAAAGAAGACTATAAGGGCATGTCGCGAGCTGATTCCATTGCCCTTGATTTTCACAAATGGTTCTATGTGCCCTTCGAAGGTGGTTGTACAATAGTTCGTAGTTGGGACAAGCTAAAACAGACCTATTATAAAAAAGCAGCTTATCTCGATACTGAAATGGCCAATGATGGTAATCGATTGGAATTTAATGAACACTATTTTCAACTCTCTAGAAATGCTAAAGCATTTAAAGTGTGGATGACAATCAAGGCATATGGCATCAATCCTATTAAATTGATGATTCAAAAAGATATTGACCTGGCCCACTATTTAGATGACCTGGTCGAAGCATCACACGATTTTGAGTTGGTGGCCAAGTCAAAACTGGCGGTTTCTTGCTTTCGCTACGTAGGTCAGATGACTGACAAGAACGAAATTACAGCGTTCAATAAACGTTTGATGCCCGAACTTGAAAAGGATGGCCGTGTCTTTATTATGGGAACCCTATTAAAGGGAGAATACGCCATTCGAGCTTGTTTTATCAATCACAGGAAAACAAGAGATACCACAGAATACTTGCTCCTAGTTGTTCGAGAAGTGGCCAAAAAACTAGAAAGGACGCTGCTACAATCTTCTTCTATATAAAAAACCGCCTTCCCATAATGGAAACGGCGGTTATACTATATTTTTAGAAAATTAGGCTACGGCAACCTTGCCATCCGCAATTTTCTTTTTCAATGAATCAAACATGATGGGTGTAGCAATAAAGACTGAAGAGTAAGTACCTATTAAGACCCCAACTATCATCGCAAACATAAATCCGCGTAAGCTTTCACCACCAAAAACAAAAATAGCCAATAACACAATCAAGGTCGTCAAAGAGGTGTTTAAGGTACGGCTCAATGTACTGTTCAATGCTTGATTAATGTGCTCACCGCCTTTCCATCCTTTCAATCCAACCACTTCACGGATACGGTCAAAAACAACTACGGTATCGTTCAAGGAATACCCAATTACAGTCAAAATAGCCGCAATGAAAGCTTGGTCAATTTCCATATTAAAGGGCATAATGCTACTGGTTAAAGAGAAAATTCCCAATACTATCATCACATCGTGAAACACAGCGATAACCGCACCCAAAGAGAATTGCCATTTTTTAAATCGCAATAAAATGTAGAGGAATACCACCGCTAAAGAGCCCAAAATGGCATAGTATGCATTCTGTTTGATATCATCGGCAATCGTTGGGCCTACCTTGGTTGACTGCAAAATTCCGATGGATTTCTCAGAAGCTCCTACGGTAAAATCTTCAAATGAAGTGCCATCTGGTAAGTACTGTTGTAAAGAGGTGTATAGTTTATTTTGAATTTCATCATCCACTTCGATACCCTCAACATTTACCTTATACGGAGTGGTAACTTTAATTTGATTGGCTTCACCAAATCTTTTTACCTGGGTTCCACTTCCAAATACATCATTCAAACCAGAGGCAATCTCAGAGGGATTGACTTGTTTTTCAAAACGAATTTGATAAGAACGTCCGCCGATAAAATCAACACCTTGCTGCAGGCCATTGGTGAAGAGGGAGAAGGCTCCTATGCCGACCAAGACAGCCGAAATAACATAGGCAATCTTTCTTTTCCCAAGGAAGTTGATATTCAAATTGGTAAACAATGTCTTGGTAATAGCCGTTGAAAACGCCAATTCCCTTCCACGTTTGGCAATGTACCAATCTACCATTAATCGAGTAACGAAAATGGCGGTAAACAATGAAGTAACAATACCTATCAATAAGGTCGTGGCAAATCCTTTAATTGGACCTGATCCAAATACAAAAAGAATGATTGCCGTAAGGCCTGTAGTGATGTTCGCATCTAAGATGGATGACAACGCATTGTTGAAACCGTCGGCAACGGCTTGGGCTTTTCCTTTACCCTTGGCCAACTCTTCCTTAATTCGTTCAAAAATCAATACGTTGGCATCTACTGACATCCCTATGGTCAATACGATACCTGCGATTCCAGGCAAGGTCAATACTGCACCAAGACTGGTCAACACTCCAAAAATCAATAAAATGTTGAAAATCAAAGCAATGTCTGCAAAGATTCCCGCTTTACCATAATAAAATATCATCCATACCAAAACAAAGGCCATTGCGATTAAGAATGATTTAAAACCACTATCGATAGCTTCTTGCCCCAACGATGGACCAACTACTTCAGATTGAATGATTTCTGCCGAAGCTGGTAATTTACCTGCACGCAATACATTCGCAATATCTTTGGTCTCATTCACGGTAAATTGACCCGTGATTTCTGAACGTCCTCCCGAAATAGGTCCGGAAGAAACACCAGGAGCTGTATAGACCTTATTATCCAAAACGATAGCGATTCCCGTTTGGTTGTTAAAGGCATCACCAGTCAGTTTCTCCCATTCGCGCGCACCTCTGGTATTCATGCTCATGGTCACCGCAGGCTTGTTGAACTGGTCAAAAGTATCTTGTGCGTCATTGATGACATCTCCACTAATTCGTGGCGAGCCATCACGGTTGGATTTTAAGGCATACAATTCAACTACTTCAGAACCTTTTGGGGGTTTTTCAAAGGCAAACTTGGTAAACTGTACCTCAACCGGTAACAATCTTCTAATTTGATCCATTCGCAAATACGAGCCAACCTCAGCAGTATCTGAAATGGTCAGGCGGGCTATGGCATAACTTCCTGGGGCGGCGGGTAACAGTTTACTCAATAAGGGGTTGGATTCGGTGGCTAAATCAAGTGAATCTTCTGCTACATCTGAAAGCAGGGAATCAATTTCCGATTCGGGAGTAGCTTCTGTCTCGATTTCTTCTTCTTTTGGCTCAAGAATGTCCCGTAGTTTTTCATTCGCGTTGACAAAAAACTGCCCCAAACTCTGGTTGTTTGATTGATATGTTTCCCAGAATTCCAATTGTGCTGTACTGGATAACAATTCTTGGGCCCGCTGCACATCTCGTGCTCCTGGTAGCTCGACCAAAATACGGCCAGAATTACCCTCTCTCTGAATATTAGGCTGTGTCACACCAAAACCATCAATACGCTTCCGCAATACTTCAAAAGCAGAAACAACCGATTCATCAATTTTCCTGCGGATGATAGGTTTGACCTCATCATCGGTCATCTGAAAGTTAATCTCATCACTCAATGCCTTATTGGCAAAAATACCAGGTGCTGCAAGTTTGGTGTCTCCCTTGACTGCATCAAATGCCTCAAAGAAGAGTTCTAAATAGGTGTCGTCGCTATTCTTCGAAGTGTCATCTGCATCTGCCAACGCCTTATTGAAAATGGGGTTTTTGGTATTATTTGCCAATCCTTTCAAAATATCCTTCACGGCTATTTGCAGGGTCACATTAATACCCCCTTTAAGGTCGAGGCCTTTGTTCAACTCTTTGGTTTTAGCATCGTCATAACTCGTATACCCGAGTATGGGATTGCCACCAATGGAGTCCAAATAAGATGCCTCTAGGGCTTCACGTTTCGCTACATAATCTTCTTCTGCCTCGGAAACTTCGCTAATAGCGAAAACTTCAGAATCTTTTTCAACTTTGCCGGTAATAAACGTATAGGAAAGTTGGTAGATACTCACCAAGCCGAAAAGAAGCGCAAAAAGCCTTACTAATCCCTTATTTTGCATTGATTTAGAATTTTTTGTAAACAGCGTGCAAATATATCATTTCAATTAGGATTACCCAATAGAAATGAGCCAATTGTGATTTGTATGAAAAGAAAAAAGAAATGTCATTTCGACTAAAGCCAAGTGACTTTTCGAAATGACATTTCATCACTTACCAATTGATACTAGAGATCTAACAGGCTGTTGGTCTTACCAACACCCTCTGCACTTTCTGTCAGTTTCTCTTTTTCTGCCCCAGATAGTTGGATTTGAACTACCTCTTCTATTCCATTTTTACCGAGTATGACAGGTACTCCAATACAAATATCACTTAAGCCATATTCTCCCTCAAGATAAGTCGAACAGGGGAACATTTTTTTCTGGTCACAGGCAATGGCCTGCACTAAGCCCGATACCGCAGCACCAGGCGCATACCAAGCGCTAGTACCCAAAAGTTTGGTTAATGTAGCGCCTCCAACTTTTGTTTCTTGTACGACCCAATCCATTTTTGCTTCATCAATGAATTCAGAAACTTTAACACTATTTCTTGTGGCATGCCCAATTAACGGTACCATTCCTTTATCGCTGTGACCACCAATAACCATCCCATCAATATCAGAAATGGGGGCCCCCAACGCTTCAGCCAATCGGTATTTGAAACGTGCACTATCCAAGGCTCCCCCCATACCAATGATTCGGTTCTTTGGCAGATTTGTCGTTTTATGGACCAAATAGGTCATGGTGTCCATAGGGTTACTCACCACAATGATGATGGTATTGGGAGAGTGTTCCAATAGGCTCTTTGAAACGGTTTTTACGATACCCGCATTGATACCAATCAATTCTTCTCTGGTCATACCAGGTTTTCTAGGAATACCTGAGGTGATGACCGCAATGTCACTATCGGCGGTTTTTGAGTAGTCATTGGTACTACCAACGACCTTGGTATCAAATCCGTTCAAAGAAGCGGTTTGCATCAAATCCATAGCTTTACCTTCCGCATAACCCTCTTTGATATCCAATAACACTACCTCTGAGGCAAAATCCTTAATAGCGATATATTCCGCACAGCTCGCCCCTACGGCTCCTGCACCAACAACTGTAACTTTCATTTTGTTATCTTCTTATTTAATTGAAAAACGCCCAAAAATACGGATTTTAAACCCCATATTTTTATTAAAAATGCCATTGTTTTTATGTTTTTGGAGTGTAAACCCATGATGCACAAACAGGTTATCACTAATAGAAATGTTAAAAAAAAGAGGGTTTGGTCGAAGAAATTGTAGGAATAGTGCAGTACAACGAATAATTGCAATACTACCTTAAAAACGTCCGTTTTAATTGTCCCAAATTTAATGAATACCTACTTATGAAAAGGTTCTTTTCAATGTTGGCCATTATTGGTTGCATTGCGGCGAGCAATTGCAGTCGTATACCCGAAAATGACGATCCAGTTCTCGGCATTTGGGTAAAAACAGAAGTTTCTAACGAAGAAACGGCCAAAGATGAATCCGCCTCAATTAGTGAGGAGTGGATTTTTAATGATGTTTTCTTAGGAAGATATCATCGTAATTCAGATTCAGATATTGTCTATTACACCGATTTCCGATGGGAAGTCATAGATGAAGTATATACTATATCTAATTCCGAAGATTCGTTGTCGGAAATTCAAGTATCACTAAATGATGATGCATTGGAATTGGATAATGGTGATGTTTTCGCTACAAGGAAATAATATTTACTAGATTGTTATATGAAAATAAAAAGTCCCGACCAGCTGGTCGGGACTTTTTTTGATTGGTTGATATAGTTAAAGGTTAACGGAACCCAAAACTCATACCAGCGGTAAAGGTGCTGAATTCTGAAATGTTGTATTCGGCATTCAAACGAAAGAATCCGAGCTTGATTTTTGTACCAAGGTTTGCTACAACACCACCAGCGTCTTGCGAAACACTAAAAGGATTGTTATAGGTAGTTTGAAATGGACCTGTAGTCACCACATAATCTCCGAGAAGGTCAATCTCCGATTTTCCAGTAATGTAGCCCAAAGCGCCATAAAAATTAATTACTGGAATTTTTCTGGTTGATACTACTGCACTGAAATTCCATGATCTAAACTTGGCATCAATTCGTTGGTCTTGCCCTTGCACATCCAATGATTCCGTAAAATCATATTCCCCACTTAGATTTGTATACCCTATTACCGCTGAAATGGCCACAGGCAATAATTTATCAGCGGGCAATAGTTTAGTAAACTCATACTGCAATCCGCCCCCAATAACCCCAACTTTAGCATCATCGATTTGAATTTTGGGGACAAAACGTGCCTTAACTTCTAAGCCTTTTATTAAACCTACACTACCTTGAATGATAGGTACTGGAATAAAATTAAAATCCTCGGCAGCCAAACCTGCGGGAAGTTCAAACTCCTCACGTTCCCCTAAAGCGCCAACAAACACATTGACGTCTTCAATATCACCAAGTGCAGTAGAAACCTGCTTTGGTTGTCCAGGGTTGTCTACAAAATCCAAATTATCATATTCGGAGGGATCCAAAAGAAAGGCTTTCTTATCATCTTTATTCTTGAATCCTGTTATATTTCCAATAATGGAAATTTCAAACCCGCCCAAGGGTTTTGCATCCGCGGTGTTGAACCACCCGTTGGACATACTAAAAATAGCTGCTTCTTGAACCGGACCCAAATACGCATTGGCAAAACGCTCGGCATCATCAATACCTGAAATAAAAAGGTCATTCAAGTCTTGTGCCTTTACCAAAGAAACCATCAATAAAGCTGTACCTACTATTATCTTTCGCATCTTGTAAGAATTTTATAGGGTAAAATTAAAAAACCCGAGCGCAATGTCCGGGTTTTTGTTGTAAATAATAGGTTATCGTTTATGAACTACACATCTATGTTGGCGTACACTGCATTCTTTTCAATAAATTCACGCCTTGGGGGCACTTCATCTCCCATGAGCATAGAGAAAATACGATCGGATTCCGTAGCATTTTCAATGGTTACTTGACGTAATGTTCTGAACTCAGGATTCATGGTCGTATCCCATAATTGTTCTGCATTCATCTCCCCTAGACCTTTGTAACGTTGAATACTGCCCCCACCGTTCATGGAAGCCATGATTTCATCGCGCTCGGTATCGTTCCAAGCATACCGTTTTTTACTTCCTTTCTTGACCAGATATAAAGGAGGGGTTGCTATGTAAATATGCCCTCCTTCAATTAGTTCTCGCATATAACGGAAGAAAAAGGTCAAAATCAAGGTTTCGATATGGCTGCCATCAACATCGGCATCACACATGATAACAACCTTATGGTAGCGTAATTTCTCGAGGTTCAAGGCTTTACTATCCTCCTCAGTACCTATGGTCACCCCCAATGCCGTATAAATGTTTTTGATTTCCTCATTCTCAAAAACTTTGTGTTGCATAGCCTTTTCAACATTCAAAATTTTACCTCGTAGGGGAAGAATAGCTTGGAACGCACGGTCTCGACCCATTTTGGCAGTACCACCTGCGGAATCACCCTCAACGAGGAACAATTCACAGTTTTCTGGATCTTGGTCGGCACAATCCGATAATTTGCCTGGTAGACCACCGCCACCCATGGGGTTTTTACGCTGAACCATCTCACGGGCCTTGGCTGCGGCATGACGGGCTTGGGCTGCCAACTTTACTTTTTCAACGATTTGCTTGGCATCGTCTGGGTGTTCCTCCAAATAATTGGTCAACATTTCAGATACGGCTTGGCTTACGGCACTGGTGACCTCTCTGTTACCCAATTTAGTCTTGGTCTGTCCTTCAAACTGCGGTTCAGCGACCTTAACAGAAACTATTGCGGTCAACCCCTCGCGGAAATCGTCTCCAGAGATTTCGAATTTCAGTTTATCAAGCAATCCTGAACCATCAGCATACTTCTTCAGGGTCGAGGTCAGTCCCCTTCGGAATCCAGAAAGATGGGTTCCCCCCTCATGGGTATTGATATTGTTGACATAACTGTGAAGATTTTCTGAAAAACCGGTATTGTAAATCATGGCCACTTCAACCGGAATACCATTCTTTTCCCCTTCCATGGAGATGACCCTTTGAATTAAAGGTTCACGGGTTTCATCCAAAAACTTGATGAATTCTTTTAATCCCTCTTCAGAAAAGAACGTTTCTGATATGAACTCCCCCTTTTCGTCTTTATGTCGTTTATCGGTCAAACTAATCGTGACACCTTTATTCAAATAGGCCAATTCACGCATCCGATTGGCAAGGGTATCATAATTATATTCCGTTGTCTGGGTAAAAATAGTTTTATCAGGGCGGAAGGTTACAAATGTTCCGGTCATGTCACTACTGCCCGTACTCTTTACAGGATATAGCGTTTTTCCCCTTTCATACTCTTGCTCCCAAATCTTTCCATCACGATGAACAGTGGCTTTCAAATGTTCAGAGAGTGCGTTGACGCAAGACACCCCTACCCCGTGAAGACCACCTGAAACCTTGTAGGAATCTTTATCAAATTTACCTCCTGCACCAATTTTGGTCATTACGACCTCTAGTGCCGACACTCCCTCTTTTTTATGCAATCCAACTGGGATACCACGACCGTTGTCTTGAACGGTAATGGAATTGTCTTCGTTGATGGTGACCGTGATGGTATCACAATGCCCGCCCATGGCCTCATCAATGGAGTTATCGACCACCTCGTAGACCAAATGATGGAGGCCTCTTGTACCGACATCCCCAATGTACATCGAGGGACGCATACGTACGTGCTCCATACCTTCCAATGCCTGGATACTATCAGCCGAATATTGGGGCATTTTAGCTTCTTCGCTCATAACTATTTATTGGTTTTTTTTCAAAATTTGAAATCTTACAAATATACGAAATACCCAATAGAATTAAGGGTTGAGGTCGTATCGACCATCTGGAGTTATCAACAAACTATTGTGGAAAAAATAAGGTTCTGGGAGATGCTCCGGTATAAACAAAAAGGCACTTAAAGAAGCACCTTTTCTGACCTATTAAACATAAAAATTACTACAATTGCAACCTTCTTGAATCGAAATATCTTTCCTCTTCGGAATGATAGGGTAAGATTGAAAAATAGCCTAGTTATTCCGAGGCCATTTGACCCTTCAGATGTACTCAAGATTACATTCGACCAATATACTTTAACGAAACATGGGGCTCATTTAACGTATGCGTCTTCATGAACCTGCGCCACGGCTCGCCCAGAAGGATCGTTCATGTTCTTAAACGCCTCATCCCACTCCAGTGCAATTTTGGTGCTGCAGGCCACAGAAGGCTCCTGAGGAACACTTAGAGCCGCTGTATCTGAGGGAAAATGACCCTCAAAAATAGAACGATAATAATACTCTTCCTTTGTGGTCGGGGTCTGAATCGGAAACTTAAAATGTGCATTCTTCATTTGCTCGTCACTAATCTCTTCATCAACCTAAGCTTTGAGCGTATCTATCCATCTATATCCAACCCCATCTGAAAACTGTTCTTTCTGGCGCCACGCGACACTTTCAGGTAAATAGTCTTCAAAAGCCTTTCGTATTACCCACTTTTCCATACGGTCAGCGGTAATCATTTTGTCCTTCGGGTTGATACGCATGGCCACATCCATAAATTCTTTGTCCAAAAAGGGCACACGACCCTCTATACCCCAGGCCGCAAGGGATTTGATGGCCCGCAAACAAACGTACATATGGAGATTGTCTAATTTTCTCACGGTTTCTTCATGAAAATCCTTGGAACTTGGCGCTTTGTGGAAATATAGGTATCCTCCAAACAATTCGTCCGCCCCTTCACCTGAAAGTACCATCTTAATTCCCATTGATTTGATGACCCTTGCCATCAGATACATGGGGGTACTCGCACGTATGGTCGTAATATCATAAGTTTCCAAATTATAAATAACATCGCGAATGGCATCAAGTCCCTCTTGAATCGTAAACTTGATTTCATGGTGTACGGTACCGATATGGTCCGCTACTTTCTGCGCGGCTGCCAAGTCTGGAGAACCTTCCAGACCGACGGAAAAGGAGTGCAATTGCGGCCACCACGCTTCTTTGGTATCACCTGACTCGACTCGCATTTGCGAATATTTCTTTGCAATGGCCGAGGTAACAGAAGAATCCAAGCCACCGGAGAGCAATACTCCATAAGGTACATCAGACATGAGTTGTCTTTTCACTGAGGCCGAAAGTGCATCATGAAGTGCTTCAATACTGGTTTCGTTTTCTTTGACGTTTTCATATTCCATCCAATCACGTTGGTACCATCTAACGAATTCCCCATTTGAACTATGCATGTAATGCCCAGGTGGAAACAATTCTATTTTCGAGCACGTGCCTTCCAAGGCCTTGAGTTCAGAAGCAACGTAAAACGTACCGTTTTTGTCCCATCCGATATATAGGGGAATGATACCCATATGGTCGCGGGCGATAAAATATTCCTCTTTTTCAGCATCATAAATGGCAAAACCAAAAATACCGTTCATCTCATCTACAAAATCAACACCCTTTTCTTGATAAAGTGCCAAAATCACTTCACAGTCAGATTGGGTTTGAAACTGAAACGAATCACCAATTTTATTGCGTAGCTCCCGATGATTATAAATCTCACCGTTCGCAGCTAATACCAACTTGCCATCTGCGCTAAAAAGTGGTTGCTTACCGCTGGCGGGATCAACAATAGCCAATCGCTCATGGGCCAGTATAGCCTTTTCGTTGGCATAAATTCCGTTCCAGTCCGGTCCACGATGACGCACTTTTTTAGACATCTCAAGTAATTGGGGCCTTAGGCTTTCGGCAGATTCCTTTAAATCAAAGGCACATACAATTCCACACATAATATTCCATCTATAAATTATTGGTAAATTTTCAACTAATTATAATTATTTGAAAGATAAAATCAATAATTAATTTCAATTAATAACTTTTATATCCAAATACCATTCAAACCGAAGGTTTATATTCTATTTGAGCTACAGTAAACTTCAAATTGAAAGACCACAAATTTTAACGCATTTTTAAAAATGCACAAGCTTGATAAGGACTAGCTTTGATTTTCGACACATTCAAAACTTGAATACTAATTTCTAATTCCATTAAAAATTTTAAACGAATGAAAAATCTATTTGTATTGACCTTTTTTGCCTTGGCTTTACTAACCACTGATGCCATGGCCCAGAAATTTAGTGGTATAGACAAAAGCCCTATGGATATGGCTGCTTTTCCTGCCAGCTACAAAGAATCAGACAAGGCCGTTCGTGTCATTTACGGTCGGCCCCAATTAAAGGGAAGGGATATGGCTACCTTGGCACCTTCCGGTAAAGTTTGGCGAACAGGAGCGAATGAAGCGGCCGAAATTACCTTCTATAAAGATGCTACTTTCGGAGGTGAAAAGGTTGCCGCTGGAACATATGCATTATTTACTATTCCTGGGGATGGGGAATGGACCGTAATTCTAAACAAAAACCTAAATCAATGGGGTGCTTACACGTATGACAGCGCTGCTGATGTAGTACGCGTCACCTCTGCATCATCTACTGATGACGAAGCACTGGAAGCGTTCTCCATGGCCTTTAAAGAGGTTGACGGTGGAGCACATTTGGTTATGGGCTGGGGTACTGCCCGTGTTGCCACCCCTGTGATGTTTTAAAGAATGCTTTTTTGATATGAAGAAAGCCCCATTACTGGGGCTTTTTTTATGTACCTGTTTTAATCAATTATCACCTTTCCCCAAATATGCACGAATCGAGCTAATCAAACCTTCAGCATTAAAGGTGATAACATCGACCACATACAGTTCTTCAATATTATTGACCACGATTTTTAGTTCAGTGGCAATGGTCTGTTCATTTTCATAGGTGGAAAGGACGTCTATCATAAGCGATTCGGCCGCTTCAAAATTCTTCTTGGTTTCCGAAACGGCCTTTTGTTTGCCCACCACTCGAATCTTCCAATCGCGAAGTACTATATCATGGGCAAATAGGTTGGCCACCCCTTCCAAGTCTTTGTCAGCATACCGTTTAAGATAAAGGAGGCATCGTTCTTTATTGGAAGTCTTTTGGATTTTCTTCATGAGCGCTGCCCGGAATTGATTATAGCTTTTCCGTACATCTTTTTATGGCTTTGTCTCCAGTTTCTCTCGGTTCCACGCTGAGGTATTGGCCGCTGCGTCATAGGTACTCTGTAAAAAAGACAACAAGATCTTTTCAGGCGTTGCAGATTTTTGCACGTCCTCATATTTCAAGAAAAATTCGCCCATATCATTGCTCCAGAAAGCCTGCTTTGGGTATACTTCTTGTTTTCCAAACGCCTCGGTACTGGGGTAAGCATACGCATAAAAAGCAGGGAAGGGAAAGTCTTTGGAACCTAGCCAAAACCCAGCGCTACTCACTTCTTTTGAATAGGCCTCCTGCATCACGTCCAATGGCATATTGGGCATACCCCCTTGATGTAAAGGGGCGTCCTCGCCAGAGAATCGTGTTACGGCCAAGTCAAATGCGCCCCAAAACAGGTGAACGGGGCTAGCCTTACCTATAAAATCACTTCTAAATTGATTGAAAACCTCATTTACCTTTACCATTGCCCTCCAAATGGCTTGGGCCGTATCCTTATCATACGACTTATTGATGGTATTCTGCTTAAAGGGAATGGCCGGTTCTACTTCATTGGGACTACCATAGATTTTAACTCGGATTCCCAATTGTTCCATTTTTTCAAAAAGCTCCTTATAAAAATCAGCAACGGTTCTCGGATATAGGTCCATAGCAACCATACCCGCATTGGAACATTCCACAAATAGCTGATGTTGCTTAAAATCAAAATCGATTTGAAAAACCCTTCCTTCGTAAGGAATGGGATTGGTAGTAAACCCCTTTGTACTGATGTACAAGGGAACGTGCCATGAATGGTTCTGCCAAGGCATAGTTTTAAACCGAATCTTTCCAACAATTTGAATCCATTGATGTAAGGTTTCTATAGTGTCTTGCATGCTTGCAAAATCCAAACGGGGCCAATCTAGTTTGTTTTCCATAATAAGTCTTTTTGAATACTTATGATTGTCCTTATAGTTATTTCCACTTGGTTATTATTTCACCTGCGCTCCACCAACAAATACCTTCTCGGCCTCAATTTCTGGAATAGCGTGAACATCAACGTTCATAATATCATCACTTAAGACCACAAAATCGGCCTTTTTACCTACTTCAATGCTTCCCTTTTCGTTTTCCTTAAAGTTAGAGTAAGCTGCCCAAATGGTCATTCCCTTTAGGGTTTCCTCGCGGGTCAAGGCATCCTTCATTTGAAAGCCCCCTTCAGGATAGGCTTCCAAATCCTGTCGGGCCACAGCGGCATAAAAGGTGAGGAACGGGCTTACTTTTTCCACTGGAAAATCAGTTCCTAAAGCCACTATACCTGCCTTTTTCAAAAGCATTTTAAAAGCATAAGCGCCGCGCATGCGTTGCAGGCCCAACCTTAGTCCAGCCCAGTACATATCACTGGTAGCATGGGTTGGCTGTACAGAGGGGATTATACCCTTTTCAAAGTAGTCAAAATCATTGTCTGTAATCACTTGGGCGTGTTCCACTTTCCAGCGGCGGTCGGGTTTCCCCCTCAGAGCCTTATCATAGGCCCTTAATACCACAATGTTGGCAGAATCCCCAATGGCGTGGGTGTTCATTTGATAGTCCGACGCAGCTATGCGTTCTGCTAGGGCTTCCATCTCATCTGTAGGGGTTATCATGGCTCCAAAATGACCAGGTTGATCGGAATAGGGAGTTTTTAGTGCGGCACCCCTTGAGCCTAAAGCGCCATCACCATATACCTTTACCGACCGAACGTTTAATCGGTCTGTTTCCACAATTCCCTTGTTCAAATAATAATCGAGGTTTTCCTCATTGTTACTCACCATGGCGTATATACGAATCTTCAACTCCCCAACCTGTTGAAGACTATCGATGAGTTCTATTACCGATTTGTTCAAACCAGCATCATTTACGGTAGTCAAGCCGTAGTCAAAACAGAGGGCTTCGGCATCTTTTAGGGCCTGTATTTTAGTAGTTAAACTAGGTTGTGGGATTACAGCGTCTACCATAGCCATGGGTCGGTCTACCAAGACGCCGGTTGGCTCGCCATCAGCACCAAGGATGACTTCACCTCCGCTCAACTTGGTAGATTTGGTAATTCCGGCCATATCCAAGGCCCTCTGGTTGACCAAATACGCATGGCCATCAACGCGTTCCAACGCCACGGGGGTGCTAGGAAATAGCTTATCTAAGGCATCTTTAGTGGGAAACGCCTTTTCTTCCCAGTCGTTTTGGTCCCAACCCCTTCCCAATATAAAATCAGAAGGGCGTTCCTTTTTAAAGTCATATACCTTTTCCAAAACCTCTTCATAACTCGTAGTTCCCCTTAGATTGACCACTTGTTGGGTCATCCCCAAACCATAGAAATGGCAGTGGGCGTCAAATAAACCTGGAACTATGGTTTTTCCTTGAACATCCAGCTGTTTTTTGGCACTATATTTTTCTAGGATGTCTTTATCATTTGAAACCGCAACAAACTTTCCATCTTTAATAGCTGTCGCGTATGCCTTTGAAAAGTCCTCATCAACGGTATAAATATTGGCATTGGTCACAATAAGGTCAACTTCTTGCTTTTTACTACAGGATGTTGCACAATAGAGAAGGACCAAAAGGACATATAATTTTTTCATTTGAAGGGCTTTCTTCAAAAGTAACAAATAAAAAACCCCAAGAAAATTACGCTTGGGGTTCTCTATAACGGTTTAGTTGTTAGCTACTGATCATCAAATTTGGTCATTACAAATTCAACGCTTCTATTAGCCAAATGACCTTGCTTTATTTTGCCATTTCGAAGTGCTTTGGTCTCACCAACGCCCTCCCAAACAATTCTTTCGTCATTTATCCCTAATTTCTTAAGGTATAAAGCTACTGCTCGTGCTCGTAGTGATGAAACGAACTTATTATATTCTGGCGTTCCCGCATCCGTTGAGTGGCCTGTTATCTTTAACTGTACCTCAGCATTATCTTTAAGATACTTAAAAATCTTTTGCACGCTGGCCATGGCGGCAGCATCCAATTCATACCCTTTGGGTTCAAAAGGTTTATGTTCCAACACGTAGATTTTATCTTTTTCGTAATTGACACGAGGCAATTCCTCCAATTGAAAATCGTCTATAAAATTATACGAAAAATCACAGGGAATCAATGCCTTTTCCGTACCCAACAATTCGGTATTGGTGTTATCCTTAAAATTACCAACCAATACATGACTTTCGAAACCCTTTGCTTCGAATTCTGCGGTAAGTGTTATCCATCCTTCGGTATCGGCCATAGATTTATCTGTCTTTAACGGTACTTCTTGAAATTCGAGTCCTTGTTGTAAGTTCAGACGTTCTGTGGTCAAGGTCGTACTATTGGGCAAACGAAGTGCTCCATTCGTCAAAATGATTGACATGTTTTTTAAGGCCAGCGTAGAAGCTTCGGCCAAACTTACCTTGAATGAAATTTTATGCGGAAAATTTTCCCGAAGTACGCTTTGGGTTCCCAATTGCACATATTCACGATAATCGTTTAGGGCGTAAAAATATAGTCCTAAGTACCCATCGCCTTCTGCAGCGGCTTGATTTCCTTTAAAATTATGGGGAATGCCAAAGTCTTCATTGCTACATTGATTAAAGTAGTCTCCCGAACTGGAGGTTGGCAGGGAAACATCCTGCAACAACACACTAAGATTGGAAAAATGGGTTGGGCATGAAGCATGCTGTTCAAAACCGGCATTCAAAATGAGGTTCTGTCCGAAGGTGGAACCCCCTAACGTAATACATAAAAATGATAAAAAGCGAGTGTAGAATCTATCCATAGGTTATGATGATTTGGGTTCTCGCTACGATTAAAACGTACGTTCGTCGTATTTAGTATGCTTTTTACCGATGTACTACGCCACACAACGAAAATTTCATAATAAGGTGAAGAGATTACCGTTACTACAATCCAAATCTTGCTGTAATGCGCATTATACCTACAATGCTATTATTGGCTTTTGCCGCGCTTTACACCCAGGCCCAACATACGGTTACCGGTAAAATCGTAGATGAGCTCGGGCTACCTATTTATAGGGCAGCGATTACCTTAGAAATCGCTGAGAACACAGTATATACTGATTTTGATGGAAATTTCACCCTAACCAGTGAGAAGAAGTTCCACTGGAAAATCAATATTACTTCGGCAGGGTATCAACAAGAATCCTTTTTTGTATTGGACGGTGGTAACGCGGGGGAGATTATTTTGCAATATAGTGATGAATTGAGGGAGTTGTTGATCAGTGAGCAACTACCCCCTGATGATTTGAACGAGCCTTGACTTAGCTAATGTCCTTCAAATTCAGTGATGACAAAATCAACCCGTCGATTTTTCAAACGGGCTTCCTCAGTCGTCTTAGTAACCAACGGTTTACGGTTACCATGGCCTTTCCAAACAATATTCTTGTCAGGAAAACCCAACTCAACTAAATAAGACGCTACCGCCTTGGCACGTCTATGGGAAAGAAATTGGTTACGTTCTTCTGAACCTTTGTCATCGGTATGACCGTTAATCGTTATTTTTTTGTTCGGGAAAGCCCTTAGATGGTTGTACAGCGCCTGAATTTTTCCTTTAGCAATGTCAGATAAGAGGTAACTATCGTTCGCAAATCGTACTCCTTCAATAACATAAGGTTCACCCACCTCAAAGGGCTGTTGAGATGACGCTATAAGTCTTACCTCATCAATATAATAATAAGCAAATTCTTTATGGGCCGAACGAAAATTTTTGGTCTTAAAACGATTTGTGAGTCCGTCACCGCTAAAATTTCCCAAAATAATATGTGTTTCAAAACCTTTCGCTTGAAATCGCAGTGTTATGGGCGTCCAATTGTCCATATCGCGAGAACTCCCGCGCCATTCCAATCTCTGAAATTGAAACCGGTGTTCGTTTAATCGTGACAAGCGGCTTTTGGATAAGTTTTTGGATGTTCCCAAGGCAATAGGCCTATCGCTGAATAAGACATTGATATCATTTGTGGAAACCGTAGAACTTTCCGCGAGGGAAACATACATTGTAAGTTCATAAAAGGTATCTTTTTGTAGAACAGTATCCAACTTCAACAGTATATACTCTCGGTAGTCGTTTGGAGAATAGAGATATAACCCTGCGTAAGATTCCCCCAAGAACGTAGGTTGTTGACCTCTAAAATTTCTTGGAATGGAAACCTTGCCCATGGCACAGGTATTAAAAATATCTGTAGTACCTGATGTGGGTGAACTAAGGTGCACGGCATGTTCATCAAGACTACTGACATCTTTGGGACATTCCGTCAGCTGCTCAAAACCGCCATTTAAGACCATATTTTTCTGAGAAAAACAGGTTAATATTGATGCAACATAAGACAAAAAAGAAACGAGTGCGATTCGGGACATAGCAAAACGTCATATTTATCTTACATAACTTTACAGATTTAATTTTATTGCCTTTGTAACCTATTCAATTCTAAGGAATAAAAATCTTAAATGCTACCCTTCGATTTTTACTCCTACCCAAAATTGAACTATTTGAAGCGATTGGTTTACTAGAACCGTGACCATACCAAGAAATGCGTTTGTCTTGAATACCATTTTCCCTTAAATAATCAGCAATGGTCTTTGCCCGTTGTTCTGATAGCGTTCTGTTGTACCCTGGTTTCCCAAAGTCATCGGTATGCCCATGAATCTCTATGTATAACTCCGTATCGGTTTTCAGTCTTTTCAATACCGAAGTGAGTTCTTTTTGGGCTTCATCATTGATTCGAAATTGATTAAAATCAAAATGACATTTTTAAACACGTAAAGTGTGTCGGTCTCAATTGTACTGTTTGAAGTATTCTCTTTGTCCTTAGCAGTCAATGAAACCATATCGATGTAATAGTAGGCCCCTTTTTTGGTTTCCCTACGCTTGGTCTGTACTTTTCTAGTACCTTCATTGCTCCTGAGGTTACCTAAAATGATATATTTTTCAAAACCTTTTGCGACGAATTCAATGGCAACCTTTAGCCATATTGACTTATCTTCATGAAAATTGGAATGGTTGATTTCAAGGACTTGAAAGCGATTGCCCTTGGTTCTAAACAACCGCCCTTTTGACAATTCCTTTTTTGTATCAATATTCAGCTTTTTATAGCTTAGGGCAACCCCAAAATCCTTTATGGCAAAATCAGAACCTTCGGCGAGACTGACATAGAATTGCAGCTGATATTTCTGACCTTCCCGCAGGGTCTGCGTCAGCTCGGCTTGGATATATTCTCGATAATCGCCAGGGGCATAAAAGTAAAGGCCGGTGTATGCCTCACCTGCTTTTGGATACTGCATACCGTTAAAGTTTTCAGGTGCACTCATAACCTTACTACAGGTATTGAAATAATCGGTAGACCCTTGAGTTGGGATAGACCAGTATTTCACCTGACTTCCAAAAGTACCCAGGGCATTGGGGCATTCAAGATATTCCTCAAAACTTGGATTCTTAATCAAGTTTTGCGCACTGAGACAAAAAGAAAGCACAGAAAAAAGAATACCTAGAGACCATTTCATGAATTCTAAGGTAAAGAAATACCCGCAGTTAAGTATTTTGATGTTACCAAACCAATTATGGAGTAATAAACTGTCACTTCTTTTGACAAGTAAGATGGTAATTAAAAGACTAGTTTAAAGACTTTTAAAAAGAATTGAAAGGGTAATGGCATTGGCAGAAATCGGCTATTGGCCCGATATCAATTATCTCCCTACTAAGCTGCGCTATGAAAAAAATCTGGAACACTTATTCTTTGAACTCAGGGAAGTGATAGGTTTTGATTGCACTTCAGATAAATATCCAAAAACCTCTATACTCCTTCAAAAAATCATGAACGATATGCGTTTGATGGAGTTTGCGGTCAAATATCATTTATTACGTGCGAGACCTTATCAACTAGAATTAAAATTAAAGCCTTTGACAAAAATCAGTTCCCCATCTTTTGCTAGTGGTCACACGCTTTGGGCTTATATTCAGGCCTATGCCTTGGCAGAATTAATACCTAAAAAAAGAGAAGCTTTTATCGATTTGGCTTACGAAATTGGAGCGTCTAGGGAAATTATGGGAGTGCATTTTCCGAGTGATGAGGAAATGGCAAGACAACTGGCCCATAGAATGTTGATGTTGATGTGGCATACAAATACATTTCAACATGATTTTAAAGCAGCCAAAGCTGAATGGAAATCGATAATACCGGATTGAACAATCAAGAATCGATCAATGCTTTTTATTCTTTTTGATACTTTGGTTTCGTTTCCTGCACTTAAAAGGTTATAACATGATTGTATACCAGAATTTCACCATCAACCTTCCAGCGCTTTCTTGAAGTCACCAATAGGAATTGATAAATGAGCATTTGATTTAAGGGTAATCCATAAAAATTAATTTTGTTTAATTTATTTAACTTTATATTAAACAATATTCAAAATAATCTATGTAACATTATAATCATTTAAACATTGGAACATGAAAAAACAACTATTGGCATTAGCTTTAATTGGTGGCTTGGTGACAGCCTATGGATGCACAGACACCAAAAAGAAAAACAGTCCCGAAGAAACTGAGACTGTGGAAACTGAAGTTCAAAAAGAAGAAGTTATTGAGGAACAAACACCCAATATCGTCGGAGTAGCAGCAGGTAATGAAAACTTCTCGACACTGGTAGCGGCTGTGAAAGCTGCAGAGTTAGTTGACACGCTAAGTGGTGAAGGTCCATTTACGGTATTTGCACCAGTCAATGCCGCTTTTGAAAAATTACCGGAAGGAACATTAGATGGATTGTTAAAGCCTGAAAGTAAGGGAACCCTTACCTCTATTTTAACATATCATGTGGTAGCTGGAAACGTCAAGGCTGCTGACGTGGTAAAGGCCATTCAAGACAACAATGGTTCTTTTGCGATTACCACAGTGCAAGGAAATACGCTTACGGCTTCACTTGATGGCGAAAATGTAATCTTAACGGACGCCAAAGGTGGTACATCTACTATTGTATTGACTGATGTAGCAGCATCAAATGGTGTGATACACGCCATTGATACTGTTGTCATGCCCTAATCTATAGAAGATGCATTGATGAAAACCGTTCGAACTCGATGACTTTTTTAGCTGGAATACCCAGGCCCATAAGTCACGAGTTCTAACGGTGATTCAAAACGAAAGTTTGAACATAGAAATCAATCAAGATCTTGTAAAGCGGTAAAAAGGATAACCATGTTGAGTACTGCGTAAAATAATGCAGGCGTTGACTGAATCAGACTATCTCTAATACGAATGCGGACTGCAAATCCCATCCACATTAGAATGGAGAGACCAGCACTACCAATAATAGTGAAGGGTAGATAAAAGAGTCCCCCTAAAAGGGTAAGAGCTCCTAAAATCTGTAAGCATCCCGTAAGGCGACGGTATGTACTGAGTCCATACCTCTTGAACTCTGAAACCATAAATGGCGAGGTTAAACACGAATAACCAAAAAAGAGAAACGAGATTGCAGAGCATAAAATGCCCATTATAAGTATAGCGGATGTTATTACCATTGACCTCCGAGAGAAAAACGCATTAATTTTAAAAGTGCAAAGATGGAATATGTAACAATCATAATAAAGGTTTTTATATTTTTTAGCATTATTAACGTCTGGCTTCTGCGTTTTAATAAACCGACTTCATGGCGTGGTGGGCAAGCATCAAACATGAAAAAAGAATTTGAGATATATGGCTTGTCGAAGACAATGCTTTATCTCGTAGGAGGTCTTAAGGTTTTGGTGGCAACGCTGCTAATCGTTTCCATTTGGACGCCTCAACTTACCGTGCCTTCCGCTGGAATTATGGCAGTTCTAATGACAGGTGCCATAGCTATGCATATTAAGGTAAAAGACGCTTTGCTAAAATCATTTCCCGCGTTTTCTTTCCTTGTCCTATCCCTATTTTTAATTCTATTTAACACATAATAAAAATTAAAGAAAATGAAAAATTTCACCCTCCCTATTCGTTTTGGTTTAGCCACTAGTGGATCTCTCATCGCTTATTTTCTTGTACTGTCTTTGTTCGACTTACATACCAATATTTTTTTTAGTTTGTTCAACGGCATCATAACAGGGTTTGGCATTTATGAAGCCATTAAATATCGGCGGTTGGAAGAAGGTCCGATGTTTAATTACAAAAAAGGGTTTTTGACCGGTATTGTAACGGGATTTATGGCAACCCTAATATTCACTGTTTTCTTTGCGGTCTACACTACCGAAATTAATCCGGTATTCTTAGTACAACTTTCTGAGCAATGGTTTAAAAACTTAAGCTTTGCAGGAATTGTATTCTTCACCGTGGCAATTATGGGTTTTGCGACATCCATTGTACTCACACTGTCTTTTATGCAGCTGTTTAAGTCGTCTAATAACATCATTATCAAAGAAGTATAAATGATAATGCAGCTCTTCTTTCCGAAGACATAATCTATAGGATTGAATAGTTTTTAAAATTTTGAACTCAAATGCTTTAGTATTTGACGAACCACTACAATCCTTTTTGTGCACTCCATCCTGCACCGTGTAATTGAAAGCAGTGGCCCGCCGCTCATACATTTCATATTCAAGTTATAATGGACCTTTTTGTTAAGTGATTTCTATTTTTAATTATCTATTGAGCCCATAACCCTTTGCATAAAACCATTTAATGCTTCTTTTTGCTGCACTCCATTTCTAATCGATTTTTGAACTTCGAGTGCTCCATACATATTGCTTATCAATTCTCCTATAACATTCAGCTCTTCATCCTTTAAACTTGAGACTTCACTTACATGCTTTAAAACCTCTAAGGTTTCATGGATGAAATCTTCGTCGTTATTTTCTATGAAGGTGCCGAGGCTCTTAATTACTGGTAATTTCATTTACTAGGTCCTTTAGAAGATCGTATTTGTTCGTTTGCACTTGATTTTTGAATTGACCATTTTTGAAAGAGGCAAAAGTTGGTAAATTGCTGACATCTGCCAATTTTCTAGAATTTGGAAATTTCTCAGCATCAATATAGACGAAAAGTACGTCCTGATTATCCAAAGCTTCTTTTTTGAACTTAGGTTTCATAATTCTACAATTTCCGCACCATGAAGCAGAATATTGCACTACAACCTTATCATTTTCCTTAATCAAGTCCTGTAGCGTATCTGTGTTTAATTCCGTTATCATTTTCAATGAATTATATGATTGTAAATCTATTCGTAAACAGAAGAATAAATTAATTTGCAGAAGCAGATAGATACTCGGCCACAGATTTACTGTTGGCGTCCAAGGCTCTCTCACCATCTTCCCAATTAGCTGGACAAACCTCACCTTTTTGTTGAAAATGTGTGTAAGCATCTACCAACCGAATATATTCCTGTACATTTCGGCCAAGGGGCATATGATTGATTCCTTCATGAAATACGATTCCTTCTTCATCAATCAAATAAGTAGCCCTATAGGCTACATGGTCTCCATCCAATAATGCCAGCGTTTCACCATTAACCGTATTTTTAGGGGTACTATCCAATATGCCAAGAATGGAAGATAGATTTCTATTGCTGTCCGCAATTAAGGGATAGGTAATACCCTCTATTCCTCCGTTATCTTTTGCAGTGCTTAACCATGCAAAATGAACTTCGGGAGTATCACAAGAAGCTCCTATTACTAGGGTATTTCTTTTTTCAAATTCTGGTAGGGCTTCCTGAAAAGCGTGTAATTCCGTAGGACATACATATGTAAAATCCTTAGGATACCAGAAAAGCAGCACCTTCATTTTCTTTTCTTTTGCCTCTATTAACGCATTAATTGTTAAGGTATCTCCCATGTAATCCATTGCCCTTACATCAAGATTCGGAAATTCTTTACCAATGTGTGTCATTTTGTTCAATTTTTTTACAAAATTAGTTAAACAAAATTTAATTATATAGTCTTTTTATTCATTTCTATCTCAATTTCTAGAGACACCATCAATGAAAGAATATTTTGTCATTATGGGCGACAGACGAATACTTCAAAGACAAATAATTTTCAAGATGATTCCCGTCTTTGATTGGGAAAAACCTCAATCTCTAACAATTATCAATTCTACTTGTTGACGCACAAAAGCCCAATAATGAAAGGAAGGGGAGTTCTAGAGAGATATTGGTTTTATAAGTTAAATCTCAATATCAAGGATAAGGCTAAATCTGCCTTATCCCTATTATGATGCATTTCAAAATAAAAAATTAAAGGGTGGTCAGGGCATGAACCAATTCTTTGTTTACTTGAGCTCAGCCATACGGTAACTATCCATCAACTCAATTTTTTCCTTAAGCTCTTGGTATTGTTTTGTTTTTAATATGGGCAGCAATGACTCCCGAATGTCATACCCATAACTGGATTTACTGGTCAGAATAATAGGGGGAGACTGCACGCGCTTAAAAACGTTTCTTTGGATGGTGCCATAAAACCATTCCAAATCTCTTAAGAACACTTTAGGAGAGTCAATTCCTCAACGTTGCATAAGCTCATAACGGATACCCAATTTTTCATGTAGGGCACCTTCCAAGTACCAGGCCATGATATCTTCTATGCACTTTTTTTGATAGTCAGTTACGGCTTCTATTAATTTGCAATGGTATCCAAACTTCATCGGATCGACCTGATCGCTTTTCAATTCGGCAGAAGGTTGAATCTGGTCTTCATTAAATCTCCATAGTGTGTCGGGCAATAAAAGTTCGGGTATAATTTCCTTCCCAAATACGGTATCGTTGATATAGTGACACATGGCTACCACTTCTGTTTTCGTGAGATCACCGATGGGAGCTATGGCACCTCCCCAATCTCCATAGAGGGTAGAGTATCCCAGAGCAATTTCCAATTTATTACCGTTATTGGTAAAGAAGCAGTTATATTTAGCAGCAAGATTGGACAGAATGGAGGTTCCTCGAATCTTCGCTTGTACATTTTCTAAATGATACTCGCTCAGTTCTTGCCCATCTTGTTCCAAAATAGTTGCGTTTTCTTTTACCACCGCCTCTATAGGGAGTACCAAATATTCAATGGCTAAATTTTGCGCTAGTGTCTATGCTGAATTTTTGGATTTCGCGCTATTGTATCTCGATGGCATATTAACGCCTATCACTTTTTCTTTACCAAATGCCAGCACTAAAAGCGTGGCCACAAGAGCACTGTCGATTCCGCCGCTCAAACCAATAACAAAACGTGGATTATCCCCTAAAATATTCTTCGAATTTTTTAATCCATTGGAAATGGCCAAGTATTTTTCCTCGATGGCACTTCCGATGTTCCTGGTTTTGGATTTGAATACAGCATTTTTATCAACAATCATCAAGTCTTCTTTCCAACCGTTTTCGGATAATATACATGGATCACCCTTTTTGTTGTACACGGTAGAACCCCCATCAAACGTAACAATATTTTTTCCGTTGTTCTGCACCCCAACACAGTTCACGTAATAATAAGGAACGAAAGGTGGGGACTGTTGCTGCAAGTACTTTACACGCCTATCCCTAGCACTGTTTTTCATCAAGGTCCAAGGCGAAGCCGATAAATTGACGATTTTTTTAGCCCCTGATTCAATGAGTATTTTCGTAATGTTAATTGGTTCTTCATTCGACCTATAGTCATGACACCAAAGGTCTTCGCACAACTCCATACCTATAGGGATTTTTTTATCCCCCACTGAAATCAAGAAAGGTGATAACAAATCGCTGAGTTCCATACCATAGTCTATAGCTACATCTGGTAAGGAAAAAAAATAGCGCTCATCGTCAAAAAAGCGATAATTGTGAAGAAGTGTTTTGGGCTGAACCCCAACAGGTAGAATACCATTTTCCCTTATTCGCTCTACGTAATTCCCATTCTGCATTACATATACCGCATTATATTTTCTACTTCTACCATCTTTATTGGGATGGTGACCTTCACCGGGTTTAACCACATAGATATTACCATACGCAATGGCTATGCCCTTGCTGGCCTCTAAAAGGTCATTATTGTAGCTCATGAGTTCCTTGCAATAGGAATCCTCAAGAAATTTGTCGCTTAATAAATAGCCTCCAACACACATTTCGGGAAAGCAAATCAAATCAACCGACTTTTGCTTGGCTTCCTGAATCATTTGCAACATCTTATTCAAGTTCAATTCGGGTCTTCCAGGAACCACTTCCATTTGCCCCAGCGCTATTGTAAGGTCAGTTTTCATTTTTTAACTTTAGAAGAAAAACTAAAGATATAACCCATAATCCCCAAAATAAAACTGCTATGGAACCCTATAAGATGTATTTAACCGGATGTCTCATTACATGTGTCGTGACTTTGGTTGCGAATCTTATGTTTAAAAGCACACCCCACAAAGCTGATAAAATGGTAGACTTGATAATATTTCCACTTTTAGTGGTATTGATTGCATATGCAATTTCAATAACACATTGGAAACCAATTGAAAAAAAACTATCAAAGGATTTAAAGGAATATCGCGATACCCAAAAAAACATTTGGAGAATTCATTAATGGTAAGTCCAAATAAAGAGTTTTTAGCTAAGCTTAGATAAAAATTAGGTGTTTTATAAAGCCGAATTTTCAGCTCTAATTATTCTTAAGGTGTCTTATATGCTTGACCAAATGGCATTTTTATAAGTTTTGATTTTAAACTGAAAAGACTAAAAACCTCTTCTTTAATTTAAGTGTAAGCAATCAGAAGTTAGCTGGAACACACTAGAAATCAAATTTATACGAAACACCTGCCAAAGCCTGAAATCCTTGAACCCTAAAGTTCGACCAACGTTCATAGTTGCTGTTGGCTAAATTTGATGCCTTGGCAAAGACCGACAATTGGTCATTCAAACGATACCCCAAATGTACATTGGCATCAAAGAAACTTTCAAGGGTTACGATATTCGAAACAAATTCGTTTGGGGATATTCCTTCCGCCGCTATTGATTGTAGGTCTTGGCGCTCTCCAATAAAAAATAAATTCGCCCCCGCATACCATTGGTCCGTAATTTGATAATCTAAGAACACGGAACCTTTTAGTTCTGGTAAATTCCACGCAGGATTATTGGTTTCGGTATTGTAATTAAAATATTCTGCATTGATTCCCAAAGTGAACTTTCGGTTGACATCAATATTCAATTCTCCAAAAAATCCGAAGGTTTTAATGTCATCATAAAACACTTGAAAAGAGTTTCCAAAATTATAGTCTCCTTCATCATCCCTAAAAAGATTCTGAGGGTTCAATAAGAACAATGG
>JBHJJC010000145.1:0-14250 GCA_050042945.1 Croceivirga sp.
CAATACAGACAACATCCATCTCTCCAGTTTCATAGGTATTGACTACTTCTACCAACTGCACCTCCGTCCCAAAGTGTACGGTACCGTCGATATAAACGGGTATACCAAAAGTTACGGCCTCTTCGCGGCAATCATTGATCAATTGTTTGTAACGTTCTTCAAATATGTGCAACGGAACGGTCTCCCCTGGAAAGAAAACCGACTGCAATGGAAAAAGGGGCAGTTTCATACATCAACATTTTTCTAAAATTAAGCAGTGACCAAAGAAGCAACAACATTTTTGGTTGTTATTTTTACAACAATTAGTTATAAAAATATTTTTCATTGAATTAATTTTTGTGATTATAAGTCGCGTAAAGTAGTTTTGAAAAAAATTAAAAATGGTTTCCACCCAACTCTTGAATATTGCAGAAACGTTCGGAGCACCCGTATATGTCTATGACGCCAATAAAATTACATCACAGTATCAAAGGCTGACCAATGCATTTAAACATGTGGAAAGTTTGCGATTGAATTATGCAGCCAAAGCGCTTTCGAATATTTCGGTCTTGCGTCTATTGAAAAAATTGGGGTGCGGACTGGATACGGTTTCCATTCAAGAAGAAAAATTAGGATTGTTGGCGGGTTTTGAACCGGAATCCATTATATATACCCCAAATGGGGTTTCTTTAGAGGAAATTGAGGAGGCAGCCGTCCTTGGGGTTCAAATCAACATTGATAACCTCTCCGTTCTTGAACAGTTTGGTAATAAGCATCCTGATATTCCCGTATGCATCCGCATTAATCCGCATGTAATGGCCGGCGGTAACTCAAATATCTCAGTAGGGCATATTGATTCTAAGTTTGGTATCAGCATTCATCAAATTCCACTCTTATTACGCATTGTAGAACTGACCGATATGAATATTAACGGTATTCATATGCACACCGGTAGTGACATTCTCGATATAGATGTTTTCCTATACGCTTCAGAGATACTTTTTGAAACAGCAAAAAACTTCAAAAATTTATCATTTATTGATTTTGGTAGCGGCTTCAAAGTTCCTTACAAAGAAGGGGACATTGAAACCAATATTGAGGAACTGGGGAAAAAACTATCAAAGCGTTTCAATGATTTCTGCGAAGAGTATGGGAGACCTTTGACCTTAGCTTTCGAACCGGGTAAATTTTTGGTTAGTGAGGCTGGCTATTTTTTAGCCCAAGTCAATGTGGTCAAACAAACCACATCAACGGTATTTGCTCAAGTCGACTCTGGGTTCAATCACTTAATTAGGCCCATGCTTTATGGTTCACAACATGAGATTATCAATATTTCAAATCCTGAAGGTCGTGAGCGGTATTATTCGGTAGTAGGTTACATATGTGAAACTGATACATTTGGTAGTAATCGTCGCATCAATGAAATCAAAGAAGGTGATATCTTGGCCTTTAGAAATGCTGGGGCCTATTGTTTTACCATGGCAAGCAATTACAATTCGCGTTACCGACCTGCGGAGGTGCTTTGGTACAATGACAAAGCGTATTTGATTCGCGAACGGGAAACTTTTGACGATATTCTCAGAAATCAGGTGGATGTTAAAGAACTCTTCAAACCACTCCCCCAACCCATCGCTCAGAAATAAACTGGCACAATTTTCGTTAGCTTTGATATAGTATACGGACTATATCTAAAATTTTAAAATATGCGAGCGATAGTTTTGGCCATTCTACTTCTTTTTTCTTTCTCCCTTTCTGCGCAGGAAATACAATGGGTATCTTTTGAAGAGGCTGTCGCCATGACCCAAAATGAAGGTAATACCAAAAAGGTTTTTGTTGATGTCTACACGGACTGGTGCGGATGGTGTAAGAAGATGGACAAAGACACCTTTCAAAATCCTGAGGTGGCAAAATACATGCAAGAGAACTATTATATGGTCAAGTTTGATGCTGAGGGCAAAGAACCCATTGAGTTCGACGGGCGTACCTTTGAATACGTACCTTCTGGAAGAAGAGGATATCACCAATTGGCAGCAGCCCTTTTGCAAAACAGGATGAGTTATCCGACGGTGGTCTTTTTGGACGAAAATATGAAGATGCTTTCCCCAGTACCGGGATATCAAAAAGTCAAACCTTTTATGCAAATCGCCAAATACTTTGGAGAAAACATCTACAAAGAGCAAGACTGGAAAAGCTACGCCGGTGTTGGAAAATGAGAGATCTTCAATCCAACGCGCTTAACTCCAATAAAGGCTCTTCTTCTATAGGATTCCTTTTATTCATAGTATAGTACGCATATACATTCCCTTCGATATTTGCATCCATTTCCATAAAAAATAAACCATACATCGTGCACAGCACAAAACCATTTTTAAGTTGAATTACTGAATTGGATGCTAAATAACCCTTTATATCAGTCGATAAAATGCCCTGACCATCATCTAAAAATATATTGCCTAGGTGTTTTTTTTGACCCTTTTTGGAATTGTAAAGAACCTGTACTTCTTTGTTCAGTGGTACCTTCGGAATATCCTGATTTTCGTTGATAAAGAATTGAGCAAAAATATGGGCGGTCTCCTCTATAAGTAAAGGACATTGTGCATTGACCATTAAAGATATACTCAAGTCTTTATCAGGATAGTATACCAACACCGTTCGCGCACCCAGCCAACTACCCGCATGTTCAATTACCCGATTTCCAAAAATATCAAAGGAGGAGCGCCAAGCAATCCCAACTTGTGTCATTTCTCCATTGGGCAAACGATTGCTGGTAAACATATCTTTGACGACTTCTTTAGAAATAAATCCTTGACCAGTATACGCATTCATCAATTTTACCAAATCGCTTGGAGTACTCCTAAAGGAAGCACCGGGAATCTTGTAGCTATCGTTCGTTGGTTTGTCCCTTTTCAATTTTCCGTTTTTTAACAAATAAATCGCTGCATCCATATCGGTAAGTTCATTAATGTTCTCGGGGGAGGTCTGTTTGATATTCAATGGCTCGAAAACCTGGGTTTGCATATAGTCCGCATATAACATCCCTGAAGCTCCCTCAATCACCGCTGCCAATATATTAAAAGCGGCAGACGAGTATTTGTAATCAGTACCCGGCTCAAACAACAAAGGGGCATCGATAATTTCGAGGGTTTCCCTAATGGTGTTGTACTGTCTGTTTTGATGACCACCTTTCGATGGACGATGTTTTAGGCCCGAGGTGTGACCCGCCAATTGTCGAACCGTTAAATTTGCATATGTATCGTTGATATAGGGTATGTAGTTTTTAATAGGTGTATCGAAGTCGATAAGTCCTTCAGTGGCCAAACGACCCAATGCCGTTGCCGTAAGTACCTTGGCAACAGACGCCGTTCTAATACGGGTTGAAGGAAGCATTGGTCGGTTATCTTCCACGTTATAAAACCCAAATCCTTTTGCGTAAATGACATTTCCACCCTTGGCAACGGCAAGGGAAAGACCTGGTAATTTGGTCTGTTTTAAAAAAGACGCTGCAAGGGAGTTGATTTGTAAACTGTCTTGCGCTTGTGCACTAAAACTAATACAACATAAAAAAATAATAAGTTGCTGAAATAAATTTCTCATGACGGTTACTATTTAAATAATACTATCCTTTGGCTCCTTTACTCAATAAATATGAAACGACTTTACCGTGATTACCTCGCCTTGCCATTCTGAGCGCATTACGCCGCTCAGAATTTAATGAATAGCTATCCCGAACGGTTTTATTGATATCGGCACCTTGTTGAACCAGGTATTTTACTACATCGAGATGACCGCCCCAAGCTGCTCGAATCAATGGGGTTTCATCACCCAGAACATATGCATTCACATCGGCACCTTGTCCTACTAAATACCTTACTACGTTGACATGCCCATTTTTTGAAGCCATAATCAACGGATTACCATCTCGGTCGCTTTTCTTATTGACGTCAGCCCCAAGTTGCACCAAGGCCTTTACCAATTCTAGGTTGCCTTGTGAGGAAGCTTTTATAAGAGCGGTTCCATCACCTTCCACTGCCCTATTGATATCACTTCCAGCTTCAATAAGTAATCGTAAGATTTCTTCACTTCCAGCGTTACCTGCGGCCACCATGGCATTACCATCGCCAATGACTTCAGTATTCACTTTGGCTCCTTTTTTCAGGAATAGCCTTACGATTTCTATGTTATTACCCCGAATCGCTGCTATCAAAGGGGTACCATCACCTACAATACGGGCATTGATATCAGCACCTTTTTGCAGAAGGTATTCGGCAACCTTACGGTGGCCATTCGCTGCGGAAATCATCAAAGCACTGGCATCTCTTTTAAAACGATAATTAGGCTTGGCCCCAGCTTTAACAAGGCTTTTGACCATCTCTAAATTTCCCATTTGTGCAGCCATTCCTAGTGGAGTTCTAGGTTGAATTTCTTCATTATAGATACAATTTGGATTTACGTGCTGTAGAAGCGTTTCTACCTTTTTTAAATCATTGGCCTCCACTGCGAGTAATAATTGCCCACAGTTTTGCGCATTGGCCTTAGTAATGAAGGATAGTATTAAATACACTAATAATAAAGCAAGTTTTTTCATGACGTTCGTTTTTTAAATTCTTGATGCCCCAAAACTATTGGATAGGTATACGCCCTTCTGAAATAATAGACCAAAAGACCTTTGCTCATGGCGGATAGGATAAATGACCCCTAAATGTTTTTGTCAAGAGGAAATCCAGGTTTGTCGATAAATGAAGTGGTTTCGGCATTTAATGACCAAATTCAATTATTTATAAATTATTTTTAAAACTTATGAGGGGTTTAAAACAGTCTTTGGATTCGATTTTACAGAACA
The DNA here is from genome assembly GCA_050042945.1 of Croceivirga sp. Lineage (GTDB taxonomy): Bacteria > Bacteroidota > Bacteroidia > Flavobacteriales > Flavobacteriaceae > Croceivirga. Next base: position 4,820 of record JBHJJC010000145.1, read on the forward strand.
GGCTTACAAGACATTTGCTATTCTGGATTGGCTTAGCGACCATATTCATTAGTTTGGCTAGCGTCAATACGGGAACCATTAAGGCTAACGTTGCTAACTACCTCGCCCTATTACCAGTGCAAATGGCCGCCGCTTATCTTTTAAATTATTATCAAATTCCGAATCAGCTTTTTAAAAAGAAATACCTTCAATTCTTTGTTGGACTTGTCCTTTCCATTTACGTTTTCACGGCATTGGGGCGTTTATTCATCATATATATTGCAGAACCATTTTTTCGGGAAGATTTTATCCAAGAGTCCTTTACCGAAATCGTTATGGACGCACCTTACCTTTTTGCCGTTTATTTTCCGTCTGTATACATCTATGCCTTGGTAATGATTTTAATAAGGGCATTTCAAAATAGACAGAAAGAAAAGCATACCATCGAGGTATTGCAGAAAGAGAAGGCCTTTAATGAGCTTCGTTTTTTGAAAGCCCAAATACAACCGCATTTTTTGTTCAATACATTAAATAATCTTTATGGATTGACCTTAACGAAATCGGATTTGGCGCCAGAGGTAGTACTAAAACTTTCAGAAATCCTTGATTTTATATTATACCAAAGTAACGAACCAAGAATCGAAATAGAAAAGGAGTTGGAACTATTAAACGCTTACATTGAGTTAGAGTCCTTGCGTCATGGCGATAAACTAGGTGTTACGTTTCATCATGAAATTGATGATATAAAAATGACCATTGCACCCCTTCTATTGTTACCGTTAGTAGAAAACGCCTTTAAACATGGCATATCACCAACAAACAACAAATCAGGGATTGTATTGGATTTAAGAGTTAAATCGGGGAAACTACAATTTACCTCTAAAAACCAAAAGGGTAAAAATTTACCATCAGGGCCAATAAAGTCTAGTAATAGCGGTATTGGAATCACCAACTTAAAAAGACAGCTAGCGTTAAATTATCCCAAAAAGTATGACTTTAGGGTTTTAGATAATGAAGAAAAATTCGAAGTCCAACTGCAATTGGAACTCCTGTAACTATGAAAATAAGATGTATCATCATCGATGATGAACCTTTGGCCATACAGGTCATTGAATCGCATCTGGGGTTACTCCCAGAAATTGAGCTTATAGACTCCTTTCAGGACCCTACCGAAGCTTTTGAGGTTTTGAGCAAGAGTACCGTTGATTTGGTTTTTCTCGATATAGAAATGCCGCAATTATCAGGAATGGAACTTATTAAAACCATACCTCCTGCAGTAAAGGTAATCTTTACCACAGCATATCGGGAGTATGCCCCCGAGAGCTATGATTTAAATGCTGTGGACTATCTTTTAAAACCCATTTCGTTCTCACGACTTTTTAAGTCGATCAACAAATACAAACGCCTTTCCAATCTCCCCGTCTCAAAAGAGAAGATAAAAATAGATACTCCCCAGAACGACCATCTCTATGTAAATTCAAATAAAAAATTCATCAAGATTAATTTTGAAGCCATTGATTATGTAGAAAGTATGAAAGACTATGTTAGGATATTCACTGTTGATGAAAATACGATTACCAAAGACACCATTGCAAATTTCGAACAAAAATTACCTGATTCCTTTTTAAGGGTTCATCGCTCCTATATTGTGAACACCTCAAAAATAACAGCCTTTACCAAAATGGACGTTGAAATCGGGAAAAAGGAAATCCCTATCGGGGCCAGTTACAAAAGAGAGGTGATGAACTATTTAAATAAAGGAAAAACCTAGGGTCTACCGACTATAATTGGGACTTTCTTTTGTAATCATAACATCATGTGGATGGCTTTCATTGATACCACTTGCGGTGATTTTGACAAACTTTCCGGTATCTTTCAAGGTAGCAATATCTTTTGCTCCGCAATAGCCCATACCAGCCCGTAGACCACCAATAAATTGATGCATGCTTTCATACAAATCACCTTTGTAAGGAACGCGACCTACGATACCTTCAGGAACCAGTTTTTTGATATCATCTTCAACATCTTGAAAATAACGATCTTTACTTCCTTCTTTCATGGCCTCTACAGACCCCATACCACGGTAGCTCTTGAACTTACGGCCTTCGTAAATAATGGTTTCACCAGGCGACTCCTTGGTACCCGCGAGCATCGACCCCAACATAACAGTATCGGCACCAGCAGCAATTGCTTTAGGAATATCACCTGTGTAACGAACGCCACCATCGGCTATGACAGGAACTCCTGTGCCCTTTAGTGCAGCCGCTACCTCTAAAACAGCAGAGAATTGGGGGAAACCGACACCGGCAACCACACGAGTCGTACAAATTGAACCCGGACCAATGCCCACCTTAACTGCATCGGCTCCAGCATCGGCAAGATAACGTGCTGCATCGGCGGTAGCGATATTGCCCACTACCACATCGAGTTCGGGATATTTTGCCTTAACACTTTTCAGAGTGTTTACGACTCCTTTGGTATGCCCATGGGCCGTATCAATTTTTATAGCATCACCTCCGGCCTTTACCAAAGCTCCTGCCCGATCGACGGCATCGAAAGTGACCCCAATGGCCGCAGCCACCCTTAAACGGCCATACTTGTCTTTATTCGCAATGGGCTTTTGGGTCAACTTGGTAATATCCCTAAATGTAATGAGACCTACTAGTTTGTATTGCCCATCCACTACGGGGAGTTTTTCAATCTTGTTTTCTTGCAGAATATCTTCGGCTTCGGTTAGGGTAGTACCTACTTCAGCAGTGACCAAGTTCTCTGTCGTCATTACTTGCTGAATAGGCCGCTCATTGTTCCGTTCAAAACGAAGGTCACGATTGGTCACAATGCCAATAAGCACTCCTGCATCATCAACGATGGGAATACCCCCAATGCTGTGCTCCTTCATACTGGCCTTGGCGTCTTTAACCATAGCACTCAAAGGTAACGTCACAGGGTCTAGTATCATTCCGCTTTCAGCACGCTTGACCTTTCTAACCTTCATCGCCTGCTGCTCAATGGTCATATTTTTGTGCAATACGCCAATACCGCCTTCACGAGCCATGGCAATGGCCATTTTCGATTCCGTCACAGTATCCATTGCAGCCGAGACCACAGGAACGTTAATCGAAATGTTTCTGGTAAATTTTGAGGTGATGTCTACTTCCCGGGGAAGGACTTGCGAATACGCGGGAACTAGAAGTACATCGTCGTAGGTCAACCCCTCGCCTACAATTTTATTTTGATGGAATTCCATTGCAATTACGGATTAATTGCGTGCAAATATACCACAATTAAGCCGGACTATCCGTAACCGCATTTTATGACAAAATCTATATACTATTATTATTTAGAATAATTATAAATAACTATATTTGTCAAAAGATTCTAGTCTATGTGCCCGTCATCAGAAATCATCAATCAAACCAAGAATGGGCTTTTTACGTATTGTAACCAAACTAAGCTCTTTCAAATTGTCTACAACAATCTTTGTTTCGAACTGTACGAATGGGAGCTCCAAAAGTTCATCGAGTATATCTGTGGCCTTGATGTTGATTATTGGGAAAAACAATTGGCTCATTCTTTCCACAACAGAAAAATTCCAGTAACTGTAGGTCATAACCATTTCATTATTCTATTGAACAAACAGGAACTAGTTGAATTGAAACGTTTATTATTGGACAAACAAGAAAATAAATTACTTTCCTTCAAAGAAATAGCAAACAACCTAACCTTTAATTAGTTTTCATATTGTTCTCCGAAGACTAGATTTGAAAGCGGCCTGGATTAGGCCGCTTTCTTTTTTTGTTCCCATTTTATCATTTTATAGTACGATTTACAACTCAGTGAAGATATACGATGGTTCAATGTAAAGGTCTGGTCTACCTATTTAAGTGTTCCAATATTTGTTCAAAATAAAAATCAATCATTATGACAACCTCAACTGTTTTCTCTTTCGCGAACCTCATGGTGATGCCCATGTGGCTTTTGCTCATCTTACTTCCAAAATGGAAGGTCTCTTGTTTTCTTACGGACTATAAAGTAATTCCTCTCGTATTATCATTGGTTTACGCCATCTATATCACGCTAACATTTCAAGCTGAAGGGTGATTGGACTTTGGTAGTTTATCCTCTGTAATGAAACTGTTTACCAAAGAAGATGCCGTATTGGCCGGCTGGGTGCATTATTTGGCCTTTGATTTGCTCATCGGCATGTGGATGGTTCAAAAAAACCGAAAAATAAAAATGCATCAACTGCTTATGGCCCCCTGTCTCTTCTTCACTTTTATGGCCGGTCCACTAGGATTTTTATTGTTTTCAATCATCACGTCGATCAAATCAAATAAAATAAAATAAAAACATTATGAGAACTATAATAAGCATTGTTAGACAAGAAAGTCCTATTCTATTTTGGATTGCCTGCCTTCACTTTGTGTTTGCCTTTATGTGTATTGGAGGCCTATTATTTGATGAAAGAACCCTAATGGGAATCAATGTATGGATCAAACCCTTAAAATTTGCATTATCTATAGGGTCTTACATTCTAACATTGGGCTATTTGATAACGCTATATCCCTACTCCGCAATAAAAAAACACACTATCAGAAACGCAACCAGCATAACATTGCTTTTTGAGATGGTCATCATTGGATTTCAGGCAGCAAGAGGTGTGCAGTCACATTACAATACCTCTACCTATTTTGATGGGATTTTGTTTCAAAGTATGGGCTTTCTCATTGCGGTCAACGTCTTGATTATGATACTTTTTATCATTGATACGTTACGATTGAAATTGACTACTTCAAGGGGAATGCGATATGCCATTTTGATGGGTTGGACTATCATGCTTTTTGGCAGCTGGGCCGGAGGGCAAATGATTGCGCAAATGGGTCACACTGTTGGTATGGCCGATGGTGGTGAAGGATTACCCCTAATCAATTGGAGCACTGTGGCAGGCGACCTGAGGGCTGCCCACTTCTTTGGATTGCACGCTATTCAAATAATTCCGTTATTCGCTTTAGGGCTAAAACGGTTGAGCGCCCTACCGTCTAAATGGTATGTAACGTCTGTGCTTACTTTTGGTTTAGGCTATGGGAGTTGGATAGGTTTTATCTTTTATCAAGCAAAGAACGGTATACCGTTTATTGGATGACGTATGATGCTACTCAATAGGAAAAAACGACTAAAATACTTGGGATTCAATGATATAGTCTTCATGGTCTTGGGTATATTGCTTTTGAGTATCGTAACCGACTATATCTTTGAAAATTCCTTTGCCCGTTATCCTTTTCCCCGGGCAGTAGTAAGTTGGTCCGTATCATTGGTCTTTGCATTTCTCGACTGGACGATTATTCGACGGATTATGATTGCACTGCGGAAAAAATATCCGCAGTTAAAAGATGATAAAAAACGCTTGTTTCTATTGTTTTTGACCATTATCGGAGTTGTTATCGGTATAGATACACTTGGTGGATTGGTCATCAGTCTAATTTTTGATACTCCTTTTTATTATCCCAATCGATTTCAGGTACAGTTGCCCATCATATTGATAAGTACCATGACCATGGCGATTTACGAGGCCATTTATTACAATGTCAGATTAAAAAAATCAATATTGCAACAAGAGCAAAGCAAGCAGGCCATCGTTCAGGCAGAATTGGATGCCCTAAGTAATCGGGCCCAGCCCCATTTCTTTTTTAATAGCCTTAATACCTTGCGGGATATTATCGACTACAACTCGAAAGAAGATGCTAAGCTTTTTGTGGACAAGTTGTCTGATGTCTATCGATTTATTTTAAAAGTAGGTAAGGAACATAGTATACCTATTAAGGAAGAGGTCGATTTTGCCAAAGCCTACATCCACGTGCAGTCAGAACGTTTTGGAGATAATTTGGTGGTTCAATGGGACCTTTCAATACAAACGAGGCAACGGTATTGCATGCCAACCAGTTTGCAGTTATTAATCGAAAATGCCATAAAACATAACATTATCTCAAAATCAAAGCCTTTGCTCATTAAAATCTTTGAAGCTAGGGATAAAATCATTGTTGAGAATCAGTTACAACCAAAATCCTCAAAAATCCCCTCGACCCAAATTGGACTTAAAAATCTAAAAGCACGTTATGCTTTAATGACTAAAGTACCTGTGATTATTGAAAACAACGAGTATCACTTTAGGGTAAGCTTACCCCTTCTTAACCAAGAAAAGAAATATGAAAATACTGATTATTGAAGATGAAATGAGAGCCGCTAGGCAGTTGCAAAAACTACTTCAAGAGGTGGATTTTTCATATGAGTTGCTCGCTATCTTAGATACTGTTGTGGATGCTGCGCAATGGGTTAAGCAACATCCCACTCCAGATTTGTTTTTTATGGACATACAATTGGCTGACGGCATCAGCTTTGAGATTTTTGAAACAACAACGGTAGAAACCCCTATTATCTTTACAACCGCCTTTGATGCCTATGCCATACAAGCCTTTCAGGTGAATAGTATTGACTATCTTTTGAAGCCTATAAAGATCGACGACCTGAAAAGGGCATTGGACAAATTTTCCAAATCCAATGCACCCATTGTCCCATCACAACAGTTGAAAGAATTGCTTAAAGGGTTCCAAACACCAAAAGAACGTTCGGGAATATTGGTCAAGGAAGGCCAAGGATTTACACAAATAGCTATAGAGGAGCTATTATATGTATATTCAGAGGATAGTCTCACTTTTGGGGTTACGACCCAAAAGCGTTTTATCATTGATGAACGTATCGACGCACTTTTTAAGACCTTAAATCCTGCGCAGTTCTTTAGAATCAATCGGGGGCAAATCGTCTCTCGAAAAGCAATTAAAAAAATACATTCCTATTTTAATCACAGATTGATGTTAACCTTAGAACATGCAAGGGATCAAGAATTCATAGTAAGTCGACCAAAAACGAAAGAATTTAAAGTCTGGGCGAATAGTTGAATTGACATTTTTCCCATCCTTTTTCAAAAGAAATGCCTTATTCGAGTTGGTCCCCCAGAGCAGTTGGACAAATAGAAAGAGACAATTATCTATGCACTGTATTTAGAATTTGTCTAAATAGTTTTTTTAACCAAGTCTTCAACTGTATTTTTGGGATACCTATGTCTGAACAGATTACCAAAATAGGCTTTTTGCGATTGCACCGAATTATTCTGGTCGCTTTCCTTTTTATGCTTTTTGGTACGGCCTTGGAATTGTACCTCTTGGAGCATTACGAAGATGTACAGCAACTCATTCCCATTCTTTGTATTGGATTTTCTGTAGGACTTTTGTTCATTCTCATCTTTAAGGAAACAAAATTATGGGAAGGCTTGTTTAAACTGATGCTTGGTTTGAGCGCCATAAGCGGGTTCTACGGTACTTTTTTACATCTACGGGCCAACTTTGAGTTTGAGCACGAGATGAGGCCCACGGAGACCACATGGAAGCTTTTCATCGAAAGTCTATCAGGCGCCTTACCCGCACTCGCGCCTTGTAGTATGATTGTATTGGCATTATTGGGTTATTCATATCTATTATTACTAAAACATAAAAAATGAGAAAAATCAACAAATTATTATTCACCTTCACCCTAATCGGATTGACAATGGTCTCCTGTAAAGACGCAAAAAAAAATCCAGATGGGGATACTTCTGGCCAAATGGAAATGGATTCTGATTCGAGAGATATGCAGGAATCAATAAGTGCAGGATCAGCCACTGTTTTGAATGTCAACCTGGCTACAAAAGAAGATTTGAACGGTATTGGTTTATCATCAGAGTTGGTCTCCACTATTCTAGAAAAAAGACCATTTCTTGATATGGGCGCTTTTAATTCCATTTTGGGTGATGAAGCGAACACATCGGAACTTTACAAAAAGATTTTTGTTCCCTTAAACCTAAATACTACTGCTGAGGCTGATTTTAAGATGGTTCCCGGTGTAGGTGACCGAATGGCACATGAGTTTGAAGAATATCGCCCTTATGAAAGTATCAAACAGTTTCGAAGGGAAATTGGTAAATATGTCGACGAAGCAGAAGTGGCCCGTTATGAAAATTACGTTTTCGTACCGGTGGAACTGAATAGTGCATCTGAAGAAGATATTAAAGCATTGCCAGGCGTAGGCAGTCGAATGGCACACGAATTCGAAGAATATCGCCCTTATGTCAGCATGGATCAGTTTAGGAAGGAAATTGGGAAGTACGTAGATGAAAAAGAACTGTCACGTTTAGAACGCTTTGTCTATATAAAGGAATAGACTTCATCTGAAAATACTTCTACACGAAATGTCCCATTCGTTTGATATGTTCAAGGAATGGGATTTTTTCTTTTGTACTCTTTTAGAGCTTCAATTGTAAGGTGGTGTAAAATGTTCTCGGCTCGGCGGGTATAATACCAGGCCCTGGATAACCCGTCGCCCTTCTCGTAAAATAAGAATTATCCAATAAGTTATTGATTCCAGCTTCAAGTTTGAGCATTTTCCAGGAATAGGATAAGGACAGGTCCATGATATCGTAGGCGGGAATAGTCCCCTCAATTCCACGTTGGTTATCGTTTATGTCCTGCGGCGCATTGGTAGCATCAGTGAACTGCTCAGATAGATAGGTGTATTGCAAGCTCCCTAAAAGATTACCATACCCAAAACTCAATCCCGTTTTAAGGTTAACATCTGGTATGAATTCTACCTGATTGCCCTCTACGTTATTTTGTTCTGATTCGATATATTCTGAATTGGTCAAAGCGAGATTTACAAAGAAGTTCAGTTTGGCTTTCTCAGCGTTGGGAAACACGATCTGTTTTACGTTTACATCAGCGAAAGACTCCATACCATAAATAAATGCAGTACCTATATTTCCTCGAAAACGAACGACCCTTCCGGTCTCTATTTCTTCGCCTATAACATTTATGCTGGTCTCATTTTTAAGGATTTCCCCCAAACGATTGTCATATAATAGACCAAATGCACTTACATCATAGGTCAACGTATTTTTAAGTCTGCCTCGAAAGCCCAAATCTGCAGTGAATCCGTCTTCATCTGAAATATTGGGATCTATCTGAAAGGAAGGGTTTACCACCCGGATATCACTAAAGGTTACCGACCTATAGTTCTGTGAAAAATTACCATATACCTCAAGGGCCGTAAAAGGTTTAAAAGAAGCCCCCAAGCCAAGCAACAAAAAATTACGCTCAAAAGTTCGATTATCGGGAATCTCTTCGTGCAGTAAAGTATTCCCTGCCAAATCAAGTACAATGTTTCGGAAGCTGCCTTCACATTCACTTTTAAAGTATTCAAACCGAAAACCAGGGGGTAAAGAAAAAGGCTTGGATAAATTAAAAATATTCTCTCCGAAAAAAGCCAAATTTAAATTAGGGAAATCAAATTGCGATTGCCTCTCGTAATTGGGAAAATCATCAGTAGCAAAAGAAAAATCAGGTCCAAGAGCAGTACTCCCTGGGCCT
>JBHJJC010000146.1:0-23076 GCA_050042945.1 Croceivirga sp.
AAACATAAAACGTTGCAAATCAGTCGATTTGCAACGTTATGCAACTATATGAAAATAGTCAAGTCGGGGTGGCAGGATTCGAACCTGCGACCTCCTGCTCCCAAAGCAGGCGCGATAACCGGGCTACGCTACACCCCGAAATTTATTGAAAAAAGCGGAGAGACTGGGACTCGAACCCAGGCGACAGTTACCCGCCGACAGATTAGCAATCTGCTCCGTTACCACTCCGGCACCTCTCCAATACTAAATGTAAAGAACTCGCTAAAAAAGCGGACGCAAAAATACCTTTTCATTTATTAGCAAGCAACTTTTTAATTGCTTTTTTAATAGCGTTCCTACTCCCTATCTATTCAGGATATTCTACACGAAGATGGTAGATATTGGTCAATTTTTTCTTGAGCACCTTTTTTACCGCCTCAATCTCTTTAAGAGTTATGTCTGCATTTAAAAATTGGTCGGCTTGTAGTTGACCTTGAATGATTTTTTCAACAAATTCTTCGATAATAGGATACGTTGGTGACTTAAGACTCTTAGAGGCCGCCTCAATAGCATCGGCCATCATTAAAATCGCGGTCTCCTTAGAAAACGGTATGGGACCTGGGTATCGAAAGTCGTTTTCCTCCACTTCAGAATCTATTTCCTGTTGTTTCTTAAAGAAATAATATACGATACTGGTTCCATGATGGGTTCTTAAAAAATCAATGACCCGATCAGGCAACTTATTTTTACGGGCCAGTTCAATACCTTCAATAACATGATTGATGATAATTCTCGCACTTTCTTTTGGCGGTAAATCGTTGTGCGGATTCACATTGGTCACCTGATTTTCGGTGAAATAAGTGGGCCTATTCATTTTACCGATATCATGATATAAGGCCCCTACCCTGACCAACATGGCATTGGCACCTATTTCATTCGCCGCCGCCTCTGCAAGATTGGCTACCTGAAGGGAATGATGGAAGGTTCCTGGTGCTTTATTTGACAACTCTTTTAAAAGCCCTGAGTTGGTATCGGAAAGCTCTAGAAGCGAGACATCGGAGACCAATCCAAATACTTTTTCGTAAGCATAAATCAATGGCTGGGCAAATAGGGTTATCATGCCATTTAAAAGAAATAAGCCAAAAATGACCCATTCGATATTATCAAGATTACCCACTTGAATAATATTGAAAGCGAAATATCCTATGATGTAAATTAGCGTAATTTGCCCAACAGAAATAAAGAGGTTGGCCCTTTTGTACAGTTCAGATACGGTTAAAATCGTTACGATTCCGGTAATAATTTGAAGAAATATATATTCAAAACTGTTTGGAACAACAAAACCTAAAATCAATAAGGTTAATACGTGGGCGAAAAGGCCCAGTCGGGCATCAAAGAAATTCTTTAGTATAAGCGGAAGGATACAGAGCGGAACCGCATAAATATAGTCTTCAAAGTTCTTGACCACCAAGGTGGTGATAAAAACCATCAAAAGAATATTAAAGAAAATGAAAGTGACTTTATTATTATTAGCATAGATTTCAGGGCGATATTTCTTAAGGAACAAAAACAGCATGATTAAGACCAACGCTACCAAAATGGTATAGCCCGATAAAATAAAAAAGTAATTATTCCCTTTCCACAAATCGGACTCATATTGCGATTTCAAAGAGGTTAAAACATTAAACGAATCGGCCTCTATTACTTCACCTTTGGCGATGATTAATTTACCCTCAGGAATATCTCCTCTGGTAAATGATATTGTGGACAACTCATCTTCAAGGGCTTTTTCGGTCAAATCTGAGTCGTAGAAAATATTGGGTTGAATCACCTGGCCCAAAAGCCTTTTTAACATGACCTTTGCTTTGCCTTCTGGATAAGCTCGAAAAAAACGCTCGATCTTACCTGACATATTCCCTTGATGGTAAAACTCAGGGCCTTTTATCGAAACGGCCTTGTTGTCTTTTACAACCAATACATTATTTTCCGTAGGAAATTGTTTAAAAACACCGCGGGCATAAATACTATCCAAAAAAGTGCGACCAGCGGTTAAAAAGTAGTCCTGTGAATTGGCAGAATATTCCTCTTCTAAAAACTGGGCACTAAAAAGTCTTCGGTAGTTCTGGTACACCTGAGATTGAATGGAATCACTGTAGGCTTAGTACACCGCCTTACGTTCAGTCAAATAGCTTCGTTCTTCGTCAAGCTCTTCCTTGGTTTTATTGATTGAGAAATCAAAAGGGGCATAAAGGTTATCATATTGCCACGAACGGCCTTTTTGAAATTCGTACTTGAACTTTCCTTCCCTAGGAAAAAAGAATACGATCAATCCGACCGAGATAAAATAAAGAATGTATTTGTAGATGAGAGATTGATTCTTATAAAAGCGCTCTAAGGAATTTGCCATATCTCCACCAAAAATAGAAAATTTGGGGCCAACAGTATCTATGGTCTTCTTGGGTTGAAAAATTAGTATTTTCGCCACAACAAACCAGAATGAATGATTAAGGTAGTTATTGTATCGGCGGTGAGAACGCCCATAGGCAGTTTCATGGGAAAATTAGCTTCTATTCCAGCACCTAAACTAGGTGCAGTAGCGATTAAAGGAGCCTTGAGAAAAATCAACCTGTCACCTGATAAGGTTGACGAAGTCTTGATGGGAAATGTGGTACAAGCCGGAACGGGCCAAGCTCCGGCGCGCCAGGCAGCAATATTTGCGGGCATACCCGATTCCGTACCTTGCACCACGGTCAATAAGGTATGTGCCTCTGGAATGAAGGCCATTATGCAAGCTGCCCAATCCATCGCCTTGGGCGATACGGAAATTATTGTTGCCGGTGGAATGGAAAATATGAGCCAAATTCCACATTATATCCATATGCGAAATGCCACTAAATTTGGCCCTGCTCAATTGGTGGACGGAATGCAGAAAGATGGTTTGGTAGACGTTTACGACCAAAATGCCATGGGAGTTTGCGCCGACGCCTGTGCCACAGAGCATGGGTTTTCAAGGGAGGAACAAGATACCTTCGCCATTCAATCGTATACAAGGTCTGCGAACACCTGGTCATCCGGAAAATTCAATGATGAAGTCGTTCCGGTTGAAATACCCCAGAGGCGTGGCGAACCCATCATCATGGATGAGGACGAAGAGTACAAGAATGTTAAGATGGAAAAAATTCCGACCTTACGTCCGGCATTTTCAAAAGACGGTACCGTTACAGCGGCCAATGCCTCTACAATTAACGATGGTGCAGCTGCACTGGTGCTCATGAGTGCTCAAAAGGCCAATGAATTACAACTAAAACCATTGGCTACCATTACTGGCCATGCTGATGCAGCGAAAGAACCCAAATGGTTCACTACAGCTCCAGCCAAAGCATTGCCGAAAGCCCTTGACAAAGCTGGAATAAGTATAGATCAAGTCGACTTTTTCGAGTTCAATGAAGCCTTCTCTGTAGTAGGTTTAGCCAATATGAAACTATTGGGACTGAACGATTTAAACGTTAATGTAAATGGCGGTGCAGTGTCATTAGGGCATCCCTTGGGATGTTCTGGAGCGAGAATTGTTGTCACCTTATTATATGTTTTGGCCCAAAATAATGCGAAGATAGGTGCTGCAGCCATATGCAATGGTGGTGGTGGAGCTTCTGCACTAATTATAGAACGTTAATTGAGTCATTCATAGAATGCAATACGGGCTCGGACATTTAAGTGCTATTCCTGTTCGCGAAAGTACTGACCCATCTTCAAAAATGATTTCACAGGTCTTGTACGGTGACGTCTATAAAATAAAAGAAGAAAGAAAATATTACAGTAAAATTCAACTTGTATTTGACGGTTTTGAAGGATGGGTCGATAACCGCCAAGTGACCAAAATATCAACGAAGCAATTTAATGATATCGAATCAACCCAACGGCCTATTTACAACCCCGATTTTTTATGCTACGTGCCCACGCAAAAACGAGAGTTGCTGCCCATTGTCATCGGTTCAAGAATTGATGTGTGCCCACTATTGGACCATCAAATTGAGGAAGTTCCCCAACCCGAAGTGTATTCTAAATCACATTTGGTCGATAGCGCCCTGCTATATTTGAACAGTCCATTTCTCGATGGGGGAAGAACGCCCCTAGGCATTGATAGTTCAGGATTTATACAGATGGTATATCGCATCAACGGAATAGTGCTAAAAAGAACTACCCAAGAGCAATCAACCCAAGGGGAACCACTCAGTTTTATTGAAGAAAGTGAACCAGGCGACCTTGCATTTTTTGATGATAAAGAAGGAAATATCAATCATGTTGGTATCATACTTCAGGATAACTACATCATTCATGCCTCTGGTCATGTACGAATCGATAGGCTTGACCATACGGGCGTTTTCAATAACGATAAACGTAGTTATACCCACAGCCTTAGGGTCATTAAGAAAATGATATAAAAAAACCCTGTAATCAACTGATAACAGGGTTTAAATAGTTTGAGAGAATATACTATTCGCCTATTAGTTTTTTAACTCTCATGAAGTTTTCGTTATCACCGAGCGCACCATAGATATTCTTTAGTTGTTCCAATATCTGTATGTTATCTGGAGTATTCTTTAAAGCGGTCTCTAAAACTCCAGCGCCTTCTTGAAACAAAGTATCGCGCTTGGCTTTTAACTCATCGTATTTTTGGGTATCTGCACGTGATGTTCCCAAATTATTCATTTCATCTACCAATTCGTTTCCTTCATTAACATAGGTAGTCGAAAGATTTAAAAGGGCATTGGTATAATTGGGATCAATGTCCAAAGCTTTTTTGTAAGCGGCGCGCGCTTCTTCCATATTTCCCTGTTCCATATTGATTACCCCAATATTGTATAATAAGTCAGGGTTATCGGGTGCCATGTCAGAAGCCTGACCCATCAACTCTTTGAACTTATCCTTATCTCCCATGGCGTAGTAAAGGTTGGCTTTGTTCAATACAAGATTGACATCGCTTGGGTTGCTTGCCATAGCTTCGTCATACGCGGCCAATGCCTCATCATTTTTCCCCTGCTCTTGATAGATGAGTGCAATATTTTTTACAATCTCTGCCCGTTTAGATGGTGTTTTTTCCTCTTTAAAGTCTTTGTATGCATTAGTCTTTTTGTACAATTCATACGATTGGGCATCTAAATCAACCGTTTCACCTGTGGCAACATCAACAGCAGAGTATTTGACTTCACTACCGTCATAGTTCAAATCTTTGAGCTTTTTGTAATAGGTGATAGCTTGGTCATAGTTATCTGGACCGCCATTAACCGCGCTACTTGCGGCATAATATAAATAAATCGTATCCTTTGGGCTCAGTTGAAAGGCCTGATAAAGTTTTGTGGCCGCTTCTGAGTATTTCTTATTGTTGTTGTCATCAACTGCAGCATTCACCAATTCTCCGGTCATTTGACCTAGTTTTTGTTGTACATCCGCAGAATATTTAGCTTTTCCACTCGTCTCTTCTATACCCACAACCTTTTGATAGGCATTAATAGCACCGTCAAAATCGGACAATTGTTTTGACGCATCACCCAATAACGCATAATATTGCGCCTGTACCTTGGCATCTGCCCCATCAATAGCTCCAGAGGCTCCTTCAAGTGCAGTTTTGGCTGCAGCTGCATCACCACTTTTCAGTGCTTTCGTGGCGGCCTTAATTTCGTCTTTTTGTGCAAAGCCAATCAGTGAGATTGAAAGTGCAAACAATAATAACATCTTGGTTTTCATGTTCAACGTGTAATTAAAATTTAGTGTTTATTGATTATTTTCTTCTGTATCATTGGTGTCGGTATCAAGAGCCGTGCCATCTTCTTGATTCACTTCTATGTCCATGATATCAACTTCATCGACCGCATCTTCATCTTTCATAACCTTGGCGACCGCAGCAATTGAATCATTTCCTTTTAAGTTAATCAGCCTGACTCCTTGAGTTGCCCTACCCATAACCCTTAAATCTTCAACGGCCATACGAATCGCTATTCCAGATTTATTGATAATCATCAGGTCGTCGGTATCACTGACATTTTTTATGGCAACCAAACCACCGGTCTTATCGGTGATGGAAATGGTTTTCACTCCTTTCCCCCCCCTATTGGTCACCCGATAATCATCAATGGTCGATCGTTTACCATAACCGTTCTCAGAAACGACCAAAATGTCATCCTCGAAATTATGCACCGAAACCATACCAATAACTTCGTCATCATTACTCGCCAAAGTTATGCCCCTAACACCTGAGGCATTTCTGCCCATAGGGCGGGTCTTACTTTCTTCAAAACGAATGGCTTTGCCCGATTTCAACCCCAGGAATATTTGGCTGGTTCCTGTAGTCAGTTTAGCTTCTAGCAATTCATCCTCATCGCGAATGGTAATGGCATTGATACCGTTTTGTCTCGGTCGGGAATATTGTTCCAATGAGGTCTTTTTGACTGTTCCCTTTTTAGTGGCCATAATTACATAATGGCTATTCACGTAATCTTCGTCTTTTAAGTCTTGCGTACAAATAAACGCTTTCACCTTGTCATCAGACTCAATATTAATGAGGTTTTGAATCGCCCTGCCTTTAGAGGTCTTGCTTCCTTCAGGAATTTCAAAGACACGCATCCAGAAACACTTTCCTTTCTGGGTAAAGAACAGCATGTATTGGTGATTGGTCCCAACAAATAAATGTTCCAAAAAGTCTTCGTTTCGTGTAGTCGATGCTTTTTGACCGACCCCACCCCTATTTTGGGTTTTGTACTCCGTCAATGGGGTTCTCTTGATATATCCTGCATGCGAAATGGTAATCACCACTTGCTCATCCGGAATCATATCTTCAATACTCAAATCACCACCGGCAAAGTTAATTTCTGAACGACGTTGGTCGCCATACTTTTCTTTGATCTCAAGCAACTCGTCCTTGATGATTTGCATCCTTCTTTCTTTCTTATCGAGGATGTCTTTCAAATCTTCAATGGTCTTTAACAGCTCATCATACTCTTCACGCAGCTTGTCTTGCTCAAGTCCTGTCAACTGACGTAATCGCATTTCTACGATGGCTTTGGCCTGAATCTCAGAGAGCTTAAAGCGTTCCATCAAACTATTTCTTGCTTCCTCCACATTCGCTGAACCTCGAATAATGGCAATGACCTCATCGATATTGTCAGAAGCCACTATGAGTCCTTCTAAGATATGGGCCCTATCTTCCGCTTTTTTTAGTTCGAATTTTGTACGTCGCACCACCACTTCATGACGATGTTCCACAAAATGATGAATGATTTCCTTTAAGTTCAATAACTTTGGTCTACCATGAACGAGGGCGATATTATTGACCGAAAATGAAGATTGCAATGCCGTGTACTTGTAAAGCATATTCAGCACGATGTTCGGAATGGCGTCGCGTTTTAGAATATATACGATACGCATTCCCTTTCTATCCGACTCATCACGTATCGCTGAAATACCCTCGATTTTCTTATCATTCACCAAATCAGCCGTCTTCTTTATCATATCAGCCTTGTTGACCTGATAAGGAATCTCGGTAACTATAATACACTCGCGGCCCTGAACTTCCTCAAAATAAGCTTTGGCCCGCATGACCACACGACCTCGCCCAGTATGAAAAGCATCCTTCACCCCGTCATAGCCATAAATAATTCCTCCTGTAGGAAAATCAGGGGCCTTGATATGGGTAATGAGCTCGTCTATTTCAATATCGTGATTATCAATGTAAGCTACAGTACCATCTACCACCTCAGACAATTTGTGGGGAGGCATATTCGTGGCCATACCTACGGCAATACCCGATGCCCCATTGACCAATAGATTTGGAATTCTTGTGGGCAGTACGGTAGGGTCCTGCAATGAATCATCAAAATTCATCTGGTGATCGACAGTATCCTTATCGATATCAGCAAGCATCTCTTCAGAAATCTTGCGCATTCGTGCCTCTGTGTACCTCATAGCTGCGGGACTATCACCATCAACAGAACCAAAGTTCCCTTGTCCGTCTACGAGCAAGTAGCGCAAACTCCACTCCTGGGCCATACGTACCATGGTATCATATACCGAAGTATCACCATGAGGATGGTATATACACAAAACCTCCCCAACAATACGCGCAGACTTTTTGTGAGAACTTGAAGACCTTACACCCAATTCATGCATTCCATAAAGCACTCTTCGGTGTACAGGTTTTAGTCCATCACGCACATCTGGCAGTGCACGTGCCACAATGACCGACATTGAATAATCAATGTAGGCCGATTTCATCTCATCCTCAATGTTGATAGGTATCAATTTTTCCCCTTCAGCCATATTAAAATCGTCTTGTTTTTGTCGTTAAAACATCAGGGCAATATACCAAAAAATGCCCCCTAACATAATAGTTAGAAACCACTTTATTAAAAAAATTATCAACACGAAAACCTATTCAATATCACACTGTTTATAGCGTTAAAGTTTATGTTAATACTGTCATTATTCGTGATTTATTCCGACTTTGTCGATTATGGGTACGGTATTTGACCACTTGTTTATTACTTTTATAAATTTTAGTTCGGATAAAGAATAGCTATGGATGACAATTTTTCTCCTAGGGTTAAAGATGTAATCGCCTACAGTAAGGAGGAGGCACTGCGTTTGGGCCATGATTTCATTGGGACTGAACATTTGATGTTGGGCCTTTTGAGAGATGGAAATGGAAAGGCCATCAATATATTGGATGCCCTTGATGTCGATTTGGACCACTTACGTCGCAAAGTGGAAATTTTAAGCCCCGCTAACCCAAATACCGGTACCATTCAAAAGGACAAGAAAAACCTCCATTTGACCAGGCAGGCAGAAAGGGCATTGAAGACTACTTTTCTTGAAGCAAAATTATTTCAAAGTTCTTCTATAAACACAGCACACCTGCTGTTGTGCATACTACGAAACGAAAACGACCCTACTACCAAATTGCTCCACAAGCTAAAGGTGGACTATGATAATGTAAAAGAACAATTCAAGTCAATGATTACCAGTGACGATGATTATTTAGATACCCCAAGGGCCGAATTCTCAAGTGATCCAGACGAGGGGACAGAAAACGGAGATGGTAAAGAAAGTAGTTTCGGATCTTCCAGTCAACAAAAGGGAAACAAGAAATCTAAAACTCCAGTGCTTGATAACTTTGGCAGAGATCTAACTAAACTTGCCGAAGGGAACAAATTAGATCCCGTGGTCGGCCGTGAAAAAGAAATTGAACGCGTCTCACAGATTCTAAGTCGTAGAAAAAAGAACAATCCGCTGTTGATTGGTGAACCGGGCGTTGGCAAAAGTGCCATTGCAGAAGGTTTGGCACTGCGCATTATCAATAAAAAAGTTTCCCGTATACTTTACAACAAAAGGGTAGTAACATTAGATTTGGCCTCTTTGGTCGCCGGCACAAAATATCGTGGTCAATTTGAAGAACGAATGAAGGCCGTTATGAACGAGCTGGAAAAAAATGATGATATCATTCTCTTTATTGATGAAATTCATACGATTGTCGGTGCGGGCGGTGCAACTGGCAGTTTAGATGCCTCCAACATGTTTAAACCAGCACTGGCAAGGGGTGAAATTCAATGTATCGGTGCGACCACCTTAGATGAATATCGCCAATATATCGAGAAAGATGGAGCATTAGAGCGACGTTTTCAAAAAGTGATGGTTGAACCCACAACGGTTGAGGAAACCATTGAAATTCTGATGAACATCAAAGGGAAGTATGAAGACCATCACAACGTCTTGTACACTAATGAGGCCATAAAAGCTTGTGTCACTTTAACCAATCGCTACATGACCGATAGATTTCTTCCTGATAAAGCGATAGATGCCCTAGATGAGGCAGGATCAAGGGTACATATCGTAAATATGGATGTTCCCAAACAAATTTTGGAGTTGGAACAACAGCTCGAAGATGTTCGGGATTTGAAAAATAGCGTAGTCAAAAAGCAGAAATACGAAGAAGCAGCCAAACTACGTGACGATGAGAAGCGATTGGAAAAAGACTTGGCCTCGGCCCAAGAGCAATGGGAAGAAGAAAGTAAACTGAACCGAGAAACGGTTGACGAAGAAAATGTCGCTGATGTAGTGAGCATGATGAGTGGCATTCCAGTGAATAGAATTGCCCAAACAGAAAGTAATAAATTGGCCGAACTACCCAATCATATCAAAGATTTTGTTATTGGTCAGGATGAAGCCGTTGTAAAAGTGGCCAAAGCCATTCAGCGAAACCGGGCGGGTCTCAAAGACCCTAACAAACCAATAGGGTCGTTTATCTTTTTAGGACAAACCGGTGTTGGGAAAACCCAGTTGGCCAAAATTTTAGCAAGGGAATTATTTGATTCTGAAGATGCCCTAATTCGCATTGATATGAGCGAATACATGGAAAAATTTGCCATTTCAAGATTAGTTGGTGCACCTCCGGGTTATGTGGGCTACGAAGAAGGTGGTCAATTAACGGAGAAAGTAAGAAGGAAGCCTTATTCCGTAGTTCTTTTGGATGAAGTTGAGAAAGCGCATCCCGATGTTTTCAATATGCTTTTACAAGTCTTGGATGACGGATTTATAACTGATAGTCTTGGTCGTAAAATTGATTTTAGAAATACAATTATCATCATGACATCAAACATTGGTGCAAGACAGCTCAAAGACTTTGGTCAGGGAGTTGGTTTCGGTACTGCTGCTAAAAAAGCACAAGCAGACGACCACCAAAAAAGTGTCATCGAAAATGCACTTAAAAAGGCTTTTGCACCTGAGTTCTTGAATCGAATTGATGATGTGATTGTTTTCAATTCATTGGAAAGAGAAGATATACACAAGATTATTGGTATCGAATTGAACAAACTGTTCAAAAGAATCAAGGATATTGGTTATGACCTTCATCTGTCAGATACCGCAAAAGATTATATCGCCGATAAAGGATTCGACAAACAATACGGTGCGAGACCTCTAAAAAGGGCCATTCAAAAATATATTGAAGACGCCCTAGCTGAAGAAATCGTGAATTCAAACCTCAACGAAGGGGACCATATCTATATGGACTTCGATTCGAAAAAAGAAGAATTGACCATAAAAATCGAAAAGGCAGAAGAATCTTCTGAAGCAAAATAAAATTCTTTGCTTTGGATTACCGTTAAAAAAGAGTCCGAATTTTTGGACTCTTTTTTTGTTGATGTTTGTCGTTTTTGCAAAGAAAGTGGTCTTAAACCATATTCTTTTAACACCTTAAACGAAAAATCAGCCGTTAATCTAAATTTTTTTAGTTCAGAAGGCATCCCCCTTACTTTCGTACGGACACTATAAATGACGGGAATGAAATTTGGATTTGCAAAAAATCCTATGGTCATTAAGGAATACTCCTTGGACATAGGTACGATAAGGGTATATGATAATTATATGGTTGCAACGTTTGACGAAGGAGCGACCGTAACCCTTGAGCGTACTTATCAAATTATTGGTATATCAGAGATACATTTTCGAGAGAAAAATTTTGGATATATCAGTCTCAGAAAAAATTCTTACGCAATCGACCCTATCATATACACATATATTAGGGGGCTTGACAATTTAAAGGCATTTGCCATTGTTTCGAAAAAAGAGATTGATATGCACAACTTTACGATAGAAAAAATGTTCTATAAAAAGAATATTGAATTTTTTATCGAATACGAGAATGCTGTCGCTTGGATAAAAAAACAATTGAAAAGAAAGGGGTAAAATCTAATCAACCTTTACCTTCTGATTGAACTTCTTGATTATCACCTCTTATCAGGTCTAGAAAAGCACTACCTATATCATCAATTATCTTAGTCGCTGTGAGTGCTTCGTAACCCATTTTAGATGAAGCGATATCTCCAGCCAATCCATGCAGATAAACTCCCAATATTGCAGCCTGCAGGGGTTCATGGCCCTGTGAGAGCAAACCCGTAATCATACCGGTCAAGACGTCACCGCTACCCGCGGTCGCCATACCAGGATTACCAGTAGCATTGATATACCCAACTCCATCTGAAATGACATGGGTATAAGCTCCCTTCACCACCAGAATACATTTGTACTGTTGTGAAAAAAATTTAGCTTTTTCCAGCTTATCAAAATCGTCTTTCCATGTACCAATCAAACGTTCCAACTCTTTCGAATGCGGTGTCAAAATACAGTTTTTAGGAAGCTTTCTTAATAGGTCTTGATTTTTGGCCAATAGGTTTAGACCATCGGCATCGATCACCAAGGGAACGTTCTCCGCACTCAAAAACATCTCAAGTGCTTCCATTGATTCTTTATTGGTCCCCATTCCCACGCCGATGCCAATAACGGTCGGCTCAAAAGGCAAAAGAATATTCGATATATAATGCTCATTTTCATCGGTTACGACCATGGCTTCAGGAACCGTTGATTGCAAAATTTGATAGCCACATTTTGGGATAAACGCTGTAACCAGTCCTGCCCCAACGGTCAAACATGACTTTGTTGCCATACTCACTGCACCGATTTTTCCATAACTCCCTCCAACGAGCACAGCATGACCATAGTTACCCTTATGGGAAAACTTTAATCGTGGGCGGTATAATGGCAAAACCTCAAACTTACCGGTCAAATGGTAGGCTGTTTCTATTTGCTCATGATACTCTTGGTCCAAACCAATATCCAATTACTCCCACTGATTGGCATACTTTGCAGTTTGTGGCAGAAAAAAAGGAAGTTTCGGATATTGGAAACTTAAAATATGATTGGCTTCGACCACCCTTTCGGGATACTTCGGAACACTGTTCATAAATAGTCCTGACGGAATATCTACCGAAAGTACAAAGGCCCTTGAGCGATTGATTTTTTGAATCAAAGTACCTACCCAAACTGAAGGTTCACGGTTAAGCCCAATCCCAAAAATGGCATCTACTATGATATCATCAGGGCTAATCGCTACAGTGTGGTTCTTCTCATCCAAAAACTCCGGCCAAAGTTTCCTATCCTTTAGACGATCTAGATTTTTTAAAAAGTCAGGAGAACGTTTATCACTATAATTGACCACATAGGCATTTATCTGATAATCATGTTCTTTTAAATGTCGGGCAAGCGCAAGTCCATCCCCTCCGTTATTTCCAATACCACAGAAAAGGTGAATTTTTATAGGATTGCCCTGAAGACGTTCATGTAACCAATTGAAAATTCCCAAGGCCGCCCGCTCCATGAGTGAATCACTAGAAATCTGCTGTTTTTCAATTGTAAATTTGTCGGCACTATAGATTTGCTTGGCGGATAAAATCTTCATTTGTTAAGAATGGTTGAGAACAATAGAAAATCCAATAATTTAAATCCAGGGGTTTGTTACATAGATTCAAAGTAGTACTTTTACCCCGAACAAGAGTTATGCAAGTTAAGCAATCATTCATAATCACTTCTTTCATTATTGGTACATCTACCAATATTACCCCTTTGGGGTAAGTCTTCTTTTTCTCATCATTTTTCGAAACATTTATTTTTTACAACTATCAATTTCATCATAATGAAGGTCTTAAAGTTTGGTGGCACTTCCGTCGCCAATGCAGAAAATATAAAGAAAGTATCAAAAATTGTATCTGACGAAACCAGTGAACACGTCGCTGTTGTCGTCTCTGCCCTGGGAGGGGTTACCGACCTATTATTACAGGCATTAGAACTAGCTTCAATAAAAGATATTTCTTACGAGAAAACCCTTGAAAAAATAGAGGACAGGCACATCACCACAACAAAGGAATTATTTCCAATTCAGGAACAAAGTGCCATCTTAAGTCATATTAAAAGTAGCCTCAATGAACTGGAAACATTGATTCAGGGAGCCTATTTAATTGGAGAGCATACCCCGAAACTCTCTGATAAAGTGGTCAGTTATGGAGAATTGTTGTCCGCTCATATCATCGGTAAATATTTTACCTCGCTCGGGCTAAATGCAAGTTATAAAAGCGGAAGGGAACTTGTTGTTACCGATGAATATCATGGGAATGCCAATGTGAACTTTACCTTGACCATTTCCAATATTTAAAAGTACTTCACCCATTTGAACATTTCAATTACCGTAATACCGGGGTTTGTTGCAGCTTCAACAGGTGGAGCAAGTACTACATTAGGGCGTGGCGGTTCGGACTATACAGCAGCAATCATCGCAGCAGCCATCCAGGCTAATGAATTACAAATTTGGACAGATGTAAGCGGTATGTACACGGCCAATCCAAAATTGGTCAAACAGGCACGGTGTATTTCAACCATTTCTTATGAAGAAGCAATGGAGCTATCACACTTTGGGGCCAAGGTGCTTTATCCACCGACCATTCAACCTGTTTTGAGCAAGAATATTCCTATTTGGATAAAAAACACATTCGCCCCAGGGGATAAAGGCACTCATATCAGCAAAAAAGTTGAAGAAAATCAAAAAACAGTAAGAGGTATCAGTCATATCGACAAGGTTACACTTTTATCCCTAGAAGGTCCTGGAATGGTAGGGATTCCAGGCATTTCAAAACGTTTTTTTGAAACCCTCGCACAACAAGATATCAGTGTAGTTCTCATAACCCAGGCCTCTTCGGAACACTCTATTTGTGTTGGTATTTCAAACGAGGACTCTACCCTCGCTGAGCGTGCGGTCAATGAAGCCTTTGCTTACGAAATAGCCTCAAAAAGTATCTTTCCCGTAGTCGTTGAAAAAGACTTGGCCATTGTGGCCTTGGTGGGAGACCACATGAAAAGTCATCAAGGACTTAGTGGGAAAATGTTCAGCACCCTAGGACGAAACAATGTGAACATCAGGGCTATCGCCCAAGGTGCGTCAGAGCGGAATATTTCTATTGTCGTTTCCAAAGATGATGTGAAAAAAGCACTGAACACCCTCCATGAAGAATTCTTTGAAGAGAACAGTAAACAATTGAACTTATTTGTGATGGGAGTTGGTAATGTTGGAGCGAAACTATTAGCACAAATCCATCAGCAACAAGCCTATCTCAAAGAAGAACTAAAACTGAACCTTCGGGTCATTGGCATAGCCAACTCCCGAAAAATGGTCTTCCAAGATGATGGAATTCCAACAGAAAACTGGGAAAGCGCTTTGACCAACGGATTGGACGCCCATCAAGATGCTTTTATCGAAAGGGTCAAAAAACTAAATTATCGCAACAGTATTTTTATTGATAATACGGCCAGTGATATCGTTTCCGACTCCTATTCGAGCTACTTAAAAAATAGTATTTCAGTAGTTACCTGTAATAAAATTGCCTGTTCTTCGGTACATGAGAAGTATGCTGATCTGAAGCGATTATCTAAAAAATACAATGCCCCTTTTCTTTTTGAAACGAATGTTGGCGCAGGTCTACCCGTAATAGATACACTAAAGCACCTCATTGCCTCAGGAGATAAAGTAAAAAAAATTCAAGCGGTACTCTCCGGCAGTTTAAATTTTGTCTTTAACCATTTCGATACGAAAACCACTTTTCATGATGTAGTAAAAGAAGCTCAAGAAAAGGGATACACCGAACCGGATCCCTCCATCGATTTAAGCGGGGTCGATGTCATGCGAAAAATTTTGATTTTAGCACGCGAAAGTGGATATACTTTAGAAATGGACGATATCGAAAATGATGCATTCTTACCACAAGACAGCTTGAAAGCCGACTCCAACGAAGCGTTTTACGAATCGTTACATGTCCACGAAAGTTCGTTTCAAAAGCGATATCAAGAGGCAAAGGAAAAGGGGTGCAAATTAAAATATGTCGCCCAATTTAAAGGCGGTAAGGCAAGTGTTGGACTACAGGAAATTCCCGAAAATCATGATTTCTACAATTTAGAGGGTAGCGATAATATCGTTTTGTTCTTCACTGAACGCTATGCTGAACAACCCTTAATCATTAAAGGTGCGGGTGCAGGTGCAGATGTTACGGCTTCAGGTATCTTTGCCGATATCATTAGAATAGGTAATTACTGATAATGGAAGAAATACGCGTCTTTTGTCCAGCTACTGTTGCCAATGTTTCATGCGGATTTGATGTTTTGGGCCTTTCCCTGGCTTCTGTCGGAGATGAAATGGTCGTTAGAAAAACCACTAGGAAAGAAGTGGTTATCTCTAAAATTACAGGGCAAAACCTTCCGTTGGAAACCCAAAAAAATGTAGCTGGCGTGGCAGCCTTGGCCCTGCTGAAACAAATCGAAACCGATACAGGGTTCGAAATTGAAATCCATAAAAAGATTAAACCTGGTAGTGGAATAGGAAGCAGTGCAGCCAGTTCTGCAGGGGCCGTTGTGGCTATAAATAAACTCCTGAACAGCCCTTTTTCAAATAGTGAATTGGTCGAATTCGCCATGCAAGGTGAAAAACTGGCCAGCCAAGTAGCGCATGCCGACAATGTCGCACCTGCAATTTATGGTGGATTTACCTTGGTACGAAGCTATAACCCTTTAGATATCGTCACCATTCCAACCCCAGCAGACCTTTATGCAACGGTCATACATCCACAGATTGAAATAAAAACATCTGATTCAAGAAAAATCTTAAAAACCAATATCAGCTTGTCACAGGGTATTCGCCAATGGGGAAACTTGGGTGGATTGATTGCAGGACTGTTCAAACAAGATTATGATTTGATTGGTCGCTCATTGGAAGACTATATTGTTGAACCCATACGTTCAATTCTTATTCCTGAATTCGAGGCCCTTAAAATAGAAATAAAAAACGCTGGGGCTCTAGGTTCTGGTATCTCTGGCTCAGGCCCCTCCGTTTTTGCGTTATCAAAAGATAAAAAAACAGCCCATCAAGTAGCAGAGGCCATGAAAAGGGTATATGCAAAAACCAAAATTGATTTCGACATACACATATCCCCTATCGGTGCATCTGGGGTAAAAGCCATGTAAACCTATGGAATATTATAGCTTGAATAATTCAGCACATAAAACCACTTTTCGCGAGGCAGTAATTCGAGGTATTGCCCCGGACCGAGGACTCTATTTCCCAGAAGAAATTAGACCTCTTCCCAAAACCTTTTTTGACGAAATTGAAATATTGACCCGTCACGAAATTGCATTCCGGGCAATACATCAATTTGTTGATAGGGATATCCCAAAGGAGAAACTAGAGGAAATTGTTGCCAACATCCTCGATTTTGACTTCCCTTTGGTAATCATAGAAGATAATGTCTCGACCTTAGAACTATTTCATGGCCCTACTATGGCTTTTAAAGATGTCGGGGCCCGATTCATGGCTAATTGTCTTGGATATTTTTCTGAAAGAAAGAACAAGAAGGTTACCGTATTGGTAGCTACCTCTGGTGATACCGGTGGTGCTGTAGCCAATGGTTTTTTAGGGGTGGAAGGGGTTGAAGTAATCATACTTTATCCGAGCGGCAAAGTGAGTGAAATACAGGAAAAACAATTAACCACACACGGTCAAAATATAATTGCCCTTGAGGTAGAAGGCACTTTTGACGATTGCCAGCGAATGGTCAAAACGGCATTTCTAGATGATGCTATTACTACTAAAAGAAAACTGACCTCAGCCAACAGTATCAATGTGGCCCGATGGTTACCACAGCTCTTCTATTATCTCTTTGCCTATAAACAGAGTAAACGGTATGGCAAAGAAATTGTTTTCTCCGTACCGTCGGGAAACTTTGGAAACATCTGTGCAGGGTTGGTTGCACACCGATTGGGTATGCCTACAAAACATTTTATAGCAAGTACGAATGTGAATGATGTAGTACCCAATTTTATGAATCAAGGGCGATATGAACCAAAACCTTCAATAGCTACGATTTCAAATGCAATGGACGTGGGAGACCCTAGTAATTTTATCCGCATTCAACAATTGTTTAACAATGATTTTGAGCAGTTGAAAACTTTTTTTTCATCCTATTCCTTTTCAGATGAAGCCACAAAAGAAGCAATGCAAAGCGTTTATCAACGTACAAAATATGTACTTGACCCCCATGGCGCTGTTGGATATTTGGGGCTAAAACAATACCAAGAAACAAATTCCAATACCTTTGGCATCTTTTTAGAAACCGCACATCCTATTAAATTTTTACCTGTTGTTAAAGAAACGCTTGATATCAATCTTGAAATTCCACCTCAAATTCAAAAAGTAATGGACAAGACCAAAAAATCATCTTTCATAAGAACCTACGCAGAATTGAAGGATTTCTTAATAACGACATCATAGGTTTACAAAAAGGACATTGACAAACAGAGAATTCCCCGTTATAATTCGATATTTTTGCACCTTCAAAATCGATTTAAATGAAGGCTACGGCACTTACCGAAATCCATAAGGCCCTAGGGGCTAAAATGGTTCCTTTTGCAGGATATAATATGCCCGTATCATATGAAGGGGTCAATGTTGAACATGAAACGGTACGCTCGGGCGTTGGCGTATTCGATGTTTCACATATGGGTGAATTTTTGATTGAAGGGTCAAAGGCCTTAGATTTGATTCAAAAAGTAAGTTCAAACGACGCTTCAAAGCTGACCGTAGGCAAAGCACAGTACAGCTGTTTACCCAATGAAAATGGTGGAATCGTAGACGATTTGATTGTCTATAGAATTAAAGATGAAACCTATCTTCTTGTGGTGAATGCATCGAATATTGAAAAAGACTGGGCACATATTTCAAACTACAATAAAGAAATTGGTGCTGAAATGCGCAACCTATCTGATGAGTACTCTCTTTTGGCCAT
Organism: Croceivirga sp.; assembly: GCA_050042945.1. Classification (GTDB taxonomy): domain Bacteria; phylum Bacteroidota; class Bacteroidia; order Flavobacteriales; family Flavobacteriaceae; genus Croceivirga. The sequence continues at coordinate 18,684 of JBHJJC010000146.1, forward strand.
TCAGGGCCCAAAGGCTGTAGAGGCCATGCAGCAATTGTCATCACATGATTTATCGGCAATAAAATTCTACAATTTTGTGGTAAGGGATTTTGCAGGAATAGAGCAAATTATTATATCTGCCACAGGGTATACTGGCTCAGGTGGTTTCGAAATTTATTGTAAAAACGCAGAGGTACGACAAGTATGGGACAAAGTATTTGAAGCGGGGGCTGAATACGGAATCAAACCGATTGGCTTAGCCGCTAAGATACATTACGCCTTGAAATGGGGTATTGCCTTTATGGCAACGACATTGATGACACTACTTCACCATTTGAAGCAGGCTTAGGGTGGGTTACTAAATTCACCAAAGATTTTGTGAATTCCGAAGCCTTGCAAGATGAAAAAAGAAAGACATCGAAGCGAAAGTTGATTGGTTTTGAATTGGATGAAAAAGGTATTCCGAGAAATGGATACGATATCGTTGACTCACAAGGAAACAAGATAGGAGAAGTCACCTCGGGTACAATGTCACCTTCACTGGGCAAAGGAATAGGTTTGGGCTACGTACCCCCAATTTTTGCTACAGAGGGGAGTAAAATACATGTTCAAATCCGTAAAAACCAAGTTCCGGCCACTGTTGTAACACCGCCATTTTATAAAGGTTCCTAAGTAAACTGTGAAGTACTTTTATAAGTGCTATACAAATAATAATAGTACGATACAAAAGCGCTAAAAAGTGTTGTATGGTTTCATAATCGCACAGTTTTTACAAAAAGGGGAAACAGATGAGGTGCAAATACCAAGGAGAACAGACCACTAAAACCGGCTTATCGATATTTTGAAAAAAAAGAAGATACTTATTCTTGGAGCGAGTGGATTTATAGGAGGTGCCATTTACAAGGAACTCTGTAACTATTTTGATACCTATGGTACGTACTTTAGCAATTCCTTTTTTGAAGGTAACGGACAATACTTGAAATATGACCTTGATGAAGATGATATTTTTGAGGTGCTTGAAAAGGTGCAACCCGATATTGTTATCTCATCGCTCCGCGGTAATTTTTCCGGACAGATTCAAGCGCACCTTCATTTGATGGAGTATCTATCAAAAAAAAATTGCTGCCTCTATTTTTTATCATCAGCCAATGTTTTCGATGCCTACAGTAAGTACCCCTCATACGAATTTGACAAGACACTTTCAGAGAGCATTTATGGAAAACTTAAAATCAGAATTGAGAATATGATGTTAAGGATGCCCGAAGAAAAAATCGGGATTCTTCGTGTTCCTATGGTGTTTGGCAATACGTCACCCCGATTGAAAGAAATCAAAACCCTTTTGGATGCCAACGAACCTGTAGAGGTCTTCCCTAATCTTATTATCAACGTCACAACGGATGATCGCTTGACCCAACAAATACATTATCTCATTAATAGAAATAAAAAAGGTATTTTCCATTTAGGTAGTATCGACTTGATACATCATGAAGAATTTGTAAAAGAAATCATTAAACGCTTGGGCAATTACCACCCCCTTCTCAAAAAAGTGTTTACAACCAATGATGACCGTTATTTGGCTGCTTTGCCAAAATCGAACAAACTTCCAAAAAACCTAAGGTTTTCGTACCAAGAAGTTATCGACCATCACTTCACTATAGAGTGATTTTCTTACATTTATTCCATGGAAAAATTAGACGAACAACAGATTGCAACCGCACTTGAACATTTGAATGGATGGAATTTACAAAGCGGTTTTATCGTCAAATCCTTTCGATTTGGAGACTTTAAGGAAGCCTTTGCATTTATGACACGCGTTGCTTTTGAAGCAGAAGCGCAACAACACCATCCCAATTGGGAAAATGTATATAATTCCATTACCGTTAGACTTAATACCCATGATGCAGATGGCATTACTACAAAAGATATCAAACTGGCAAAGACCATTGACCAAATCGTAAAGAACATCACCTAGCGCCTATCATTAAAGTTCGGTTTTTGCTACATTTGAAATCCTAAAATTTATAAGGAATGGGAAGAGCTTTTGAGTTCAGAAAGGCGCGAAAGATGAAACGCTGGGCGGCCATGTCCAAGGCTTTTACGCGCATAGGAAAAGACATTGTCATGGCCGTAAAGGAGGGCGGCCCAGATCCTGATGCGAATTCTAGACTACGTGCGGTAATTCAAAATGCCAAGTCGGTCAATATGCCTAAAGACAATATTGAAAGGGCTATAAAAAGAGCTTCTGACAAATCGCAGGGAGAATACAAAGAGGTGCTTTTTGAGGGTTATGCACCGCATGGTATTGCCATATTGATTGAAACGGCCACTGACAATAATACCCGAACCGTTGCAAACATTAGAAGCTATTTCAACAAATGTAATGGAAGCCTGGGCACCTCAGGTTCTGTAGAATTCATGTTCGACCATACCTGTAATTTTCGTATTCCTGCAGAAGATATCGATGCTGAAGAACTGGAACTGGAAATGATTGATTTCGGCGCAGAAGAAGTATTCGTCGATGAGGATGGTATTCTAATATATGCCCCTTTCGAAAGCTTTGGTGATATTCAAAAAGAATTGGAAGCACGTGAAATCGAAATCCTTTCCTCTGGCTTTGAACGCATTCCACAGGTAACAAAAGAGCTCGATGAAGAAAAGGTAGCCGATGTCGAAAAACTCTTGGAAAAAATTGAGGAAGACGACGATGTACAGAACGTCTACCACACCATGAAGGAATAATATAATGACTACCCCAAAAAACATCTGGATAACAATTGTAACAATATTTTTCTGTCTTAGCCCATTCTATATGCAGGCTCAAAACCTTGATGACCATTTATGGAAAAATAGAATACTTGTTCTTTTTGAAACAGGTGTTGACAAAGAGGATAGGTATAAGCAGTTTGAGCTATTAAAATCGATTCAATCAGAACTTAATGAAAGGGATATTCACATAGAGGTTCCCTCTGAAAATGAGCGGTTTTATTATCAATCTAAATTTAACCTTTCAGATAACTTTTCAGGTCTTATTTTGATTGGCAAAGATGGCACGCTTAAAATGCAACAGGAATACCCCGTCGACCCATTTGAAATTTTTCAATTGATAGATGGTATGCCAATGCGAAAAGCCGAAATAAAAAGAAAAAAACGAAAATCCCCTTAACGCTCCAACAACGAGGTGATTTTTTCTTCCACTTCTTTGGAATCCCAAATTTCTTCAATATTAGGCATGGCCATAACCTGCCTCATAATCTCTTCTTGATTGTCTCCTATGGACAATGCTTCTGCATACGAACGGTTGGAGAATGTTACACGACTATAGACCGGAATCCATTTATCAGGATACTTTGCTGCGTAGTGTTTTTCAATTCGTTTTTGTAATAAAAAAATAGGGTCTGCCGTCTTACTGCTCATCTCGATAAAATTGCGATAGCTCAACTCAGCAATGGCATCCGCATTTGGATTTCGACTCTTTTGATACATATCAAAAATAGTATCCCAGTCATCACCAAATTGATGTATAAGATGATTTAGTTCGGTGATATCCTCAAAACCAGCATTCATACCCTGCCCATAAAAAGGCACAACGGCGTGTGCCGAATCACCAACCAAAGCAACTTTGTTCCAATACGTCCATGGATAGCACTTCATAGTAACCATGGCACTCGTTGGATTTTCCATAAAACTTTTGGTCAAGTCTTCAATCTCTTTGTGAACGTTAGGAAAATAGGTTTTGAAAAATACTTTTGCCTCTTTTTCTGAACTTATCTTCTCAAAGGAGACCTCACCCTCAAATGGCATAAATAAAGTACAGGTAAAACTTCCATCGGTATTGGGCATCGCAATGAGCATGAAATTGCCCCTTGGCCATATATGAAATGAATTCTTATCCAGCTTATGTGTGCCATCTTCATTTGGAGGTATAGTCAATTCTTTATAACCAACATCAATGAAGTCTTGAGAGTAGTCAAATCGACTTCGACGTTGCATTTTATGACGAATTCGTGAAAAAGCACCATCACAACCAAAGACCATATCAAAATCGTATTCTTGCCAAACCCCTTTTTCGGTTTCGCCCGTGTAAATTTTAGCTTCCGGCAAATCAATATCCCAAACCTTTTCATTGAATCGAAAATCGACATTAAAACTTTCGGCCAAATCAATCATTTTGCGATTGAGGTTTCCTCTTGAAATCGACCAAATCGCCTCATTTTCCTTACCGTATTTTTGATAATAAACTGGGGTATCGTTCACGTGCATAGCCCTCTGGTACAAGGGAATTGCAATTTTTTTCACTTCGTCTTCCAAACCTACATCGGCCAAAGCCCTCCAACCACGGGTGCTCATCGCGAGATTAATAGATCGACCGGAAAAAGTAATGGTCCGTATATCAGGCCTTCTATCAAAAATGGTA
>JBHJJC010000147.1:0-18455 GCA_050042945.1 Croceivirga sp.
AGTGAGGCAAGGGTTGATTCAATCCATACCGAATCAAGAATCTCCAATAATTCAGGTGACTTTGGCCAATCTCATGTTGGCACTTGAGGAAAAAAGATCCATAGAACTATTTAAACAGTTATTGAAAAAGCCAGAGTTGGATACTACCGTCAAGAAGAAAATCGAGAAAACCATAGAATCAATAATATAATACTCAAACAATTTATTCATCAGTTCCTTCGGAACAAAATCAAATTACGAACGGTCTACCATTGTGGTAGGCAAAATTTCAAATCATGAAACAATTTAGTTTAATTACAGTGACCCTTTTTGTCACATGTTGTTCGGGCTTGGCCCAAGAAAAGGTTTTTAGGGAAACCATAAACAAACAACTGACTTTTACAACGAAAAGCAATGCGAATACCCTTGTATTGCAAAATGTTTTTGGGCCAGTTTCAATAGAAGGATATTCCGGTAATAGTATTCAAATTGAAGTCAAAAAACAGATTGAGGCAGATAATCAAAAAGATTTGGATTTGGGCAAGGAAGAGCTTCAACTGAAAGTTGTTGAACTCGAGAATCGGTTTGTGGTACATCCAGATGCCCCTTATATCGAATACAATGAAAAGGGATTACGGTTCAATTGGTGCAATAATTATGAAGAACCCGTTTACAGGCACAAATTGAGCTTTACTGTCAAGGTACCAAAAGGTGTTAACCTCAATATTGGTACTGTCAATGAAGGTGATATTTACATAGCCAATACCAGTGGAAATTTTATTAAAGTGAATAATGTCAATGGGGGCATAGACCTAAAAAATGTTGAAGGCAAGACCAATCTACATTGTATCAACGGCGAAGTAAACGTATCCTATGCCAGTAATCCCGCAGAAGATTCAAAGTACTATTCATTGAATGGCGATATCAATATTGTCTACCAAAATGCGTTGAGTGCAGATGTTTCATTTAAAACAATGAACGGGGAATTGTTTACGGATTTTGATATAGCAAAGCAATTTGTAAGGACCCAAAAAGAGAATAGTGAAAAACGCAAAGGAAAATTCAAATACCAATCTACTCCAGTTGTCCAAATAGGAGGCGGAGGGCTTCAATTAGATTTTGAAACGTTAAATGGAAATGTATTCATCAAAAAAATATAACAGTTATGAAAAAGTATAATATCGTATTCTTATTTTGTTTTTTAATGGCCGGTATTGCCTTAGCTCAAGAAAAAGAGATTGATTTGTTTTCGGTTCCCTTGAGCAATCCAGGAAGCCCTGGCAAATTAATAGTAAATCAGTTATCGGGTTCTATTTCAGTTGAAGCCTACGAGGGGGCAGAAGTTATAGTTAAGGCTACGGTAAGTGAAGGGCACGGCGAATGTGACAGCTGCAAAGACAGAGATTCAGGTAGTAGAGGGGGGATGAAAAAGATTTCGACCGCAAGCTTGAATATTGGTGCCGAAGAGGATGACAATGTCGTTCAGATTCAAAATGAACTCTGGAATAGAAAAACAGATTTGAACATCAAGGTTCCTAAAGACTTTTCTTTAAAGCTGGAAACTGTTAATAATGGTGATATTTCAGTGGAGGGAGTCAACGGTGAAATGGAAATTAGTAATGTAAATGGCCATATTACTTTAGAATCAGTTAGTGGTTCGGTTTTGGCAAATACTACGAATGGAGAGCTAAAGGTTAGTTTCAATTCAATTTTAACTGGCAAGGATATGGCTTTTAGCAGCTTCAACGGTGATGTTGAAGTTATTTTTCCACCCTCATTGAAGGCTAATGTAAAAGCGAAATCCGATATGGGTGATGTATATACCGATTTCGATATGGCCATTTCTAAAAATGAGCCGCAGGTTGATAAAAATAATTCCTCCGGAAAGTATCGCGTAAAAGTGGAGCAATGGGTCAAAGGAAGCATAAATGGTGGGGGCCCTGAAATGTTGTTCAAGACTTTTAATGGGGATATTATGATTAAGTCTAAATGATGATTTCCCGTTATAGGAATCAGAGATTCTACTTGAATTGTACCAAGTTGATATGTATTTTAAAATCTGCACGAAAAACAATTATCTGTCTTTTTTTCGTGCAGATTTCACTTGTGGTATGTTCCCAGGAAGTAAAGGTGCAAGATTCCATACTAAATCACATAAAGGCGAGGGCCTTGGAGACCCATTCGGATGCTTTGATTATTCGGAAAGATGGTACAACCATCTATGAAGAGTATTATGGAAAAGAACAAGCTCCTATGTATATTGCATCAGCAGGAAAATCGCTAGTAAGTCTCGCCATTGGAAAGTTAATTGATGATAAATTACTGGATTCCCTTAATCAACCCATTTACACTATTTATCCACAATGGAAACAAGGAAAGAAAAAGGAGGTTACGGTGCGCATGCTTCTAAATCACACCTCTGGAATTCAAAACTATCCCAATGCCAGTCTAGAACTAGAGCCACCACCGGAGTATAAGATTGAAAATATCATAGAGTTGGCTTTAGCGGCCGAATTATCGGATATACCAGGGGAGAAAGTGAATTATAATAATAAGGCCGTGGCCTTGTTAGGTGGAATTATACAGAAACTATCTGGCAAATCATTTGATTCCTTTTTCGAAATTAACTTTTTTAACCCGATGAATATTAAAGAATATAGCTGGATAAAGGATAAATCCGGTAATCCAACAGTTCATGGGGCATTTGTAATAAAACCATCAGATTTCATAAAGTTTGGTGAATTGCTTTTAAATAAAGGAATTTATAATGGAGAGCGAATTATCAGTGAAGATTGGATTAACGAGTCCTTAAAACAAAGTCAGGATTTTACACCAATTTGGGGATTGCTTTGGTGGAGGTTACCAGAATATGAGAGAAGAATTATTGATGACGAAATATGGGAATCATGGAAAGAAGCGAAAATTTCGGAAAGTTTTATGAACAAAATGGAGTTGATCAAAGGTGTGTTATTCGAATCCAAAGTTGCTTTTTACAACGCGTTGAAAGAAGTACTGGGAGAAAGTTGGATTGAAACCCTAAACGCAAATTTGTCGGGTGACTTAAAGTGGAGTAAGAAGATATACGGGGATGCCATTAAAGCGTATTATGCTGAAGGTTATCGAGGAAATTATCTGGTGATTATTCCCAAACACAACATTGTTGCTGTGAGATGTGCAGATTTTGACGGGTTTAATTCTAAAACCGATTCGTATTCTGAATTTGTAAACTTAATTTCAAAACTATCCCAGTAAAAACACTAGAAAGAAGATTAAATTTATGGTACAAAAAGGCCCCAACATTTTTGTTGTGGCCTTTTTTATTGCAATGTCTGCTCTAAAATAAGTCTATTTCATATCAACCTATCTAGGGCCACTCATGATATATATTGTTTATAGGCAATCTTTTATAAGGGATTCAGGTGTTATTTCAATGATGTCATTGGTACTAAAACTTTTTTATTTCAGATATTACGGTTAAAACCAATCAATAGTACAATTGCTAGAGTTTCTAAAAGAAGCCAAATAGATATTGATTTTTAAGTCCCAATATATCTAGTGGGACGTAATATGGCTATTTAATTAGTAGCTTCCACACTTGGAAAACATGAGATTTTAGATGAAAGACCTATTTTCGGATAGTAAAACGCAACTTTTTAAAAGATTGGTAGACTTCAATAGTATAGGTAAACTTTAATAATTGGCAACAAAGACCGCAATCAAATCAATGCAGCGTAAACCATACCACTTCATCATTATTTTCCTGTTTTGTTGCCCCTTTATCTTTTCGCAAACGTTAACTCAGACCATAAAAGGTAAGGTAGTGGATGCTGATACAGGTGCCGCACTAATAGGGGCCAATGTGATTTTAATGAACGTCAATACACCGCAGGGCACCATCACCGATGAAGCAGGTTATTTTAAGATTGAAGGAGTGCCCGTAGGTCGCGCTTCATTGCAGTTTACGTATTTAGGTTATGAAGATTTTATCGTCTCTGAAGTTTTGGTCGGATCGGCCAAAGAGGTGGAACTTACCATAAGTCTAACGGAATCGTTGAATCAATTGGATGAGGTAGTACTTGTAGCCCCAACCGACAATATAAATCCCAATAATAAATTAGCTACAGTAAGCGCACGTTCGTTCAGTGTTGAAGAAACCAAACGGTTCCCCGCTAGTGTAAGTGACCCAGGGCGTTTGGCACTAGCTTTTGCAGGGGTCACCAACTCAGATGACACCAGTAATGAAATTATCATTCGCGGAAACGCACCCAATCAACTATTGTGGCGCATTGAGGGGATTGAGGTTCCAGAACCCAATCATTTTTCTGAAGAAGGTTACTCACCGGGCAATGTGAGTTTGATAAGCAGTAACCTTTTAGGGAAATCAGATTTCTTTACCGGCGCCTTTCCTGCGGCTTATGGTAATGCCCTTTCAGGGGTTTTTGATATCAATTTAAGAAATGGGAACAACGAAAAAGGTGAATATGCGTTTCAATTTGGTGTGCTTGGTACCGATTTAACGGCGGAAGGCCCATTTAGTAAGGCCTATAAGTGTTCATATTTAATTAATTATAGGTATTCCACCATTGCTATTTTAAATGAAATTGTAGATGTCACGCCAAATGGTACCCCGACCTATCAAGATATGTCTGTAAAGCTCAACTTTCCGCTAGGAGAGAAAACCAATCTTTCGTTATGGGGAATTGGTGGTATCAGTGATGAAGCCGAAGACCCGGTAATAATTGGTGATTTTTTTAGCGAACAAATTTTTACTTCAAAAACCTACATGGGTGGCGCAACACTTTCCCATTTTTTTAAAAACAATGACAAGGTTGCAATGAGGCTTTCTTATTCGGGAAACGCAAGTGAATTTATTTTCAGAGAAGGTAATAGTTTTAATGATGAGGAATTTGGCAGCAGCGATATCTTACGTAATAATGCATTTCGAGCAAGTGTGGACTACACCAAAAAGTTCAATGCAAAGACAACCATTAATGCGGGTATGATAGGGAGCTTCTTAAATTATGACGTTTTGACTACTGCAACGCAAAATGGCCAAACCAATGAACTTGTTGATGAAAAGGGTAGTGGAAAAATGGGGCAAGCCTATCTACAGGCAAAATATCGATTTAACACAAATTTTTCAACAATTTTCGGGCTTCACGGCACCTATTTTTCAGTAAATGAAGATGTAGTGGTCGAACCACGTTTGGGAATGGAATGGAAGGTGCATCCGAAGCATACGATAAGTGCAGGAGTCGGTATTCACTCACGAAGGATGCCGTTAAATCAATATTTTATACGCGCAGGAAATACTACCCCGAATACCGAAGTCGATTTAATGCAAGCCACTCATTTTATTTTAGGATATGATTGGAGGATTATTAAAAACGGGCATCTCAAAGTGGAACTATACTATCAGGATTTAAATAAAGTAGCCGTTGTTGATAATACCAATTTTACAGAATCTTACGTCAACGGATCCTTTTTGGATGCGCCGTTAACTGACACGGGTGTCGGAAGGAATTACGGACTGGAGTGTACTTTGGAAAAATTCTTTTCAAACCAATATTATTTTTTAACTACCGCATCATTATACGATACCAAGTACAAAGCTGCTGATGGAAATTGGTATGACAGTGCTTTTAATTATAATTATACCTTTAATGTAGTTGGGGGCAAAGAGTTCACCGTTGGTAAAAAGCGTAACAATACCATTGGTCTTAACGCAAAAACACTTTTAAACGGAGGAAAGAAAGCCACCCCAATCAATCAGGAAATTTTTGATCAAACTGGTGAGATTGTGCTGAATGAACAGTTGAGAAACACAATTGCCCTGGACGCGTATTTTAGAATTGATGCCAGTATGTATTATCAACTTAATCGCCCAAAAGTGGCACATCGAATTTCGTTGGATGTTCAAAACCTGACCAATCGCTTGAATATAGACCAACCTTTTTACAACGGGAATACAGGTCAACTAGAGACCAGTTTTCAATTGGAATTGATTCCTTTTTTAAATTATCGATTGGAATTTTAACAAGAAATGCTTTGAGAAGATATGTTTTTATGAAAGCATATTTGTCTTTTAATCCTTGTTGCGTTTTGGCCAACACCACGAATGGTGGGCCAAAGGTAAGTTTCACTTGAATTTTTGAGCTTCGGGGATAGGGCCTTTAGTAGTTCAATGGAGATGTTGAGGCTGTTTTTTCGGCATCTTTGAAAACCAATGTAACGGCAAAATTAGAAATGTGTGTTATTTGTACCGATTCTGATATGGCGAATTACAGGTCGACTCAAACAATTGTTCTAGAAAGTATTATGTTAAGGTAGAACCAATGATTTATAAATAACAGGGAGCCGGAAATGGTTTTCAAAACTTTTAATGGGGATATCATGATTAATACGGGTATTTTGTAAACCCATTTGTTAGTCAAAAACAAACGCTTTTCAGGAATATTGGAATAGGACTTTTTTACTGTTTTTATTTTTAAACCGAAGTACCTAAAAAGCCAATCAATACCTTTATTTTTATTGAAATCATTCATTGACTTGAAACTTGCCCTAGATTTCATTTTGGTTGCAGGAATTGTATTGAACGGTTTTGTAATCATTAGGTTATTAAAAAAAGCCAAATGGGAACTTCCATTCAGGCTTTTGGCCATGGTGTTTATACTTTCATTAATTCTCTTGATTAACTTTTATGCGCACCTCCATAAGCTTGAGTTGCCGTACCTTATCAGTTTTGTTTTTGAAGACGGCTCAAGATTTTTAATCGGTCCGCTGATTTTTCTCTACATAAAATCTATTTTTCATAAAGGCAAAAATTTTTGGCGCCGAAATTGGTTACATCTTTTGCCTTATTTCGTTTACCTATTTGCCGTTTCAATTCCATTGACACTAACACTCGGGGTTTCGGGATACAGTTTTGGTTATCTCATATTTTTGGTAGGCACCCAAAATTTCACATTGGTAAAAGACTTATTTTTCATTGCATACTTGTTATTGTCAATTATACTTTTTGGACAGTATAAGAGAAAAATGGAGTCAAACTATTCAGCCATAGAGCTACAAAATTACAATTGGATAGGACAGATGGTTTATGGCACCTTATCAATAGTTATTCTAGATACACTTTTATCGCTTTATGAACTTATGAAAGGTGGTTTCTCATTTGAAATCGGTTATGTCACCATTGTCGGGGTCGTTTTCTTATTAGTGTATTTATTGTTTTTTGGAATGTCCCAAACATCTATTTTTTTACCTGATTTTCTTACGGCACATACTTTAGATATACCGAGATATAAGAACGCAAAGCATCCAACAGTTTCATTAGAAGAAGTAAAGACCATAGAAGAACGGCTTGGCATAATCATTACCAGTGAAAAGCCTTATCTACAGCAAGAACTTACCTTAAATATCCTAGCAGAACTTATTGGTGTTCCAGATAAAAAGCTGTCATCCTATCTTAATCATTCCCTAAATACATCGTTTTACGATTACGTCAACAAGTGTAGGGTAGAAGAGGTAAAGGAAAAACTACAATCTGAGGAATATCAAAAATACTCACTGCTTGGACTTGCCTTTTCTGCAGGATTTAATTCTAAAAGTAGTTTCTACAGAGCTTTTAAAAAGGAAACGGGAATCTCTCCAACAGATTTTAGAAAAAAAGCATCCTCTTAAAATAGTCCCGATAACTTTATTGGGACATCCAGACGAACGAAATATTCTACTTTGCCACTAAGTCGAAATCTAGTGATGAATCAAAGAATATTTTTTTTTAGAACCCTCTTTTTTCTTCTTTTTCAATTGGTATGGAGCCAAAGTAATTATCGAAATCCTCTGGGAAGAAAAGCGCTGGAAGCAGATTTGAACACCCTAAAGTTTCAACTAGAAAGCGTACATGCTGGGTTGTATGAGTACTCGACAAAGAATAAAATTGATTCTGCTTTTGTTGCCATACGGCAAACGCTTAAGGATTCAATGAACGATTTAGACTTTTATCGTGCCCTTGCACCCTTGCAGAAAGTGATTAAGAATGGGCATACCATGGTAATACCCTCCGAAAAATGGTCGAAGTATAAAGTGGACAACGTGCCGTTGTTTCCATTTGAAGTTTATTGGGATAAAGATTGCCTGTATATCCTTAAAAATTTATCAAATGATGGTTCAATTATAGATGGAGCGCAAATTTTATCCATTAATGGTGTGACAGCAGAGAAGGTGGTTGAAAATCTTTTGTCCGGAATAACGAGAGACGGGTATAATACGACGTATCCATTGCATTTGATGGCCTTGGGCTTTGAACATTGGTATGCCGATATCATTGGAACGCCGAAAGACTTTATTCTTGAACTTAAATCACCGGTCAATCAAAAAATCATCTCAAAGAAGGTAGATGCACTCAAAGAAGATAAAATCAATTCGAATCACGCTAAGAATTATACAAAAGAAAGAGTGGCTTGGTTCCTTAGGTCAAATGATGATTTCATACGTTTCAAAATGAACGGTAATGTAGCAACACTAGTGGTGCCGAGTTTTGATAGTGATACAAAAGGCGAAACAGGAGAAAAATATTCCCGATTTTACAAAAAAGTCTTCGCGGAAATGAAAACTGCGACAATAAAGCATCTCATTTTAGACTTGCGAAACAATGGAGGGGGAGATCCCAAACCCCAACTGTCACTACTGAGCTATTTGTTGTACAAACCGGTGAAATTGTATCGACAATCATTTACCATTATGGAAAAAGTGCCGAATCCAGAATATTACCCAAACGACAAGGTGAAACGACTAAATCGTTTGGCAAAATTAATACTTGATAAAAAAGATTCTATCTATGAAGTGGGTAACAATATTTTTACCCGAATGGAAGGTGGTCCTCCAAAAAATCCGGTAGAACCTGAAGACGATAGGTTTGAAGGAAAACTGTATATATTGATTAATGGAGGGTCTTTTTCTGCTACCGGTGAAACTGCTGGTATTCTTAAAGATCGTAGTAGGGGTATTTTCATAGGAGAAGAAGCTGGTGGAAGTAATTATCAGAACACTTCTGGCCGTATGCCAATATTATATCTACCCAATAGCGGCGTGCGAATTCGTATGCCATTGATTGCCTATAAGCTCAATGTAGAAGGTACAAATGACGGGCATGGGGTCATTCCCGATTTTGAGGTCAGGAATACCGTTCAACAAGAGCTTAATGGAGAGGATGCAGTAATGCAGTTTACGTTGAATTATATTTCCAAAGGATTGATGTGATGATAGCAATTTTTTTGTTAGCCCAAAAAGGTTTAAAGAGCAATTGGAAATCCTAGGGGCACGGGTTGGTTAAGTATCTGACCATTGAAAAACAGTTTAGGAGTAAACTTTTTAACTAAACAAAACCCTGATTTGTGCCCTAACGGTTTCTCATTGATAGAATCATCCTACCCTGCAAGTCCAAAAAAGCGAATAAGCATGAAACACAAGATAGCATTACATCACATAAAATTCTCTACGGTTTTACTCCTTTCATTTGGTCTTCTGGGTTGTCTTTATGGACAAGAGACTGCATTGAAGAGCGAGGTTTCACCTTTTAGCTATGGCACACCAAATGATGTGGGGTGGGAGCAAACAATGTTTCAGCCCATGCTAGACTCATTACAATTACGGTGCGCAGATGAAGAGATAATGGGCGTGGAGGTACTGATTATAAAAGATGATATTATAGTACTTCATGAGGCCAAAGGCTGGGCAGATAAGGAGGAAAACCAACGCTTAAAGAAGAATTCCATTTTTAGAATTAAGTCGATGACCAAGCCTTTGGTGAGTACATCAATTTTAATGCTGGTTGAAGAAGGTAAAATAGGCAGTCTAGATGATCCAGTTTCGAAGTACTTACCTGAAATGAATACCAAAAAGGCTAAAGAAATAACCATTCACCAACTATTGGCCCATACAGGTGGGTTGAGTGAGCTATTCGATAGCCATTCCATACGATGGGATTATTATGATAATTTACAAAGTGCCGTGAAACAAATCGGTAGTAAAGGTCGGCAATACCAAAGTGGATCGTATCGCTATTCGGATGAAGGTGCAGGTGTGGCCGCTTTTTTAGTGGAAAAATTGACTGGTAAAGATTTAGAAACATTCTTTAAAGAAAGAATATTTAACCCCTTACAGATGCATACATCGTTTTTTAATCCTCAGCATAATAGGGAGTTTATTGAAAGAGTAAATAAGTCATATCGCTATGATACCAAGGCCAATCGATTTGTAGAAGGATATTCTTCAAAACATTCCACCTCTTACGGTATGAAATATTTGGTGGGTGCTTTTGGAATTCTGTCTACCACTTTAGACTATGCCAAATTCATAAAATCGATAATGGACGCCGGTTATTTGAACAAAAAAGGAATTTTATCCTCTTCATCTGCATTTGTTGCCACTCAGACCCATACCAAAAATGATTGGGGCGGATATGGTTATTTTTTTCAGACCAACAATACGAAAAATGGGAAAACCATAAACTTTGGTCATTCAGGGATAAGTGGCACGGCATCCATTGCGTTTCCTAAGATAAACACCATTGTAATGTATTTTACACAGTCAATGGGGCATGCGAACTACAAGAATTTTATGAGAACCCTTTTAGAAATAGATGATTTCAACCGAAATATGGAAAAAACCAAATGGTTAGTTGACAAAAGGGAGTAAAAATAATTTTACCAAATGATGTGTCATATCAATGAGTTTAGAAAATGGGATGTTTTTAGGGCTAGTTTGAAAAATAGAGCAATGATAAAGCATCTGTTACTGAGAACTGTTGTTCTTTCTTTTTGGCAGTTTACCCAAGGCCAACGTTTGGATGTTCATATGTCCCGTCCGGAGTCCGTTGGTTTATCTTCGGATAGTCTGCAAATGATGAACGAGTATTTTCACCAACTGGTTGACGATGAAAAATTAGCGGGTATACAAACGGCAATCCTGAAAGAGGGTAAGCTAGTTCACTTTGATAGTTATGGCCATGCCAATCGTGAAGAAAGAATACGCCTTGATGAAAACAGTATTTTCAGGATATTCTCAATGACAAAACCGATTGTATCGGTAGCATTGATGCAGCTATACGAGCAGGGTAAGTTCAAGTTACAGGATCCACTTTATCAGTATATCCCAGAGTTTGAAGAAATGTTTAGGCACACCGATTCGGGTCTGGTAAAAACTAAAAATCCGATTAAAATCATCGACTTATTAAGGCATACATCAGGTTTTAATTACGGAAGAAGCCAAAATCAGAAACTTGACCAAATATACTCGGGCGCAAACATAGAATCTTCTAGAAATAATAAGGAGTTTGTACTCAAACTAAGCAAGCTTCCCCTACTTTTTGAACCCGGAACCGATTGGCAATATGGATATTCGACCAATATTTGCGGATACTTAATTGAGGTGCTTTCAAATAAAGACCTAGATACGTATTTAAGGGAGAACATACTCATTCCCTTAGCTATGAATGACACCCATTTTGAAGTGCCTAAAAACAAAATCGAACGCTTTACCGTAGGGTACGGTTGGGATGAAACTAGAGGTCTAAACATAGTGCAAGATCAAAAGGATAATCCATATACAAATGAGGTTACCTTGATTAATGGAGGCGGAGGGTAGGTCTCAACAACATTTGATTATCTAAAGTTCTGTCAAATGCTCTTGAACAAAGGAGAATTGAATGGTATGCGAATTTTAAAAGAAAAGACTATTGAATTGATTTTTATGGATCATTTGCCAGAAGTAAGAGAGTTTCAGTCTCGACTCAGACTACCCCAAGGCGAATATGGATTTGGTTTAGGTTTCGCTATAAAGGGTGAAAATGAAGATAACCTAGAAAAGGTATATGGTTGGGGTGGTGCCGCTGGCACCTATTTCAAAATTGACTTTGAAAACAATATGGCTTATGTAATGATGATTCAATTATCGCCATATCGACAGCTGGGTTTGAGGCAACAAATTCAAGAATATATCAAAGCGGCTTTAAAAAATGAAAGAAAGCATTTCGATTGATTTTTTACCGATATCCTGATGGGGATGCTTAATAATTACGAATAGATAAAATTCATTTTGTTGGGTACCTGATGGTGTTGTCGCGCAAAAGGGCAATTGCGTATTCGTAACATAGAAGATATCCCCAAAAAAATATAAACGATGAGGAAACCCACCTCTGTTAAATAAGATGTCCCATTTTTTTTAAAGGGACGTTTGTCTCTGTGACATTACCTAGATTTCATGAAATTTTCGATTAACCGATAAGATATGGTTAGGATTACTCATTGTTTTTTATTCTTGTCTCTTGTTATTTCTTTTTCATGTTCAAACGAAGATGACATAACAGGTTCTGGAAATATAGTTTTTGAAGATAGAGAACTTTCTTCTTTCCAAAAGATTTCCAATAGTTCTTCCATCAATTTAGTTATTAAGCAAGGGGCATCACAAAGTGTGCGAGTAACTGCTGATGACAATATTATAGGTCTGGTGAAAACCAATGTGGAAAATGGAATGCTTAAGGTTGATTTGCCAAGAGGAAATTACAACGATATCACAATTTTGATAACGATTAACTTACCAATAATTGATGGGATTGAAAATAGTGGTTCAGGAAATATCACTATTTCGGAATTTGAGCAACTACGCAATTTGAAAATTACGAATCAGGGTAGCGGAAGTATTACTGCGAATGGTTCAGGGGCCGTTCTTGATTTGACGAATACAGGTTCGGGCAGTTACTTTGGTTTCGATTTTATAATCCAAGATGTGGAAGTACGAAATACGGGTTCTGGGAGTTGTGAAATTTTTTGTAGCGGCACATTGAATGGTTCCAACTCCGGCAGTGGTTCTATTTTCTACAAGGGAAACCCAGAATTGAATATTTCAAACACCGGAACGGGAGTGGTTTCCAGCATGGATTAGGAATAACATAACATCCGATAATGAATACAAATGCAACAACAAAACCGATATCAATTTCTTCCATTTTTCAATCATGTTTCACGAAGTAAAATCAACTACTATCTCAAACCAAAGATATAGTAAACCATTAATCTTAATGATTCTGTTCTTTACGACGGCTTACCACGTTTTATTATCCCAAGAAATACAAAAATGTAGGGAAATTGTAGATATCACTATTCAATCAATTAATACGCAATCGTCCAATGATTTAGAAAAATACTTATCTCCAAATTTTGAAATAGCTGGTCAGAAAGGTTCGATTGCAAAGATAGTCTTGAAACAGCTTTTTGAACAATTAGGAGAAACCGTTACCTCAAAGAAAGAGATTGGCAACAAAAAAAATGGAAACGGACTCATTTTTATGTATACCATCTCATACAGCAAAATGGGTGATAAAACGGCAACTTTCATATTTGATGAACAAAATAGATTGGACAAACTAGAACTGTTCAAAATAGAAGTGAAGACACTGAAAAATGATGTTGACGTTGACAGCGAGAAAGTCAAGGTCAAGGAAATTCCATTTCGACTGATAGGCTAATTGATTGGGGTTGATGTTAAGCTTAGAGGAGAAAAGAAACTCTTTATTTTTGATAGTGGGTCACCATAAGTAATTCTTAACTCCAATCACTTAGAATCTAAAAATAAGCGAACCCTATCAAACAGTGCTTCGGCTACTGGTTCGATTTCGGGCATGGACATTATCCAAATTGACTCCTTAGATTTCAACGGGTTACAATTAGTTGGTCAAGAAGTTTTAACCCTTGATTTATCACATATTGAAAAAGAACACGGTGTTGAAATATATGGTTTGATTGGATTTGAACTGTACAAAGGGTATGATGTGCTTTATGATTATGAAAATCAAATCATATTATTAATTAGCCCAGAATATATTGAAGAGTACTTAACACAATATTCCACTTCAGCGGTTGAGTTAGTAATGGATTCCCATATCCCAATAGTCAATGGAGAAGTTCATGGAGAGACCTATCAATTTGGACTTGATTCTGGCGCTGAATCCAATCTGTTTGATGATTTACATTATAAAAAAATAAAAGCTTTTTTAAGTGAAAAGGTAGAAGATACCCTAATAGGAGCCAGTAAAAAATTCAAAATAATTAAAAAAGGTAAGATTGAATGGATCAAAATTGGGGATAAAAAATTTAGAAATTCAAGTACCAGTTTTAGCGAGTTAGACCAATTGAATTCTTCTGGCTTTAGAAAGATTGATGGATTATTGGGTTATCCCATTCTATCGTCACAAAAGACTTTGGTTAGTTACTCAACTAAACAATTGATTTTTATTGATTGAGATTAGAATACTGACCGCAAAGCTTATTTCTTTCACTTTAAGAATTTCATTGGAAAAAATTGGAGAAACGAATAATAGAGAAAACGTCTATTAAAGAAAATGATAATACTATGAAAATATATCTAACACGATTGAGGGTATTCATCCTCCTAATGTTTTTTTTGAGCATTAAATCCTTTTCTCAAAAGGCATCCAGATTATCAAATCCTGTCATAGAAAAAAGTCTTCTTCTTGAAGACCTGAAAATTTTAAAGGAAAACCTAGAAAAAGCGCACCCAGGCCTTTATAACTACACTAATAAAAAGGAAATGGACGACTTTTTTGAAAGTCTTAAAGACAGTATACTCGGAGATATGACGAGTATTGATTTTTTTCGCCTCATAGCACCTCTTTCCAATAAAATAAGAAATGGACACACCATTTTGGTGCCACCTTCAAAATGGGAAGATTTTGTCATTACTGACGCAAAACTACTGCCGTTTGATTTATATTACCATGACGAGCAAATTTATGTACTACGTAATCTATCCCATCATTCTGAAATTGTTGGGGGTTCGGTTCTAAAGACAATAAATGGAAGATCGGCAAAGGTTCTTTTTGATTTTATGGTCGACCGTTGGTTCAAAGATGGTTATAACAAAACCCGTCCACAGGAAATTGTCGAAGAAGAGTACCGATTTTTATATTCTCATTTTTTTGGTCCATCCGATTCATATCATATTGAGATAATTAGTCCAGAAGGCAAACAACAACGTTTTCAAGTTGATGGCATCACCGAGAACGAATTTCAGAACATACTGAAAAGAAATTTTGGGGTAGAATATGTTCCATGGTGGCGCAGAACGCCTGAACTAATGGATCTAACAATTACAGATGACACTGCCCATTTAAAAATAAGTCTGTTCAATAATGCAATGAAAAGTACAGATGGAAAGAGGTTTGGAAAGTTCGTGGATAAATCTTTTGAGAAGATTTCCAAAAATAATATTCAGCATTTAATATTGGATTTACGTGGAAATGCAGGAGGTGATGTCAATCCGCAACTTAAGCTTCTAGAACATCTGGTCAAAACGCCATTTCATCTGTACAAAGAGGTGTTCGCGAATACGCGGGAATTGCCCAATCCAGAGTATTATGAATTTGATATGATTTCTAGAATGGAGTTTAAAAAGAATTTTGAGAACGAAAAGACCGGTAACGTTTACAATATGAAAAGTCAATTGGGTTATGAACCAGAACCGCACAAACCTTCAGAAAATCTATTCGATGGCAATCTATATGTTTTGATTGATGGTTGGTCTTTTTCCGCTACCGGTGAAGTCTGTGGTATCTTAAAAGAACATCGTAAAAATGAGATTTTTATTGGAGAGGAAACTGGAGGTAACCCTGTAACAAATATCAGTGGAATTCAAACCTTTATGACATTGCCCCATTCGAAATGTAGAATTTTAATTTGTTTGGTAAGCTATACCACGGCTGTTACCTACGATAATGATGGCCATGGCGTACAACCGGATTATGAGATAAGAAACTCGGTTTATGACATTTTAAAGGGTTATGACAAAGTATTGGAAATGGCCAAAAACTTAATCCTGAAAAATAAAATCCGATAATAAAAACCCGTTTCCAATATGCATAAACAACCACTTTGTTCTACTTCATTTTACCTGCAAAGGCATGTGAAGAAGTAATAAAATCAAATGACTATTATTTTTTCTCAATCGAGTTAAATCTGTTTCAGGCTATAACAAAAAGAGAGCTGAAAGGTTGGTTTGGTTCAGCTGTCCAAATGGTTTTTATCCAATTGAAGTTTGGTTGACCTGAATGTAGTTGAAAGTGCAACTAGAAGTTGTGTTTTTATGGAGCATAGCTCGGTCGTGATAATCATCGATAGATATGAGAAATAAACACATATTCCTTTTCATTGTGGCGTTCTTGAGTACCTACTGCTTTTGTTTTTCGCAAGACTTAATCAAAGCGCCATCAGCGCTAACGAACTGGATAGACACGCAATTTATAAAGTCTTTGGACTCGTTACATATTCCCGGCGCTACAATAACCCTTGTTCATGGAGATTCTATAATTCATTGTAAGGGCTATGGTTTGGCTGATATCGAAAAAAAAATTCCAGTTTCTGATTCCACGCTTTTCGGGGTAGCTTCAATCTCGAAAACATTTGTCGGGGTATCTATCATGAAATTATATGAACAGGGAAAATTATCACTCGATAAAGACATCAATAATTACCTTACCTCAATAAAGGTTGACTATGATTATGGCAGGCCAATTACCATATGTAATTTATTGACCCATACTGCTGGTATTGATGAAAGTAATTTAGCAAATCGTGTAAAGACAGAAAAGGAGTTCGTGCCGCTTGCTCAATTCTTAAGAGATAGGTTACCTCCACAGATAAGCTTATCTGGTGAGGTTTTATCCTATTCAAATTATGGTTATGCACTGTTGGGGCTTATTATTGAAGATATATCCGGACTTACATTTGATGAGTATGTTAGGCAGAATATATTACGGCCTTTAGAAATGAATCGGAGTAGTTTTAAAAGACAAAGTATCTACCAAAAGGACTACGCCAAAAGCTACACACTAAAAGATGATGTATTATTTGCTTACTCGAAAGGTTTTCCCCTTCAATATCCGGCGGTTTCATTGGATGCGTCTTCTAGTGCAATGAGTAACTATATTTCTATGCTACTTAAAAATGGCAAATACGAGGGTAAAATAATATTGGATAGCGTTACGGTTTCAAAAATGTTCACTTCGGCGTTTAAGCATTACGAAAAAGCGCAAAATGGATGGATGTATGGGTTCTACGAAGATTACTGGAAAGGATTGAGAATAGTGCAGCATGATGGCGATATAGATGGTTTTGCAAGTACTTTAGTTCTGATTCCAGAAAAAGAATTAGGGATGTTTATTGCCATAAATGCTTCTAGTTTAACTGACAAAACCAATCGACATTTTATTCAAAAATTTGTAAAAAATTTATTGAATAAAATATTCCCGAAGCATTCAAATAGTGCGATAGATAACAAAAAACCGCAGATAGGTTCGGTAGTGAAACCTCTAAAGTCATTCTCCGGAGCTTACCGCCATACGCGATACGCGAACTCAACAGTGGAAAAACTAGGTCTTTTTATAGTGATTGTTCCAGAAATTGATATTGGTTTGATAAATGATAGCATCTTAGTTTTAGGAAATAATGAACGTCTTATACCCATATCGAATTTGACGTTTTTTGCTGAAAAACAAGCGAAGTATGTTGCTTTTAAAGAAAATGAGGATGGAGATATTTCCTATTTTTTTTCAGATAATCAATCCTTTCACAAGTTGAAATGGTTTGAAACCATAGATTTTCATTTATGGATGATTGTTACAATTGTTTTGGTCTTTATCATTTTCATCTTTGGATGTTTGATAAGGCAATTCTTTATCATTAAAAGGCAGATGCATATTCTTGGAAAAATCAATATTACCATTACTTTTCTCAGTCTTCTTTTTTTGACCACTCTGGGATTGGTATTATTGAGAACCGATCCGAACGATTTTGTGTATGGTGTTCCATTTATTTTGAAGGTGTCCTTGCTTATACCTCCCGTAATTATTGCTTTGGTGATTTGGTCGTTTTATCTGCTGATAAGAACAGTCTTAAAAAAGAAGATGGACTTTTGGAATTTGAATTATTTGGTTAATCTCATGGCCATCCTGTTTATAATCTGGTTAGGCTTTTGGAATTTAATAGGACTTAATTATTGATTGACTACATGAAAAGTTGGTGCAACCTGGTTAAAATTGCCTGATGTTCCAAAATCAATAGAGCTATTGTCGTTCTGTATAGCGCGTCACATGTTTTGGAAATCAAAAGTTAGTCCACCTTCTTGATGTAATTGGTCTTTGATAATTTCAATGATAATGGATTGATCAACACTTTCCCTGACCAGCGTAATGGATTTATAACCTCAGCTAGCATAAATACATCTTTTCCTGTAATTGTAGAACTTTTAACGCTTTCGGACAATCAGACCGAAGTCGTGATTATTACCCTTACTTATGTCTAAACCAATGAAAGGTACATTTATTTTTCTTCATATTGCTTATTGGTCAAAAGCCTTTAAACCAGAAATATAGCTCATTGTATTTCTTGTCATAGGCAAAGTTTTTT
>JBHJJC010000148.1:0-33352 GCA_050042945.1 Croceivirga sp.
TCAAATTGGATTTACAGACGAGGGAGAGTCATCGAACGTGTCCTTAAAAACGTTCGCATTGACTGTGTTTAAAAAAGCGTGACATCGCTGTAAATTTCATACAACAACCATTCGTTCCTTTTTTCGTAAAGTTTAGACGACCCGATTGTAAGTTTTATTGGGCATAGTATGTCATAATTCCGATAAACAATAAACCGATATGGTATACAGAAATGGACAAATCATATACATAAAAGTAGGTAGATCAAACGAAATTTGTAGTATCCTCACTGCGGTAGAATTCGATATTTTTTACCGTTAAAGTGGCAAATAAGTTTAAAGAAAAAGGCAAGAATGTATGCCACAGATAAAAAGTGTTACAATGTTTCAATATTTTAAGTGATTTGAAAGGAAAGAATTAGAATAATATGAAATTCAATAAAATACTTACTATCCTAGCATTGGTATTTACAACTGAATTGTTGTCCCAAAACCCCGTGGATTTTAAAAACCCGATACTGCCCGGATTTTACCCTGACCCCTCTATTTGTAGAGTTGGTGAAACATACTATATGATAAATTCCAGTTTTGAATGGTTTCCAGGGTTACCGATTCATCGTAGCAAAGATTTGGTGAATTGGGAAAAAATAGGGCATGGATTACACCGTCCCGATCAAATTGAATATAAAGATGGTCTAGAAAACTCTGGAGGAATATTTGCGCCGACCATACGCTATCATGAGGGGACTTTCTATATCATTACGACTATGGTAGGCCAAAAAGGAAATTTTATCATAACGGCTAAAAATCCTGAAGGTCCGTGGAGTAATCCTCTTTGGATTGCTGATGCACCGGGCATTGACCCCTCACTTTTTTGGGATGATGATGGCAAGTGCTACTATACGGGCGCAGGGGTTTTAGAAGGAATACCACGTGACTGGCCGGGTAAAAACGGAATTTGGATGCAAGAAATTGACCCAGATAAGGGAATTCTTCTTGGTGATAAAAAACAATTGACCCATGGTCATGCGTCAAATGCCCGGTGGGCTGAAGGGCCACATTTATACAAAATTGACGACGAGTATTTGTTGTTGATTGGGGAAGGAGGTACTAGCGAGTACCATGCTGTGACCGTATTCAATAGTAAAGATCTATGGGGACCTTACAGACCAAACCATGCGAATCCAGTAATGACACATCGCCATCTGTATAAAACCTATCCGATAGTACAAACAGGACACGCGGACTTGGTACAAACTCAAAATGGCGATTGGTGGAGCGTTATGTTGGCCAAAAGAAATACTGATGGCTATGTGACACTGGCCCGGGAAACATTTTAGGCCCAGGTCATGCTGACCAAACAAGAAAGTGGGGTTACTCCTATACTTAATCCAGGTTATGGCTTGCTACTAGAACAACAAAAACGCCCTGATTTGCCTTGGTCCACTGTACCATCCATTCTAGAACGAGAAGAATTTCAAGATAACGTGTTAGGTTTGGAATGGAACTTTCTAAGAACGCCAAGATACCATTGGTATGAAATAGAAGATGGTAAACTAAAAATAGAATTGAGACCAGAAACAGTAACGGAGTTGGTCAATCCATCATACGTTGCGCAACGTACCCGAGATGTTAGTTATAGCGCAACCACACAGCTATCATTTCATGCAAAGGCAGCTAATGAAAAAGCGGGCTTGGTCATTTATCGTAGGCATGGCAATAATTACCAATTGTTAAAAGAGCCAAATAACATTGTCTTGATCAAAACATTCCAAGAAGGAAATAAGGGAGAATTCGAACCAGAAATCGTCGCCTCGGCACCTTACAATAATAAAGATGTCATTTTTAGCGTAAAGGTGACTAAGCTAGAAGCACAGTTCTTTTATGGCGAAAATGAAGATAATCTGAAACCAATGGGTGATGCACAAGATTACACTTTGGTGTCGGATGAGGTGGCACAGCGATTTAATGGCGTATATGTCGGAATGTATGCTACCGCTAATGGAAAGAAAAGTAAAAATGCAGCGGAGTTTAATTGGTTTGAATACAAAGGGGAGTAGCCTTTTTTAATAGATATTTTATCAAATTCTAAATTATCATCATGAAATTTATAAAGCAACTTATCTTCAGTTTTTTGATGTTTCAATCAATTGCCTATGCCCAACAATTAGTAACTGGTAATTTATGGGAAAACCAACAGGTATTTGCTATCAATAAAATTCCTGCAAGGGCAACCACATATTCCTTTGCGACATTGGAAGAGGCAATAACCGGGGATAGACAAAAATCAAACATGTTACCACTCAATGGCGATTGGCGTTTCAATTTTTCAGAAAAACCACAAGACCGCCCGATGGCCTTCCATGAGCAAAATTTTAACGATAAATCTTGGGAGACCATAGAAGTACCCTCATGTTGGGAAATGAAAGGATACGGTACCCCAATTTATACCAACACGGTATATCCTTTTTCTCCGAATCCACCATACATCGACCGTGACAATCCGGTTGGGTCCTATACCAAAGAATTTGAACTTCCCGAAACTTGGAATGATAAAGAGGTTATCCTACATTTTGGGGGAGTCAGTTCTGCATTCTATTGTTGGTTGAATGGGGAATTCGTGGGGTATAGTCAAGATAGTCGATTGCCTGCAGAATTTAATATCACCAACCAGCTCAAAAAGGGAAAAAACCGTTTGGCCGTTCAGGTATTTCGTTGGAGTGATGGTAGTTATCTCGAAGATCAAGATCATTGGCGTATGAGTGGCATCCATAGAGAAGTGATGCTATTGGCACAGCCCAAAATAGCTATTAACGATTATTTTGTGCGTACCCAATTAGATTCGACCTATACCAATGCGAAACTTCAGATACGACCAGAATTGACCATCGCTAACACTATGGATGCAAAAGCTTACACGGTATCGGCACAATTGTATGATGCCGTCGGTAAGCCAGTTTTGAACCAATCCATAAAAATCAATGCCGATGAGATTGTCAATGAAGTGTATCCACAGCGCGACAATGTCTATTTTGGTCTATTGGAAGCCTCAATATCCAAGGTAACCACATGGAATGCCGAACACCCCTATTTATATACTCTTGTATTGACACTTACAGATTCGTCAAACAATATCGTTGAAGTACGTAGTTCAAAGGTTGGTTTTAGAGATGTCCGTTTTAGTGATTCAGGAAAGCTCTTAATCAATGGCGTACCCATAAAACTGAAAGGGGTAAATCGTCATGACCATAGTGCAACCGGCGGTAAGACCGTTACTAGGGAAGAAATGCAAGAAGATATCTTTCTGCTCAAGCGAAATAATTTCAATGCAATACGTACCTCACATTATCCTAACGACCCTTATGTCTATGATTTGTGCGACAAATATGGAATGTATGTAATGGATGAGGCCAATATTGAATCGCACGGGGTTCGAGGAGCACTGGCAAATGACCCTTCATGGACTACGAGTATGCTAGACCGTATGGTCAGAACTGTAGAACGTGACAAAAACCATCCTTCCATCATATCATGGTCATTTGGCAATGAATCCGGTTGTGGCCCTAATTTCGCAGCGATAGCTGGTTACGTAAAAGACTTTGACCCAACTCGGTTTATCCATTATGAAGGGGCACAGGGTGACCCTAACCACCCAGAATACCTAAGAATAGGCACTGATGGCTATAAAGCGGCCAATGATAGGTACTACGCAAATCCGACAGACCCAACTTATGTTGATGTCATAAGCAGAATGTATCCGAGTCTCGAACAATTTGAAGGCATGGCCAATAGTCCATACATCAAAAGACCAATTATCATGTGTGAATATGCACATGCCATGGGGAATTCTTTAGGGAATTTCAAAGAGTATTGGGATATGATCTATTCTTATGACCATCTTATTGGAGGATATATCTGGGATATGATCGATCAAGGAATCGAACGAACCGCACCCAACGGAAAGCAGTACTTTGCTTATGGTGGTGATTTTGGTGATATCCCCAATAGTGGAAACTTCTGTCTCAACGGTATTTTCAATTCAGATAGAAGTACCCGCGCACAAACGTATGAAAGCAAATATGTATTGCAACCTTTGGTCATGCAAGCATCTGACCTTGAAAAAGGTATTATTACTTTAGAGAATCGATTCAATTTTACAAACCTTTCTGCTTATGACTTCACTTGGGAGGTTGTTGAAAATGGAATTACCATTCAAGAGGGAACTCTAAAAGGTCCGAATATCGCACCTGGCGCTGAAGGAGAATTTAATTTAGGGTACAAAAAAATTAAATTAAAAAAGGGCAAAGATTATTTACTGACTGTCAAAATGTTGGAGACAGCAAAAAGAGAATGGGCAGCTGAAGGATATCTATTAGCCCAAGAACAATTCATAATTCAAGATAGTATTACTGATTTTGAGCCCATCAAAAGCGAAATGGTCGAAGTGGAAGAAAATGAAGAGCGTATTTCCATATCGAGCCATCAGTTTGAAGCTATTTTTGACAAAGAACAGGGGGCCTTATCATCTTTACGTTATAATGGAAAAACGGTTCTACAAGAGGCTTTGCTTCCTAATCTTTGGCGTGTGCCGACTGATAATGATGCTTTGGGGTGGAAAACCCCTGAAAAGTTAAAAGTTTGGGCGGAAGCAGCAAGCAAGTTGCAATTAGAGCGTATCAGTACAGAAAAAAGAGATGATGCCATAGTGGTTCATATCACCCGAAGTGTACCTGATGCGGCCGCTATCGAAGAATACTACCATATTTATGGTAATGGTATTATTGATGTGGATTTCAATATCAAAGTAGCCCCTAAAGCGCCAGAATTGATTCGGATTGGCATGCAGACCGGAATTAGCAAAGCATTCGTTAACACTCGATTCTATGGTAATGGCCCCCATGAAAACTATAGTGACCGAAACCATTCTGCTTTTAAAGGTATTCACGCCATGGAAACCGATGCATTGACGGAATCATATGTCAAACCGCAAGAATGTGGCAATCGAACCGGAGTGGAATGGTTGGCCCTTAAAGGTAATAACGGGGAGCAACTAAAAATAATCGCCAAAGATGAAATTGCTTTTTCCGTTTGGCCGTTCAGCCAAGAAACTTTGGTGTCATCAAACTTTACCTGGCAATTAAAGGATGCAGAATACTACACCTTGAATATTGATTTAACACAAGCTGGTGTAGGCGGTAATGATTCATGGAGCATGAAGGCGCGACCTATTGAAGCTTATCGTTTGTTGGATAAGGAATATTCATACGGATTTCGAATAGCAGTTGAATAGTTGGTGATGTTGAAGAAAAAAGACTCCGTTGACTAAGTGTTCGAGGCTTTTAATTCAAATCAGGCTGCACCAACAATAAATATTCCGGATTTTTAACGAAGATAAGTCCCATTGGTTTTTTACCAGTTATGATTTCTATCTATTGAAGAGCATTTGGACCTTTTTAACCTTAAACTGACAACTATCAACTTATTAAACGTTCGATAATATAGGGGACTATACGCTATGGGCCTATTTTATTGTTATCTCAAAAGTTGAATTTTTTTCTTTTATCCTGTAAGAAAACAGTACTATTTACAATTGGGGCAATAAATCAGACGTTTCGGCTGATTCCATTTGAAAGACAACACCCATATGTTGAATTTGTGGCCAGAATAATCAACAAACCCTTTTGTAATGAAAAATCTCTTCGTTTGTCTCATCGTATTGGTCAGCACTATCTGCTATTCCCAAGAAAGCCTTTCAACGGATACTTGGCAAGAGGACCTTCGTTTCTTTCAGCATACCGTAAATGAAAAATTCCCCTTTTTATTTAAAAAAGTCAGCAAAGCTGATTTTTAATGAGACCGTTGAGCAGTTTTATAATGAGATTCCACTGTTGGAACAACATGAAATAGTTGTTGGATTTTCAAGGTTAGTGGCATTGTTCAAATACGGGCATACCCGAATGTCCTTTAGTGATTCGCCGGTTCCATTTCATGCCATACCCATTGAACTCTATCGGTTTAAAGATGGACTTCGTATTAAATCTGTCCATAAGAAATATCGAAATGTTCTTGGTGCAGAAGTATTGGCCGTAGAAGGGGTTAATATTAAAAAAGTGGTGAATGCGGTATACCCAACTGTTCCGGTAGAAAATTCACAGTTTTTTGATGCCTATGGCTTAGACCATATCCCAATTCCTGAAGTATTACACGCTCAGGGTATAATCCCAGAACTAAAGTCAACCCTTACCTTGACCTTAAAGAAGGATGGAAAGCAGTTTGACCGCGTATTCGAGTCTACCGAAAACCTGTGGGCGCCCACACATTATGGGGAGATACGACCAGAAACCGACTGGGTCAATGAGCGAGACACCTTAAATACTCCATTGTATTTAAAGCACTTTGATAAAACATACTACTTTGAATATTTGGCCCACAAAAAAACCGTTTACGTGCGACATAGTCGAATTCGTGATGACGAAAATGAATCCACCAAAGATTTTTATCATCGAGTATTTGATTTTATTGATACAAATGATGTTGAAAAACTTGTTTTGGATGTTCGTTTGAACGGTGGGGGAAATAGCTTCTTGAACAAACCTATTATTACTGGAATCATTGCCAATAAGAAAATCAATCAACCTGGGCGATTTTTTGTAATCACGGGTCGACGTACCTTTTCAGCAGCACAAAGACTCATCAATGAACTCGATAATTATACCAATGTTTTGTTCGTGGGAGAACCCTCAAGTGAGAACATTAATTTCTATGGAGATAATAAAAGAGTGATTCTTCCCCATTCAAAGCTTCCCGTTGATTTGTCCTTTGTATGGTGGCAAGACAAGGCCCAATGGCAGAATGCTGACTTTATCAAACCCCATTATCCTATTGAAATGGCTTATGAACACTATGTTTCCAATCAAGATCCTGCTTTGGAGACCGTTCTAAGTTTTAATCCCCAGAACTTTACCATGGAACCCCTAGCATATTTAAGTGACCTGTTTTATGGCAAACGGATGGATTACGCACAAAATGAAATCAAACGAATGGTGCAAGAACCGGCATTTAGCTTCTTTGATTTTGAAAGGGAACTAAGTAATAAAGGTTTTGTACTACTAGGTAATGATAACGATTTGGCATTGTTTTTTCTGGAACTGACGACGATTGGTTTTCCCCATAGCGAGAACGCTTGGATAAATTTAGCACAGGCACAACTTGAATTGAAGGATTATGCTGCTGCCAAGTCCTCTTGCGAAAGAGTATTGAACCTTTCTAAAAATGGGGCCTACGCCATTAAGGCCCGAAACATTCTTGACAATGTCAATAAAAAGCAGTAAGAACTCATTGCGCACTAATCTTTGTGAGAAAGGCTTCTTTATAGGTCGCACCAATTGGTAAATATTCCCCTTGAATACAAATTCGATTACGCTCGACAAATTCGATTTCCGGTAACGATACAATGTATGATTTATGTACCCTTAGAAAGCTGCTATCAGGGAGGTTACGTTCAAAATCCTTCATTTTTTGGAGGGTCAATATTTTGCCCGATTTCGTTTGAATCATCACATAATCACTTAATCCTTTAAAATATAAAATTTCGTCATAACGAATTTTTTGAAGTCTATATTCCGTTTTGACAAAGAGATATTCATTCGGTTTTCCTAGAACGGTTGCCGCTGCCTTCCGGTCTTCACCAAGTTTTTCAATAGCTTGTAGAAAACGTTGAAATGTTATGGGCTTTAAGAGATAATCCACTACGTTCAAATCATACCCATCTAAGGCATAATCCGAATAGGCCGTAGTGAAAATAACTTTTATTCTTGGATTGATGATTTTTTTTAATTCAATACCAGAGAGCTCAGGCATTTGAATATCAAGAAATATGACTTCTATAGGTTCATTGCGCAAGATGTTCAGTGCTTCCAACGGATTATTAAAAGTGCCAATGACTTCTAAGTTTTCAATTTTGGAGGTATACGATTCTAAAAGACCAACAGCTAAAGGTTCGTCAGCAATAAGTATGCATTTCATACTAGTGGAATGTTTAATTGGGCCATGAACGCCTGGCCATCTTCCTTACAAGAGAACGATACTTCGTTTGGGTAAAGTAGCCTTAATCTTTTTTCTAGATTATCAAGTCCTAAACCACCTATTTTGTCCTTTTTCTTTTCTTGAATTTCATTTCGAACCGTGTAGACCAGCTTCCCATTTTGTATTTCAATGCAAATGGTGATAGGCTTGGCTTCTCTATTTAATTTACCGTGTTTGAATGCATTTTCGACAAAGGGCAATAATATAAATTGGGGTACCTGTGCTGTTGTGTTCTGGATATTCAATTGAATGTCAACTTCAGGGGCCACAGCGTGGCGTATCGATTCTAACGCAATAAAATTTCGGATCTGAACAATCTCATCGTTTAAGGGAACCGTCTCCTTTATATTGTAAAGCGAATACCGCAACAGCTGTGACAATCGCTCAATCGCTTCAAGTGCTTTTTTTGAATCGTTATGAACCAAAGCATAAATGTTATTGAGGGTATTGAACAAAAAATGTGGATTCGTCTGCGAACGCAAAAGGTCAAGTTCCATTTGTTGATTTTGCACTACTAATTGATGGGTGCTTTTATCCTTAAAACGAGAATATTGCCAAAAATAAAAGATGATTCCTATGGCGCCATACTGAATGACGTAGTACGAATTATCCAAGTAATAATAAAGTACAGAGACCCCTTCTTTATAATTGCCAAAACCAAAAACCATACGAAATAATACTTCTTCAGTGGTATAGCGCAGGGTGACCAAAATGAAGCCAAATACCAGTACCCAAAAAATACTCACCAAAAAATATTCTTTGCTTTTCCTCCTAAAAAAAACAGTATAGGAAGAGATGGTAATTAGGTAAAGGAATAGACCGGCGGAAAGGGTCAACATTAAAATTCTAGATGTGGTGTGGCTGCCTATTACCTCAAGTAAGGAATCCGATTCGAAAATTCTTCGAATCACATCAATAACAAGATAGTACAATAAAAACCAAAGCGTTAGTCTTTTCCCGTCGAATTGCATAAAAGCGAAACTACTTAAACCTCCCTAACCTCAAAAGACAGTTCTGCAAAATCGATGATTTTGTCTGTAAACGTGCCGGTCTTGAAAAAATTCCTTTTCCCAAGTGGTTTACAGCCATGTTTAAGAGGTATACCGATTACGTGGCATGGTTTCCAAAAAAGTTGCAAAAATTTGAATATATCTTAATAATTATTGATCATGAAACGAATTGTAAATCATTTTTCAGTGTTATTTCTTTTAATCGGAATACCCCATTGCGTTGCGCAACAAGAGATACTTATTGTTGGCGATATGCACCAAGTGCCTGGAATTGCCAAACGAGCCTACAGACCAATGTTACGGAAGATTTTGGACTATGCCCCTGAACTTATCATGGCAGAATATTCTAAAACTGGAGATACCGCGGCGATGGGGGAGTGGAATTCAAAATTTAAAGAAGACCATTTGGCCAAAAAGCAGGTATATGTTTTGAACCAAAAGGAAATCAAAAGATTGGAAGAATTACCAAGCACTCAATTGAACATGGAGCACTTTAAAAAATTACAAGAGTATTATCTTAGTATCGGTGATCAGGCCAACCATAGAATGTATGGGTATTTTGTGCGTCATGGGGCAACGGAAAAATTCAAGCCCTATGGCAATCAAAATCCTGACCTCACCTTTCAATTGATGAGGCAACTTGGCCTTAAAAAAGTGTATGGCGTTGATAGTCATGAAGGATATAAAGGGTATTGGCCAGCATGGCAAAGTGCCCAAAAAGCAGGGAGTAAAGAAGCAAAAAAGTCATATAAACGGGCCACAAGGCGAATTACTTGGAACAATGCCTTTGCCATTCTAACCAAGTCTTTAGGGCGGTATGTCAATAAACCTAAAACCCTAGAGGCCTTTTATCGGTTAAATTCTTTACGTTATAAAGGTTTTAAAGGTATAGATCATCAAACACAACAACAGAAGTGGGATAGAAGAAACAGTAATATGGCCAAAACAATCAGTTCTATTGTAAAAGAACAAAAAATACAACGCGCCGTATTAATTGTTGGTGCAGGTCATGCAAAAGCGGTTCATGACGAATTGCAAGAACATGCTGGAAACCTAAAAATAATCATGTATAACGACTTAAAAGACCACTTAAAACGACCTGAATAAATAGATCATCAGAAGTTTAATGTCAATACACTACATAAGAAAACATATGATAAGTCGCTATTTTTGAAGTATTGAACGTCTGAGTTTAAGATAACCATTATGTATCGAATAGTATTTGATCTGAACTGTGGGTAATATTAAACCAAAACGAATGTATTATGCTTACGGTCAGCGAGCTATATGTGTACCCCATAAAATCAATGGGAGGTATTTCTGTCGAGAGTGCCCAAGCTACGGAAACAGGTTTTCACTATGATCGTTTTTGGATGTTGGTAAATACTACTGGGGATTGCCTTACCCAACGGGATTTTCCTCAAATGGCACTCTTTCAAATACGTTTTGTTGTTAACGGT
Organism: Croceivirga sp.; assembly: GCA_050042945.1. GTDB lineage: Bacteria > Bacteroidota > Bacteroidia > Flavobacteriales > Flavobacteriaceae > Croceivirga. The sequence goes on from JBHJJC010000148.1 coordinate 10,535, forward strand.
ATTGAAGTGTCTTTCCAAGGCGAAACGATTACGATTCCATTTGAAAGCGCCTCAGTTGATGAAATTCATTGTCAGATATGGGAAGATAACCTTCAAGCACTCAAAGAGTCCAAAGAAATTTCAAACTGGTTCTCAAATAAGTTAGGGGCTAAAGTGTATCTTGTTAGAATGGCACAGCATTCGGTGCGATATGTCAAAAAGCACGCCCCTTCAAAAGTTCACTTCCCTGATAGCGCGCCGTATTTGGTTCTCGGACAACAATCACTCCATCAGCTCAATGATAAATTAGCTGATTCGGTTGCTATGAACCGTTTTCGCCCCAATATTGTATTTACAGGAGAAAAAGCTCATGAGGAAGACCAATGGCAACATGTCAGAATCGGAACGCTAGACCTCGAAAGCACCAAGTTATGTTCACGTTGTACAGTAACCACTATTGACCAAATAACTGCTAGAAGGGGAGAGGAACCCCTACTATCGTTGTCAAAATATCGTCTTAAGGATAAGAAGATACTATTTGGTCATTACTTTAAACCCACTTCTGATGTTAATCATAAAATTATTCTTGGTGACACCATAACTGTTTTAAAAAGTAAATTTTAGAAATCTCAAACCATGATTTACAAGTAGGAATTATACGTTAAAACACTTCCATAATCAAAGTACTCAATTCAATTACGGGTAACTGATAGTCTTACTAATAATACGGACCACCTAACGTACAGCAATCGTTTACCTTTTCTTTGTAGAGAATCCCAAATAAAACTTCAAACTTCGTACTGCATGAGGTAAGTTGCCCTCCTCACCAAATAAATCGCTTTAATTTTTGATGTATGGTGTATTGATTTATGTCTTATTACCATTGAAATTAATATCCAAAAAACATGTCCCGTTGATTGCAGAGGAGACTAAAGGGTATATGGATCAGGGAGAGTTTAGTCAGCTATTCCAAAATCTTTTGAATATCTATATTCTCTTCAAAAAGAGATATGGCCCTCGCAACCTTCCATGGGGTACGACGGTTTATTTTTACCTCTAAATGGCTGATGGCATGTACCGTATCGTATGTATCCAATTCCGTAACCAATAATGGAATTTCATTTTCAATCAAATAGGGGTCATTCACATGCTCCATACTCGGACTCGTTTTAAACTTGGTATAACTCGTAATAATAACCCCGCTTAAAGGAGAACATTCAAATTTTTCTTTCTCTGATTTGTTTTTAATTTTTTGGATTTTCTTTTTCAGATTATCAATATTCACAATGAGCATGAGATTTCTAAAAAAATTAAGGTCATCAATTGCAGCTAAGGAGCCTGCAATAATATCTTCGACACGATTGTAAAGCTTATGCTCATTAAGTATAACGCGTCCTTCTACGGCATTTTTAATAGTAGCCACAAGCGGATAGCTCAAAACACTGTCATATGGAAGCAATCCTAAAATCGGTATATTTAATGGTGTAAGTATTTGTGTAAGGCACCTTTCAATTTTTTTGGATTTCTCTGGTAAGACTTTGTTGATTATCACTCCTTTGACTGGCACCTCAATTTCTCGAAAAAGCGCAAGATTCATATTGAGTTGATCGAAGGCGCTACCAATTCCACCTTCTACAACTATAATCACTTCACATCCCAACAACTTTGCTACTTGCGCATTTGATAAATTAACAATACTACCGACCCCGGCATGGCCTGTACCTAAAAAAACAATAATATCATGATGGGACTCCAAATACTTCTGTGCAGTTTGAATTTGAGCTTCAAATGTGAATTGGTCAGGGTTTTCTAGAAACTCACTTGTAACACCTGAAGAAATAATTACCGGACTGTGTAAATGGGGAACTGTTTTGAAATTTAAGATGTTTTCAAATAGTACCACATCTTTATCGACCATTGCATCACCGATAATAATATGATTTTGACCAACAGGTTTGCAGTAACCAACTTTAAATCCGCGTTTTTTAAGGGTAGCTGCTATACCGAGCGTACTTGTTGTCTTACCCTTGTGCTGACCAGATGCTGCAATAAAAAGTTTTTTTGCCATAGGTCCTAAAGATACAAGCATCATAAAATACTTACAAGCTAATAGACTTTGTTAATCTCTTAGCAATTAAAAAAAGAGCCTAAGACATAAAATTTACGTGTAATGCGATAAATGAAGGGACCGGAAACCACTAATAAGGAAGTGTTACCAATTATTGATACTATTGGTATAATGTTTCGGGTGGTACCTTCTTGAATTGCAATATCCATTTCGGGATACCCTAAGCAATGAGGGGGACAAACTAGAATACAATTTTTAAACACCTAGGGTTTGATGATTAAAATATTAAGAATGAATAACACATGCGGACCAACACGGAATAAGTAGGCTTTGATGTATATCCCATTAAAATAGATAAAGGGCCTCGCGTCTTTGAAATGTATGTCTGTGCTATAGGTAATACTAAGCTTTTTTGATTTTGTTCTGAATATTACATTAGCTTGATTTCAGGAGAAAACGACTGTAATGTGTTATTACTTCATTCTTTTTTAAACGTTATCTTTTTTGTCAGTTTTGGACAATTCCCCCAACTCCTGTTCGGTAAAAATTCTGGATTTAATAACAAAACGCAGTCCCAATGGTATTTCAAGGGAAAAACTGGAACCTCGACCTTTTACAATATCTACGGTTAGTTGAGTGTGTTTCCAATATTCAAATTGGTCTTTTGACATATGGAAATCACAACCATGAATACGCCCAAGAAGCACATCATTATCATCAAGCATCAATTCTCCCTCTGGAAAACACATAGGAGAAGAACCGTCACAACAGCCACCACTTTGATGAAACATGAGCGGGCCATGTGCTTCCCGAAGGGAATCTATAACCCGCTTTGCTTCATCTGATATTAAGACCCTAGCGACCATTCTAAAAGAAGCCTAAGGCATTTTTGTCGTGTGAAATCAACATATTTTTGGTTTGACGGTAATGGTTGAGCATCATTTTATGGGTTTCCCGACCAATACCTGACTTTTTGTATCCACCGAACGGGGCATGCGCGGGATAGAGGTGATAGCAATTGACCCATACGCGACCGGCCTGTACCTGTCTTGAAATTTGGTAAGCCTGATGGGTGTCACGCGTCCAAACCCCTGCACCAAGTCCGTATAGGGTATCGTTGGCAATCTCCAGTGCTTCCGCTTCATCTTTAAAGGTGGTAACACAAGCTACGGGTCCAAAAATCTCTTCTTGGAACACCCTCATCTTATTGTTCCCTTTGAGTAAGGTGGGTTCAATATAATAACCTCCTTCCAATCCTTCATTGTAAGCAGCGGCACCGCCTGTTAAAACTTCACACCCCTCATCTTTACCAATATCGATATAGTTCAATATCTTTTCGTATTGGTCATTGGAGGCCTGTGCGCCCATCATAGTTGTTGGGTCTAAGGGATGCCCTAATTTAATGGCTTGCACACGGGCAATGACACGAGCGATGAATTTATCGTAAATACTTTCCTGTATCAAAATCCGTGATGGACATGTACATACCTCGCCTTGGTTCAGGGCAAACATAGCAGCACCTTCCAGGCATTTGTCAAAAAATTCATCATCGGCATCCATGATACTCTCAAAGAAGATGTTTGGGCTCTTTCCACCAAGCTCCAAAGTGACTGGAATAATATTTTTGGAGGCGTATTGCATGATCAATTGCCCAGTTGTGGTTTCTCCTGTGAAAGCAATTTTATTGATTCTAGAACTTGAGGCCAACGGTTTTCCTGCTTCAATACCAAAACCATTGACTATGTTTAAAACCCCTGCAGGCAATATGCCTTCTATCAGTTCCATTAAAATCATAATGCCAACGGGAGTTTGCTCAGCAGGTTTTAAAACCACACAATTCCCTGCGGCCAATGCTGGGGCAACTTTCCAAGCAGCCATCAAGAGCGGAAAATTCCATGGTATAATTTGACCTACCACACCCAATGGCTCTTTTACGTTCATTGAGATCGTGTTTTGGTCCAATTCACTAACAGTGCCCTCTTCCGCACGAATGACTCCAGCAAAATACCTAAAATGGTCTACGGCCAATGGTAAATCTGCTGCCATCGTCTCTCTTAGTGCCTTTCCATTATCCCACGTTTCAGCCCTGGCCAACACCTCGAGGTTTTTCTCCATGACATCGGCAATTTTGAGCAAAAGGTTACTTCGCTCTGCTGCTGAACTATTGTTCCATTGCGGCGCCGCTTGCCATGCAGCGTCAATGGCCAATTCTATATCTTCTGCCGTAGAACGGGCTACTTTAGTAAAGCTATTTCCATCTACGGGAGAAATGTTTTCAAAATAATCCCCTTTTACAGGAGCGGTCCATTTGCCACCAATATAATTATCATATTGATTCTTGAACTGTGGCTTTACCAAAGCCTTTTTTTCGGTAGTGCTTACATCACTCATACATTAAAGATTTATCGATTGTTGTTGAATTAACTGATTACCAAGTTACTACGCTAGACTCCCAAAATCTTTGAACAATTCTATTATTTGTATGAACAATTCTATTAAATCTTGATGATTTAATAAAAAAAGACTATATTTTATCTATTAAATGAAATATTGTTGCAAATATTTGATAAATCATTAAACATTCTATGCGATTATCTGACGCCTTTTATCAGTCTAGAAAGTTAGTGGATTTGGTAGAAAACCAAACGTCTTATGAGCTGGAGGATTCGGCTATGCACATCTTTGAAACCCATCTTCGCGCCGAACGGGTAGAATTGCAATTCGGTACTCCTGTACTCGCCAGTATGTTTGAGGGAAAGAAAGTAATGCATTTAAGGGACAAACCGTCGTTTGAGTTTTTACCAGGGGAGTCGTTGATATTGCCAGCAAATGAATTAATGAGCATTGATTTTCCAGAAGCTCGCGAAGATAACCCGACGAGATGCCTAGCCATGGAGATTGGCGAAGAGCGGCTGCGCTATGTTATTCAATTAATGAATGAACGCATGACACGTATCGATGGGCAGGAATGGAATTTAATGGACTACAACTTCCATTTCACCAACGATCATGGTATTTATCAAATTTTACAGCGACTGGTATACCTATACACTGAAAATCATCCGTCGAAAGATTTTTTTGTCTCAAATATGGTCCAAGAATTAATTGTCAGGATTCTTCAGACCAACATCAAGAAAACATATCAATCTGAAAATAAAGAATTCATAGGCAGTAAACGCTTGGTGTTTATAGTACAATATATCCGTAAAATTATTCGAATTCCATTATCGATAAAAGAGCTTAGTGAGAAAGCATGTATGAGTGAAAGTCATTTTTACAAAGTGTTCAAACAAGAAATGGGTATTTCACCCACTGATTTTATTAATGAAGAGCGGATTAACTACGCTACGAAATTGATGAATGATGCTTCTTGCAATATTACAGAGGTTTTTTTGGCCTGTGGTTTTACCAATCGTTCTTATTTCAATAGGTTGTTCAAACGATTTAAAGGAATTAGTCCGAGTAAGTACAAAGAGCGTTTTACTTAAGGGATGGTTTTGACTTTGAATCACCCATCACGACAGCCATAATTCCTTTGCTTTTTCTTCAAATAAATACGTTCATTATTCCCTATATTTAGGCAATCTAAGTTATTCAGACTATTAAGTTGGTTCTATTACGGACCGGATCTAAAAGCTTGCCCAAAAGAGAGGAAAATGAAAATATATGCTTGCCTTTTGACTACACTTGTAATGGTAACTTGTTTGTTTGGTCAAGACCGTTTGACGGGGGAGGCCTTCACGACCAGATCTGAAGTGCTATCAACAAATGGCATGGCTGCTACAAGTCAACCTTTGGCGACACAAGTAGCTTTGGATATTTTAAAAAAGGGGGGTAGTGCAGTGGATGCTGCTATTGCGGCCAATGCCATGCTCGGTTTGGTTGAACCCGCCAGTTGCGGTATCGGAGGAGATGTTTTTGCCATCGTTTGGTCGGCCAAGGACCAAAAGTTGTATGGACTCAATGGCAGCGGACGGTCACCCCAATCACTATCATTCGATTATTTTGGGAAAAACGGGATGAAGTACATACCCTTTTATGGACCACTACCGGTTTCCGTACCAGGTTGTGTCGATGGTTGGTTTAGGTTGCATGAAAAGTTTGGTCGTCTTGACATGAAAGATATTTTGGCACCGGCCATTTCTTATGCCAAGGAAGGTTTTCCAGTTTCTGAAGTAATTGCTTATGAAATGGTGAGTACATATGAAGCTGTTAAAGACCAGCCAGGATTTGCCGAAACCTATATGCCTAAAGATGTGCCTCCGGTTAAAGGTGAGGTTTTTCAAAATTTAGATTTGGCCAACACCTATGAGGAAATTGCCAATAAAGGGCGCGATGTCTTCTACAAAGGCTCAATTGCAAAGACTATTGATGCCTACATGAAAAAACATGGCGGTTTCTTATCATATGACGATTTAGCAAACCATAGATCAAACTGGGTTGAACCGGTTTCGGTCAATTATCGAGGATATGACGTTTGGGAACTACCACCTAATGGTCAAGGTACTGCGGCACTTCAAATGCTCAATATTTTAGAAGGCTATGATATAGGTACCATGGGGTTTGGAAGCGATGAGTACCTTCATGTATTGACAGAAGCAAAAAAATTGGCTTACGAAGATCGAGCCAAGTTTTATGCCGATCCAGAGTTCAATAAAATTCCGTTGGAGGAGCTGCTGTCCAAATCATATGCCAAAGAAAGAAGGAGCCTCATCGATTTGAACAAAGCGGCCTCAACATATCCTTCAGGCGATATGGAAATTGAGACGGGCAATACGACCTATTTGACCGTAGCCGATAAAGATGGGAATATGGTTTCGTTTATTCAAAGTATTTATTCTGAATTTGCATCGGGTATGGTCCCCGATGGACTGGGCTTTGTATTGCAAAATCGTGGACAGATGTTCAATGTTCAAGATAGGGATCATGCGAATGCCTTAGAACCAGGCAAACGACCATTCCATACCATTATCCCTGCATTCATTACCAAAGATGGAAAACCCTGGGTGAGTTTTGGGTTAATGGGTGGTGCGGTGCAGCCTCAAGGGCATGCACAAATAGTGATTAACTTGGTAGACTTTGGAATGAATTTACAAGAAGCAGGAGACGCTCCGCGTATGAGACATAGGGGTAGTTCGCAACCTACTGGTTCTAAAATGACCAATGGAGGAACGCTCTACCTTGAAACGGGCATTGCACCTGAAACGTTACGGGAATTACGAAAGAAAGGACACCGTATCGGTTTCGGAGTGGGAATGTTCGGGGGCTATCAGGCCATCGGTGTGGATTGGGAAAACAAGGTGTATTCCGGTGCTTCAGAATCACGAAAAGACGGTCAAGCCGCTGGATACTAAAGCCATTCTATTTATATACTAGTACAAAAGAAAAGAACCCATAACAGATGAAATTAATACATTACTCAAGTCTTTTTATCGTGGTCATATTGACCTTTAGCATTATTTTGTATTCCCAAGATTTTGAAGCTTTACAGTACCGGGCCGTAGGCCCAGAACGTGGTGGTAGGGTCACAACGGTAACGGGTATCGCAATGGAACCTGGCACATTTTACTTAGGGGCCTCAGGAGGTGGGGTATGGAAGACCATCGACTACGGAACTACCTGGAAAAATATCTCAGATGGCTTTTTTGACACTCCTTCCATAGGAGCCATTCAGGTAGCCCAAAATGACCCGAATATCATCTATGTTGGTACAGGTTCCGATGGATTGCGTAGTAATGTCATCAACGGAAAAGGAATGTACAAATCCATTGATGGAGGCAAGACATGGGAGCATATAGGGCTCAAGAATGTGGGGCAGATTGGAGCGGTTGAAATTGCCCCAAGCAACAGTAATATCGTTTGGGTAGCGGCAATTGGCAATGCGTTTAAAAGTAACCCCGAACGGGGAATTTATAAAACTGTTGATGGAGGGAAAAACTGGGAAAAAGTCCTATATATTTCAGAAACCGTAGGTTTTGCCGATTTAGAATTGCTTCCAGGCAACCCCAATGTAGTCTATGCGGCCGCTTGGAAGGCGGTACGAAAACCTTGGACCATCATTTCGGGAGGTACTAAAAAAGAAGGTGGTATATACAAATCGGTCAATGGTGGAAAAGACTGGACCAAATTAGAGGAAGGCCTTCCGAAAGATACCATTGGCAAGATTGACTTAGCAGTTTCGTCAGTAGATTCCAGTATACTCTATGCCATTATTGAAGCCCCAGAAGGGGAACAAGGGCTATATAAATCGATAAACCAAGGGAAGTCGTTTGAACATATTTCCGATGATATAAGATTGGTCAATCGTCCTTTTTACTATACCAATGTTGAAGTTGACCCTACTAATCCCAATATTGTGTACTCCAATGCGAACCCCATTATGAAATCCGTAGATAGCGGAAAAACCTGGAAAGAGTTATCCGTTCCCCATGGAGATAATCATGATATCTGGTTGAATCCGAACAATCCTGACCTATTGATACAGGGTAACGACGGTGGGGCCAATGTTAGTTTTAATGGAGGAAAAACCTGGTCGACCCAATTCAATCAACCCACAGCGGAATTGTATCAGGTTGAAGTTGATGACCAGTACCCTTATTGGTTGTACGCGGGTCAACAGGATAATTATTCTACGATAGCCGTGCCCAGTTTTCCGCCTAGCGCGGTTCAAAATCCGAGTAAGGCATGGATCATCAATACCGGGGGCTGTGAAACAGGACCCGCCGTGCCCAAACCAGGCAATCATAATATTGTTTATGCCAATTGCAAAGGACGTTTTGGAGTGTTCAATAAGTTGACCGGTACGGAAAAGGCATACTATGTTGGGGCATCCAATATTTATGGACATAATCCAAAAGATTTAAAATATCGTTTTCAACGAGTGGCCCCTGTTCACGTATCCCCACATAATCCAGATGTCGTCTACCACGGTTCACAGTTTTTGCATAAAACGGATTCTGATGGGTATGAATGGGAGACCATTTCTCCTGATTTGACTGCTTTTGAGGCCGATAAGCAGGTGATTTCCGGAAGTCCCATTACACGTGATATTACTGGTGAGGAGTATTACAGTACATTATACTCCATTAGGGAATCACCCTTGCAGGAAGGATTGATTTGGACCGGGTCAAACGATGGAGTCATCTCCGTGACCAAAGATGGCGGAAAAACATGGGAGAACGTAACACCAAAAAAATTACCAAAAGGAGGCAGTGTAGAGTCCATTGCGGCATCCCAACATGATGTTGCCACGGCTTATATTGCCATTGACAGGCATCTCTTGGGGGATTTCAGGCCCTATTTATACAAAACCAATGATTATGGCGCCAGCTGGACACTTTTGAGCACTGAATCCAATGGAATTCCCAGTGACCATTCCACTCGGGTATTACGCGAGGACCCCGTAAAACCGGGATTGCTTTATGCAGGAACCGAATACGGTATGTTTGTATCCTTTGATGATGGAATGTCATGGAAATCCTTTCAACAAAACCTTCCAAAGACACCGATAACGGATATTAAGGTATTTAGGGGAGATTTGGTTTTAAGCACGATGGGGCGTGGATTTTGGATTTTGGACAATATCACAAGTTTACGACAAGACGGTATCACAAATCGCGGGAATGCTCCGATGCTTTTTGCGCCGGACCACACCTATCGTTATCAATATCCGAAAGTAAGTACCCCAAGTTTTCCCGAGTACCCTAGAACAGCGGTATACATCGATTATTACCTACCAAAGGAAATGGAAACCGGCATTCAATTGGATATTTTGGATGCTACTGGTAAGGTAGTGAGCAGCATTGTTTCTGATAGTACTCTGATTAAAACTTCAGTCGAAGAGGAAGAAAATATGGATTTGAGTACGACCTTTCGTTTGGTGAATTCAAAATTGGAAGATAAAAAAGGGTTGCATCGTTTTGCTTGGGACCTTCGTACCAAAGGGGCATGGCATAAAGACAAAAAACGGAGGTTCAAAGGTGGCCCCATGGCACTTCCAGGAAGGTATACCGTTCAGTTGACATATGGCGAGAACCAATTGAAGAAGGAATTCAATATTCTTATGGATCCTAAGACCCAACAGCAAGGGATGAGCCAAAGTGATTTAACGACACAGCAAAACATGCAGTTGGAAGTGATGACCCTCTTGTCGGAAGCACGAGAATTTGAGGCATCTTTAGAAAAAGAAATCAAGGTTTTAAAGAAACCTGATGAGAAAGCAAACAGTGATGCGTTGGCACATAAAGAATCCATCCTCAGCGCATTACAAAATGCAAAGGGCGCCTATCCACAGCAAATGCTCCTATCACAAATTCGTTATCTACAATTCGCGGTAGGAGGCAGTGCCGACCAATTGCCTGGAAAAGATACCCAAATTCGATTGCAGGAACTGAAAAAGGCGTTACAGCAACTTAAAGCACAGGCACCTTAACTAAAATGTTCGTAAGAGGTATCGCAAGGAATTGAAAAAAATATACTGCTCTTGCCTCAAGAAATTTATGAAGAACACAAAACTCTATATCTCCTATAAAATATAAAGAATGGTGCTTGAGAACTCAGAGCACTACAAGAGAAAATGGAAAAATGGACGGATGCCAATGATGTTAACGGGATTAGTGATTTGTATCAACAGAGAACGAAATTAAATCCATAGTATTTACTCTAAAAGTTGATTAAACACATATATGGCCAACACTACTTTTAATAATAGGAAATTCATTGATTATGCCATCAACCATGTCAATGATGACCATCGTAAAGAAATGATTCAGATTGTAAAGGTCTTTACCGAATTTAAAGATGTAAAAGATGTGACCTTACTGGATTATGATGCTACAGGAATGCAGATGAATATTGCAGTCATTGGAAATGATGTAGCGAGAATTACGGTTGACTTTCCAACGGCATTGAAAACCCCACAAGATTTTAGGCCTGTGCTTGTCGAAATGGTTAAAACGACTAGGGAAGAACTAAAAAAATAACCAAAAGGTTTTCTTCGTCTTCAAAATAAGCGAAATCACTGTTCGCCAAAGATTAAGATACCTCAAAAAAGGACTACGACTTGTCATTCAGCAATTCATCAAGAATCTTCTTGAGATATTTATCTTGTTGGTGTGATTGTAACAGGTGATTGGCAAAAAGTCGTATCGGGATTATTAAAAGGGCCAGTCCAGAACAAATTACCATAGGATTTCCATTGAGCCAATGTCCAATATCCAACATATAATAGAGTATGGATAAAATCCAAATGGCCACTAGGTAATGGGCCACAAGGTCGATTATCGTCTTAAAACTGGGCTTAACGAACTGGATTCGTATCCTCATTCCAAAAACTTTGGTCAATTATCTTTCCCTGCTAAAATACGCAATACAATATTTTCCTAAGTCAAAAATGAACTTCAAAACATGCTTTATATCATTAAATAAAGATGTCATGCCTAGTGCTTTCGAATAGTGATTTTAAATGCATAACATGGCAACATTGAAAAATTCAAAAAGGACTTTACGGGACACAAAAACGAATATTCTTTATGTGGAATAGTTCTTTCAATATTTTTTACTTCGTATCATTATGATATATATGTATTGCAGTATTTTAGCTAATAAAGCCGCATAAAATGGATATTAGAACGCGACTTGTGATTTTATGGCTGCTCACTCTAATTGGTATGGTCTTACATTTCAATTATCATGTTGGGGAGCTATTTTATGGTATAGATATCGAAAGGCCCGACGCGAACGGTGAAGTTCCCATTGGCGTTTTCGTTATTCGCAGTATATATTACCATTTACCGATGATTTGGATGCTATTTATCATGTATGGAACGAGGTCTTGGATACGAATAAGTCTTTTCCTTGTAGCCATAGGCTATTCGTTATCTCATTTTGCCCATGTAATTGGGGAATCTTTAAATCCTGAGAGAAGTCTATCTCAAATTTCATTATTAATATTGGTTTTTTTATTGTCAATGCTATTGGCTTTTGAGCATTACAACTATTGGAAATTAAAAAAGTAGCTCAAATCAGAATCCATTATCCCCAATAGCAACATCTATTCCTAAGTGGGGCGTACCCCCGGAATTATTCCCATATTAGTTCGATTTGTTCTTTTTTATTACCGATTATTGAACTAATTATACCTTCATTTGCCGTTACAATTGATTTATTTTTAAATCATTGATGATTTATCGAGTATAGAACTGAGCCATCAGTCTATAAGCAATAGCAAAGTGATGCACAATTCAAATTCCCTCCTTAATTTTAAATAAAAAATGTTTACAGGTCTATCCAAGCGTTTTCTTAAAAAATCGACTACAACCAAAGAGACAACCGCAAAAGTTAAAATAGAGGAAGCCGAATATATTGTTTTGGTGGGTTCTGAGACAGGCAATACAAAGTTGTTTGCTGAAGGTTTTGTGAATGGGTTAATTTCGGAAGGGTGTAAGGTCGCAATGGATGATTTGGACAATTACAAGCCGTACCCCCATGCAAAGCATCTCATCGTTTTTACTTCCTCTTTTGGAGATGGAGATGCACCCGGAAATGCAACGAACTTTGAAGAGTTATTACAGAGCGTAACGCCCTCGCAAGCGATGAAATTTGCTGTATTGGGATTTGGTTCAACGGTTTATCCGAATTTTTGTCAGTTTGCCATTGATGTAGACAATTGGTTGGAAAAACACAAGAGTTTTACAAGGATAACACCACTTGTGAAAATCAATGAACAATCCAAATCAGAATTCAGAAGTTGGTTATCCCTTTGGAACCAAACCACAAACCTGGAAGTGGAGCTAAAATTGGCAAAAGAAAAGAGAAAAAGACTGAAATATATCCCATTCAAAGTGGTGGAAAATAGTGAATTAAATGTTGACGATACCGCTATAATTCGACTTCGACCACAAAAACGGGTGAAATTCAATTCAGGGGACTTATTAAATGTACTACCCAAAGATTCACAACGACCTCGATTATATTCCATCGCCAAGGTAGATGGTGATGTTTTGTTAAGTGTAAGAAAACATCAATCCGGACTTTGTTCTACTTTATTGTGTGATTTAAAGGAAGGAGAAACTATTGACGCTGCCATCGAGAAAAATACAAAATTTCACTTTCCACACGAAGCATCTGCCGTTTGGATGATTGCCAATGGTACAGGTATAGCGCCTTATTTGGGAATGTTAAAAGAGAATACTGGTGCTATGGTACAATTGACCTGGGGCGGACGAACCCAGCAATCTTTTCAATGTTACGAGCACTATATCAAAGAAGCGTACGATTTTAATCGACTGGAAGATTTTGATGCGGTTTTTTCTAGGGATGATAAAAAGCAGTATGTTCAAGATAGGTTGGCAGATCAAGAAGAAAAAATAGTACAACTATTTGAAGATGGCGGTACTTTTATGATATGTGGGTCGATGGCCATGCAACAGGAGGTACTAAAACTTATGGACCAGGTCACAATGAAACATTTGGACCAACCCTTAAGTTCTTTTCAAGAAAATGGACAATTATTGACGGACTGCTATTGAAAACCATATTCAATTAAGGCTTCCAGTAAATCGTGTTGACTTACGGGGCACACAAAAATCTACCCTTACAAGGTGTCATTGATGTATGTCTAAAATGGTATGGACCCCATTGTCTAAAGCATAAAGCGTTTTAATTTCTTTGGCGGTTAAATTTTTATTAAAAATAGATAGTTCATCCATACCCCCAATATATCCCAATCCTAAATAAATATTCGATTTAGACAAATCCCAAGTGTAAGGAGTATCAATATTCCCACGGGTACCTTTGTGTTCCCCATTTAAGTATAAAGAAGCCTTTCCTTGATTGGTATTGAGATGGGAAAAATTAATGAGAACATGTGTCCATTTGTCTTTGCCAAAAGGCGGATTTTGAACCGCCGTGAGCCGCTCGTTAAAAATAGGGTTCTCATTATCCGGTCCTTCCGGATTTGGATTCCAAACGTCTCTATCACCAATAACCCCCAATCGAAAATCACGGGGATTTTCCTTTGTGAAATCTACCCAGATGGCCGCATCGTTATAGCTGACATCGGTAATTTGAATGGGATCGCAGTAGCCCGGTTCTAAATCGGTTGCAGGGTCTAGACTCAACCAAAATGAAACTGCACCACCCCAGTCTTCGTTGTTATATGCTATATTTTGAGCACTTGGATAATAAATATTACCTGGGCTCCTCTCGGTAAAGACCAATCCACCACCGAACCTTCCTTTTTCTTCTTCTCTTTTAATATCAGGTTTGTGCAATCCTACCTTAGCGGAATCTAAGGCTTTTCTATTAGGTACCGTAAACATACGTTTATCCCCCAATGAAAAATCCGCTTCAACTCCGTTGTCAAATGATGCATAAAAGGTGAGCGCTGCTTTTAAACTGGCTTCGCTAGGGTCGGGGGTTTCAGGCATCGTAGCTTTTTTTTCTTGTTTACAAGCGATGGTGTTAAAAGACAAGACACCTAATAGTATAACCACCTTTCTTAGTATGGAAGCACTGAACATGACATATTAAATTAAAAATAGATGCATAAAGCTACTAATTATAACCTAGCCAGCATACATGCCTTTCGGTCTTGTCAAATGATAATTTGCACTGACGGAATTATCATTTAGACAGCTATTTCAATACAATAGGGCGTATTTCGTCACATCATTTAAAATCAAAAACTATGTTAAAAAAGTACCCAATTATCAAATGGAGCCTAATTTGTCTAGGAACCTTAATGGCAATGATATTTGGTTTCGGCTGGTGGTTTATGAGCCTGATTCCTGAAAAAGAAGAACGTGAACTTATTAAACAAACCACGGTAAATGATTTGTCTTATCTGAATGAAAATATTCCCGCATGTCGTGGTAAGGTTTTGGCCGTGGTGACCAGTGCCACTGAAATGGGCAATAGTGGTAAGGGAACGGGCTATGAACTCACCGAACTTTCCAGGGCCTATTATGTTTTTCAAGCCAATGGTTTTGAGGTGGACATTGCTAGCCCTAAAGGTGGTGAACCCAAAGTGATTATCGATGATGAAGATATGGGTTCTTATGACTTTGCCTTTTTAAAGGACAGCTTAGCTCAATATAAGTCAAAACATACGCTGCCCGTCGCCCATATCAATCCTTCAGATTACAAAGCAGTTTTTTTCGTTGGCGGTAAAGGGGCCATGTTTGATTTTCCCACCAACAAGGCCATTCAAAACCTTGTTCGTGAACTGTACCAGAGCAATAGGGTCGTAGGGGCAGTATGCCATGGGCCAGCAGCTTTGGTACATGTAACATTGGATAATGGACAACACTTGTTACAGGATAAAATGGTCAGTGGTTTCACCAACGACGAAGAATTGTTTTTAATTCCCGAAGCAGAGGATATCTTTCCCTTTCTGTTACAAAGAGAATTGGAGGCACAAGGGGCAAAATTTAGTGAAGGAGCTACTTATTTGGAACATATTAGCCACGAAAAGAACCTCGTTACCGGGCAAAACCCATGGTCTACCTGGAAAATGGCTGAAACCATGATCGAAGAAATGGGCTATACCCCTAAATATCGCAAATTAACGGCCGAGGAGAATACGGTTACTGAGCTAAAGACCTAAGATACCAAAGGGTCAGGTAGCGCTAAGCAGTTGATAGCAAACCTGTACCGTCAACGCAAGCTTGAAGTAGAACGGGTTCTTATCGCCAAGCACGGTATCATTGCCGCCATGCGCGGGGATTTCGGTCGCTTCTTTGGATTGGTTCGATTGCCGGCCTACTCCAAAAAAATATCGCATCAAAGTTGCTCAAAACAAAGAACCTACAGCTAAGAAAGGGCAGAGCTAATGGTCAATTTTGAAATTGGCTTACATTCGTAAAAAGTATACAACTTGAAGGTATTCGATATTTTATTGGTTGTATTGAGCAGTGCTGGCCTCTTGCATGGATTGCTCTTTGCCTTATACCTCATGCTATTTAAGAAGAAGAAAAGCCTTCCCAACTATCTATTGGGTTGGCTTTTGGTTTTTATGGCCTTTCGTGTCGGGAAATCGGTCTTGTTGAATTTTGGGCAAGACCTAGAACCTGTGTTTATTTTTATTGGTTTGGCCTTGTTGCTTTTGATAGGCCCGTTGTTGCGTTGGTATGTGCTTAGCATGACTCTTCCTGAATTTAAACTCACAAAATCGAATGGGTTGGAGTTAGTGCCTTTTACTTTGATTTTCGGAGCTAGCTTGTTCGTTTCAAGAGAATGGTATGAAGAGAGTGCATGGGTCATCATCATCTTTTCAAGTGGGCTTCTCTTTATTTATTTCCATTTAGCTTTTTATATCGGGTTAGCCTGGAGCCTGTTTCAGAAGGTAAAAAGAGAGCATCCAAAAAGACAACGCACCAAATCCCAAAAAGCGGTATTTCAATGGCTGCACCTTTTGTTGTGGGGTTTTGTGCTGTTATGGATCACTTATGTGTTGAATATTTTAGATGATGCGGTGCCTTATGTCATCGGTCCGCTGTTATATTCTTTGGTAGTGTATTTCCTGAGTTTTAAAGCCTTTCAATTGCGGATTACGGATATGGCGGGCAACGTATTCAGTGTAAATGAACATCAACCCATGTTAGCGGCCTTAGAACAGTTGGTTGTGGATGAAAAATATTTTATGCAATCGGATTTGAGCTTGGCCAAGCTCAGCAAGCTACTGGGCACAAGTACACAACAACTCTCCAAGGTGGTAAACGAGCACGCCAAGCGTAATTTTAATGATTACATCAATGCTTACCGCGTCCAGGCTGCAAAAGAACTGCTAGCACAAAGGGAAAACGATAGGTATACCATTTCGGCCATTGCTTTTGATGTTGGTTTTAATAGTCTTTCCTCTTTTAATTCGGCCTTTAAAAAATTTGAAGGCATCACTCCCTCGGCATTTCGAAGGGCTAGTTTGGGTTAAGGAAAAACTTGACAATACTTCCTCTCAAAGTTTTACGCGACGTTTTCTACACATTCTTAGAAATCATTGACTTTCTTTCTTTTTCTTACCCAACGAAACTTTATAGTCATCTATGGTTCCTCGTATCTTTAGATTGAGAAACTTGGTCTTTCTGTTCGGGTCTACCTCTACAATGTCATCTACCTGTTCTTGGTCAACCACAGAATCCTTTTTAGTGCCAAACAATTTTTGCCAAGTGGCCTGTCGCACCGTTCTCCATGGAATGCTCAGGTAATAATCAATATTTTGATTGCTATCGTGGGTTCCTGATAATTCCATGTGGCCGAGGCTCGATTCAATGGTCATTGTTGGAATATTGATTTTCCCTTTGTCAATGGCCAATCGATTTTGCAACGTGTCAAATCGAATATTTCTAAGGTTTTTATCCCCCATATAATCCGATAAGGCCAACATGGGGTCATAATTCTTCAGTTTTCCGTCCAATACCTTTACATCCATTTCTATGGATGACTGGTCTAAATCAGGTACCAAATCAGGATACACCCGAATTTTACCACTGATCTGCGCGGTGAGCTTACCCTGCAGATTTTCGGATACCAAGTGATCTTGCCCGAAATTTTCAAACTTGAACAACAGTTTCTCCAATGCAACATTGGTCATCATCAAGTTAGGCTGCATGTAAATGTGTTGTGGGTCACTACCGTTAAAATAGCCGTTCAAACGAATGCTTCCGCCTGCGGCTTCCATGGCAAGGGTATCAATATAAAGATAGTGGTCGGGTGTTGTTCTTAGGTCCGCCTTAATGTTTTGAAGGTCTAGTCGATGGTATATAAAGTGCCCGATATCCGCCTTAAATCGCATGTCGGTAAACGGTAGTTCATAAATATTAAAGGCATCGGTATGCGCTATGACATCTTCAGTAGTGGACTTACTGCGTTCTGCAGGCTGCGGTGGACTTAGCTCAAAATCGAACAGCGCATCGTAATCGATGTAATCGGCACGCAAAGCCAGATAGTTATCCCGTTTTTTTATGGTCTGGTCTTCCCCTAAAAAGTAATTGAGGTCCACATTAAAATGGGTAGCACCAATCTCACCATGTAGGTCATTAATAACAATATGGTCGTCTTCATAATGAATGTTTCCCTTAAAGTCGTTAAAACGCTGCGGATGAAGTTCCATCTTGGTATCCAGCTTGTCAAGGGCAATATCAATGGAATACAACGCGGAATCCACGTAATGCATTTTAGAGGTAAAATGAAGGGCCAAATCATCAAAAATTTCATGTCGATACTCTTTAGGCACATAATTTTCCCCTTTGTAAGTGAACAGATCCTCTAAGCGTAGCTTTTTTGAGGTAAGGTTAACATCCAGCTTCACATCCCCATTGCGTTCGGGCTGCATCCAAAAGGGATACTCATAGACCCATCCATTGAAATGAAAATCGCTGTCGTCTACATAGCCAGTGAAATCCACTAGTTGCATATCGGTATCATCTAGCAATACCTTGGCCTGAAAATCATGCAGCTTGTGGGGGTAATGTTTTAGCTCGGCATAGAGGCTATCGATGTAGAATTCCCCTTTAGGTAAATACTTTGATTCCGTAAAAGCTGTTGCAGCAGCTGCAAAAGAGAAGCCAAGACTGAGATTTTCGATTTGTTCATCAAACCCGACTTGGGTTGTGTCCTGTAGCGAAAATCCTGTCAATTGCGCAATATCCAAAGCATCGGAAGTGATATCCAAATGGGCTTCTATGGGAGTGTTGGTATGATGTACAATGGACGGCAAGTCGGAGAGGAAACCACTAATGGAAATATCCGAATTACCCATCACCACATCAAACTGTTCGAGTGTAGCTTTTTTGCCATTCATGATTAGCCTTGCATTGAGGGAGTCAAGCGGAACAAGAAGTTCTTCTGCCTCTACATGCAGGTTCTCGATGTCAAGGGATGCAAAGTACGCTTGGTTCAATTGCTGTAGGGCCTTTTCAGGATGGTCAATATCAACGATATCGTGAAAATTTATTTGAAGTATAACATTCCCGGAAGCGTTCTGAACCTGTTCCAGTTCTAAAAAGTCAGCTATAAAATCGAGATTGAAGTCGGCATTTAGTTTCATATCAATTTCAGGGGCTTCAAAATTCTTCACAAATAGAGAACCTTTAAACTCCCCTTTTTCCAATGAGGCAGTCATATCTGTAAGCGAAAATTCCATGGTACTGGCATCCCGGTTTGAGCCATTGGTAAAGTGCCCCTGAAAGCCCATATTGTCAATCTTTTTGGCACGTGCAGCATTCTCTAAAAAAGCTTTTCCAGCGCCAAACTTGGCATCAATTGATGGTCGGTTCCCTTTATTTGAAGGGCCTTTTAGGGTAGCATTGAAATAGATTTCCCCTGCATTGTTGTATTTCTCCAAAAAAGGAATCACATCAGCGGGCGCAAAGGCAATGAGCATGTCAAAATTGGGTTTGCTGCCCTTAATGGCCAAGTCAAGGTCTACGTCGTTTTTGGTATCAATTGTGCCCTTAAGTTCAAAATCCCCGTTCTCCATAACGACCTTAGAAGGTGCAATATCGAGTATGCCGGTCCCTTCATTGAATACTAAATCAGTGTGGATTTCAAAATGTTTTTGGCGGATGAATGTCGTGTCTCCATCCTTTATGACGTTCAATTCGAATTCCGTATCGATATGCCCGGCAATGATACTGTCTTCAATACGAAAGCCTCCTTTGCCATTATAAATAAACTTTTCTACATCGGTTTGGGTAGCTTCATCCAATGTATGCACATCGAGATTTTTGAGTCGAATCTTTTTTAAATGGATATGGGTAGCCTCCCTACCGTCAGCTGAAACAGTGGCCAGGGAATTTTGAATATTGGTCGTGTTATCCTCATGAATAACGAGATTAAAAACACCGTCTTCTATTAATAAGGATTGTACATCATAGTTTCCACTGACCATATCCCAAAGATTGAAACCGACATAAATGTCTTCGACATCCATAATAAGCGGGGCATCATCTGCCTTGGTCTCAAAAATTTTTATATCATATACCTTAATGGAGAGGTACGGAAAATTACCCCATATCGACAACTCGCTATTTCCTACAGTGATACGCCCTTTGTACGCTTCATTGAGCAGGGCAATTTCATCTTTAATGATCTGATTTTGATGGCTTCGAACATACAGTAATAGACCTCCTATCAATACCCCTGGTACTACTATAACTATCGATAAAATTCCTTTCCAACGCTTTTGTAGATTCAAAGCAATTACTTTTCTTATAAAAAGTAACGAACTCAAAAGTCATCATATTGTTTAGTAATACATTTAAGTCGTTGTTGAAGGCTAGTATATGGTAATGTATGTATTTTAGCCTCCCAAAGTATCTGGATGGGATTTTACTTATTACCGTTTTATAATTTTGAACGTTCTATCGAGCGGTGAAATCTTTAGATAATATATTCCGGCCGGGTATCCCGATAACGAAACGTTCAATTGATGACCTTTAATTGTAAAGGGCGCAATTTTAAGCAATCTCCCTTGGGCATCAAAAACGGAAACCTTAATGCTTGTATGTTCGAGGGAATTCAATAAAAGAGTCACCGTTTCCTACGTTGGATTAGGGTAAGCAACAGGGTTTGAAATCAAGGGGACTTTCATCTTAAAGGTTCCTTCACAGGCTATTTGGCTTGTTACCGAAACGGTATCCCCAGGGGTTACAGCTAAAACAATTTCATCATTTTCATAAGTTCCGACCCATTGTTCGTTTATTTGAACAAGATAGGGAGCTGTGCCCTGACTGACGACTAAATTGAGTGTAGTGGATTCGGCAGATGCAATGGTCGCCCCGACATCGAGTTCATCAATGCTATCAATCAATAAAGAAAAGCAGTTCTCCGATGCGGGATCAGTAGCATCTCTAACACAGATATTGTAATTGCCTGGGCTAAGATTTCTTATAGTGGTTGTTTGTTCAAAGGGATAAACCATACCGCCCATTACAACCTCATAATTCCCTGTCTTGGAAGCGGATACCTTAATACTACCGTCATTGCGGTTGATACAGGTCTCTCCTATAGCAATCACTGAAAAGTTGTTCGGGACGTTTCCCCTAAAAAAATTATTGGCTAGGGCAAAGGCCTCTTTACCAATTTTATCACCAATTTATCTTCCGGGTATATCGTCGATTGGGGGGTGTATTCCCCCCCAGATTCTTGACAAACTGGTTTGATCTGAAGCATCCTGGTAAGTGGCCCATTGTAAGGTCAGTAGTTCTGAAGGACCTTCTTCAAATACCAGAAATTCATTTTGTTCAATATCAAAGGTGCCCATACCACCTGGAAAAAAAGCACTTCCGGTCAACTGTGTCAATACCTCGGCCGCAGCCCTTGAAAAGGTGGAATGACCGGACACATAACCTGCAAAAGGCGGGGTCACAAAGGTCGGGCGTTGGTAGGGCCACCAATGGGTCCCCAATATCCAACCCACTCCCGCAATGTCCGTCTCAGGATTATCGATAAAATCGGGGCCTTTCCAAGCATAAATTTTAACCTTTCCAATGTTCTCCCCTTGGGCTCCCGCTAGAGGATCTCCTACTTCAATCAGTTCGATTTTACCTTGAATTAGCGGTAATCCGTGCGGGTCATAGTTCGGTAGGGCGGCATTGGAACTCTGCCCTTTGGTCGCCATATACCGAATCGCCGAAATTGGGCGTACATAATCATAATATCCCTTGACTCCCCATGCATTGACAGCAGCATCATGCATAGCACCACCCAGGGCGAGATAACTTTTTACGTCCCATTCCAAATCACTCAAGACTTCACCGGTACCGCCCTATCTTTTGACCGTTTCGGGGTGGTCGTTTACATAATTGAGGATAGTATACCAATGGCCTGGTGTGGTTTCGGTATCAGGGCCATCTGCCCAAAATTCTGCCAAAACCCGAGCATAATCTGCCCTTTTAACCATTTGTGGGGCATAGGGTAATCCTGTTACTGGATTCAACGCATGGCCTTGGCCACTATCGCCACCCTCCAAGAAATTGTAAAAGCTCTTATATTCCTCAAAGGTTGTAGGAAAATCTGAAAGTTCAGTATTGCCTATGGACGCTGGTGAGATATCGATTAGGGTATCATCATTTGGATCTAGGTGCGCCGACCAAGATGCCACGAGTGCAAAGTTCCATTTATAAGGATCATCGATACCATCTTCATTAGATGCTTGAATGGCATATGGTGCGCCCGGATCATTATATACATAGCTACTGAAACCGTTGTTTAAAATTTGTAAATCCTCTTTTTTGAGCGCAAAGGGGGTGACCGCCCCCCATTCGGGACTCAAAAAACCGGGACTCACCGGAATCTCATTCCCGGATTGATCGATAAACGTTTCAAAGATGAGGGGCTGCCATCGATTGGGATCTTCCAATAGTACATCATCATATGCTGAGAGTACCAAGCCCGTATTGGTGGGTTCATAAAACGCATTCCAATAGTCGAAATCCTCAAGGGAACCATCTTGCCTACCAAAAGCAATCAGCTGTTCAGCCAAATAGTTTCCGAGGGCGGAAGGCGACCCATCTCGGTAATCGGTGTCCGTATTCGAGACTTCATAGCCCATTGAACGCATGAATTCCTCTGAGGCCGCACGCGGGTCAAAACCGAAAGCAGGTGTAAAGGGGAACCGATGGCGTAACAATCGGAACATTGCATAGCTCATCATTTCATTTCGTGCAGCCTCAATATTGTTGGGAGATGGAAAGTCTTCCAATTCGCAGAAAAAATTGCCAAAGCGTTTTCCTAAAAAAACCGTTTCGGCAGTATCTTCGAATAGCGCCCAC
>JBHJJC010000149.1:0-7643 GCA_050042945.1 Croceivirga sp.
AATACTATCCCCTGCTATTTGACGCTGTAGAAAGCATCCAGGAAAATACCTTTATCCCCAATGAGATTGCCAGCATCATAGACAAATTTGGTGAAATACGGGACAATGCGTCGGTAGATTTAAAACGCATTCGAATGGATATCAATTCCGTAAGGGGTAAAAGCAATCAAAGTTTTGGGGCGGCCCTTTCTAGGTACCAGTCTGTAGAGTTTTTGGATGATATCAAAGAATCTATCGTAGAAAATCGTAGGGTTCTGGCCGTAAAAGCCATGTACCGTCGTAAAGTGAAAGGTACGGTCATGGGCAACTCCAAAACGGGAAGTATTGTATATGTTGTTCCCGAAGCTACATTGCAATACAGTACTGAACTTAGCAATCTAGAGTTTGAGGAGAAAGAAGAGATTCGCCGTATACTGTTAGCACTGACCAACCATATTCGGCCTGAAGCCCCCCTATTTCAGACCTATCAGTATTTCTTGACCCATATCGATGTCACTGCCGCAAAAGCAAAGTATGCTTCCGAAATGAATGCCATACTGCCAAAAATCAATGAAGAGCGTACGATGTTTTTGAGGAATGCCTACCATCCGCTGCTCTATTTGACCAATACTGGGAAGAACGAAAAGACATGGCCGCAATCCATTGAATTGCAACAAAACAACCGTATTATCGTCATCTCCGGACCCAATGCCGGAGGGAAAAGTATCACCCTAAAGACGATAGGGTTACTTCAAGTAATGCTTCAATCAGGGCTCTTAATCCCCGTTCATGAAAGAAGTTCCGTTTGTTTTTTTGATAAAATTTTAACGGATATTGGAGACAATCAATCCATCGAAAATCATTTGAGTACGTATAGTTATCGTTTGAAGAATATGAATCAGTTTCTGAAACGATGCAACAACAATACCCTGTTTTTGATCGATGAGTTTGGTACCGGTTCAGATCCAGAATTGGGAGGGGCTTTGGCCGAAGCCTTTTTGGAGGTCTTTTACGACCGGGAAGCCTTTGGGGTGATCACCACCCACTATGCCAACTTGAAATTATTGGCAAATGAGCTTCCGTATATGACCAATGCCAATATGCAGTTTGACAATCGAACGCTGGAACCTACTTTTAAATTGGTTTTGGGCGAAGCAGGAAGTTCGTTTACGTTTGAGGTCGCCCAAAAGAACGGTATCCCTTACTCTTTAATCAATAAGGCCAAAAAGAAGATTGATCGAGGTAAAGTGCGTTTTGATGCAACGATATCGAAGTTGCAAAAAGAGCGTAACAAAATGTCGAAAACAGAATCTCGACTACAGGATGAAGAAACCCGTGCCAAAGAAGAAGCTGCCAAGCTGGAAAAACTTAATGCCAAGATAAAATCAAAGTTGGAGAACTATCAGGAACTCTATGACCACAACCAACGTATGATTCATCTGGGTAACAAGGTCAATGATAGTGCAGAACGCTATTTTCACGACAAAAAGAAACGCATGCTGATTTCAGAACTCCTTCGTATCGTAGAAACCGAAAACAGCAAACGAAAAAAATCCTCTGCCAAAGAAGCCAAAGCGAAGAAAGCTGTCAAAAAGCAGACTGCCAATGAACTGGAACAGAAAATCGTAAAAGTCCGAAAGGATAAGGAGGTTAAAAAGAAAAAGGCAGTTCAAGCCGAAAAGGCTAAACCCAAACCTGTATTCAAAATCGGTGACCGCGTACGCATGCACGATGGCAAGGCGGTGGGCAGTATCGATATTTTAGAGAAAGGGAAGGCTGTGGTCAATTATGGTATGTTTACTACCAACGTCAGCGTGGATTTGTTGGAATTGGTCGAAGCAAAAAAATAACACCTACCTTGGGATTCATGAAAAATTCGTATACCCTTTATCAAAAAAAGGGCTATGTGGACTCAACAGATATCTTTTTTCATAATGAAAAGATATGTATCCGAGACTCAAGTTCTGGCGGAGAACATCTGATGTATATTTCCAACCAGTCTGAAATTGCTTTATTAAAAGCTTTAGGTCCGAAGAATGGGTGGTTATGGGCGTTGAACAAATTCGTTGGAAAACCGGTTAGTAGGGAACGGACACTTCAACTCATTGCACAAAAATTCACAACTAAAGACAACAGTCCTTATGTAGCTATTCAGCATTTTCTCAAAAAGAATGACATAAAATATACCTCAGAATATTGGCCTGATTCTGATAGATTTTAAAAGTGGTTATTAAAATAACAGCCGGCATCAGATTGTTGAATCCACAACCTGAGCGGCCGACTGTATCTAAAAGACAACGTAAGTGTTTTAATTACAGCTTACAGGTTCTATTGTTATTTGGAAGACGCCGTCCGCCTTAAAGCAACGTTCACTTCGTAGGTATCCCAAATCAAAATCGCCCAATCTCCTCCAAACGAATGCATCTTGGAATTCAAATTCAAGCTCCACATCGTGAGCGCCATTTGGGGGACTTTCAATTTCTATTTTATTTTGACTTACTTCATACGTCCTTGTCGATGTACTATTGTTCGTACCTGCGCTTTTATAGACGAACTTAAAACGTATATCATAAATAGATTTATTTTCAACTTTTACATTTTCATGGTCAAAATTAAAGGTTCGACAGTTTTCGACTCGATAATCTGTAGTATACCCCATTTTAGCTAAAGTATTATCCTTTAAATACCGAATAGTATAAGCAATGGGCACCCCAGGATTATTACGGCTGTACACTGCGTTTTCACCGGTAATTACACTGTTAAGGGCGCCGAAACCCGAATCAATATTGGCCAGATTGATAGCTTCAGAAGCTGCTTCCGCGTTTCCGCCAATGGTGACGACGGTAATGCTTGATTCCCGCAAAATCTCATCATATTGTGAGTTGACCGTTCCAACACCACTAACACCACCGGCATATTCCAGTACGGCATCTAAATTGATCTCGGTGTCCGTATTTGTCGTTTCCATTCGCACCATTATTATTCTGCCGTAAGATACTGAGCTTATATATGCCGGTGGCGTAGTTGTACCGATAGCAGATTTGACTTGGGCGTTTGTAACGGAAGAATCAAAAACACTCCCTGGACTATCTGGAGTATCCATTGTAACAGTATAAAATACCTGCTTGAAGACCAATCCTGCAAATCGTCGTTCGGTGGAGCTTTCGTAATCAAATTGAGAGGCCAAAGAACCTGTTGCCCACTCAACATTTAAGCCTACGTCTAAACTAAATTGCTTTGAAGAATAAGAAGTTGTTGCTTGATAAGAAGAATTGGCTGCATTCACATAACCCTCTTGGTACGCATTTGAATTCCACCACTCCAAAGCATTATCGATACCAGTTTGTACCGCCGAATTCGATGATGGGTCGTCGACAACAATTGTACCCTGTTCCCCGATACCAGGTAGATCAAGGCGCAATGTCGCTGCAGACCGGCCAATACTTAAAGGGTCAGGTGCACCATCCAACAGTCCGTCATTACCAATTACCAGCGCTCCAGGAAATACCACTCCGTTTGTAGGCCGCAGTATGGCAACATCGTCAAAATTAGATTCCAAACTATAATCTTCTGTGCGACACTCCAGTATTTTGCCTTGTGTTGGACCTGAATTGGTATTGTTCTCATCAGTTAGGGTTCGCTCGGAGGCGGCACCACCAGTATCTTGAACGTTGAGCATATCATCAGCGTCATAAGATAACTCGGCTATGGTTGAGTTGATGGCATCCAAATCATCATTTTCAGAATTTCCATCGTCATTCCCATTATTATCACCGTCGCTATCCCCACCATTTTCAATAGGCGGTTCTGGTGCTGAACTTTCATCTTTACTACAAGAGTAAACTGTTAATAAGGTCAAGCATAATAGCATAACGAACCATGGGCTAACTTTTTGAATAATTGATTTCATAACTTTTGGTTTTTAAGATTCAACAGCCCGAAAGTATTTTGCAATCAAGCCCATACCTAAAAATGTCCATGGACAAACCATGGACCAAATTGTCACAAAAGCCCAGTTTCACTAATAGACCATGTTATATATGCCGTACCCAAAATATTATTTAACTAATTGTATATTAAATACTTAAAATTTTATTTTATATCATGAGTCCTTATTACAGTATGGACAAACTATGGACAAGACGTTTTGGTAAAATTTATGGTCTACCTTGTGAATATGTACAATAAAAAGTATCAATTACATTCCTTTAGGACAGTGATGTTCTTATGTTTTCTATCCATTACCCTGGTGAACGCACAAGACGAAAACCAAAAAGAAGTAGACAGTCTTCTGAATAGCTATAAAACTGCTGCGGATATAGAATCAAGAGTGGAAATATTGGATGATATTATTGACCTTTTGATTTATAATGACTCGGAAAAAGCCAAAGCTTACATTCAAGAGATGCGAAAAATTTCAAAGGAAGAAAAATACCAACATGGCATTCTTCAAGGTGATTTCAATCTTGGCTACCATTACTTCAACCTGCAACAAATGGATTCTGCTAAGCACTATTTTGACAAGACCTTGGTGAGATCAGAAATTGATAAGGATGACTCCTTTGTTAGGAGTACCCTTAAAAACTTATCCATCCTGCAGGCCCATGAAGGAAATTATTCGGAAGCTATTCGATTAATGGATAGTGTCGCAAAAATAAGTCTTGTTGATCAAGACTACCTCAGATACGGGTCGGCCTTAAGTGATAATGGGGTAAATTATTATGAAATAGGAAACTATCCAAAAGCGATGGCTTTTTACAAAAAAGCCATGGAAACTTACGACACCTTGGAAATAAAAACCTACCACAAAGCAGATTTATACAGAAATCTTGGGAAATTACAAAGTGTACAAAGTAACATTAGTAGTGCCCTCACGTATTTTGAACAGGCGGTCAAAGTATATCGAGAACTTGGTGACAATATGTTTCTGGCCAACACACTTTCGGATATGGGCAATGTTCATTCCGGGATGGGTCAACATCAAAAGGCAATAAAAAAATATAAGGAATGTCTTGAAGTAGCTATTGCCAACAATTTTCCATCACCAGAAATTATCGCCTACGGAAATCTGGGGAGTGAATATTTAACTATGGGACAAAACCAAGAGGCCATTAAATTCCTTGAAAAGGCTTTACAGATGGGGCGACAAACCTCTGCTGATAACAACTTGATAACCGACATGTCCAATTTAGGCTTGGCGTATACCAACAACCAAGATTTTAATAGAGGACTAGAACTACTTAACCAAGCCATAACTAAAGCGGATTCCATTGGGGTGGCCAACGAATTGCAGTCTGCACTTTTTAACAGGGCATTGGCGTATGAAAAAAATGGAATGCCCTTACAAGCAATAGCAGACCACAAACGTTCAAGGATAATCAACGATAGTCTGTTTGCAATCACCAATACCAGGCAAATCAATGAGCTACAGACCATTTATGAAACCGAAAAAAAAGAAGCTGAAATTGCGTTACAGCATGAAGAAATCAATACCCTAAATGAAAAAGCAAAAGTAGATAAGTTGACCAAAAGCCTATTCGCAGGTGGCATGTTCACTTTTATAGCCGTATCTGGATTGTTGTTCTTCGGATTTCGACAACGAATCAAAAGAAATCGAGCAGAAAGGCAAAAACAAGAGGAAATTTATAAAAAGGAAATCGAACACAAACAGAAAGAGTTGGCAAGTCAAACGTTGCATTTGGTACAGAAAAACACCTTTATCCAAGAGTTGATGCATAACTTGGAGAAAATCAAAAAAGCACCTGAAACCTTCAAGATGGAGTTTAGACGTATTGTAATGTTACTGAAGAAAGAAAACGCTTCCGATAAGGACTGGGAGGTATTCAAAACCTATTTTGCTGATGTGCACAATGATTTTGACCAGAAGCTAAAAACATTGGACCATGACATCTCGGAAAAAGAGATTCGATTGGCAGCCTTCCTGAGAATGAACCTAACCACCAAGGAAATTGCAGCCACAATGAACGTGTTGCCGGAAAGTATCCTTAAATCCAAATACCGATTAAAGAAGAAATTAGGGCTTGATAAAGCAACGGATTTGACAGGCTTTTTGAACACCCTCTAAGTACTTTTGAAAAAAGCCGCAGTCTGAACCGCGGCTTTTTAGCAGCTATTCATTCGAAGTGTTTGCCAACATGGCCTTAAGTTTTTCGAGGGCTTGGGTATAATAGGCATTATAAGCCGCTACATTTTCTTCCGTTGGGTTCTCTAATACCTCCTGTAGATAGGGCATTTGCGAAAATTGGAAATACTCACTTTTAGTATCTTCCTGTATCATTAAAGAACTCAATTGTGCAAACTTGTCTTTGGCCGTCCCATTGTTGTCGATACCATATTGCTGCAATACCAATTCTTGTATCGATTTTGATGTTGTCACTTTGGTGTTTGTAGAAACGGAGACCGTTTCCACGTCAAAATAATCAGGCACATAATTCGGGGTCGCCTGAACCAAAGCTTCTTGCATTTTATTTAACAGAACTTGCATCTGCACCATTTCCTGTACCAAATCATTGGTATTGATTCCTACGGCTGTATTGATGAATGAAAATAATTCGTTCCCGTGATATTCATCCCAAGCGATACCAACAATTCTTTTGTAATCGTTTACACGCATCTGTTCTGGGTGTACCGCTATGGCCATTCCATCGCCATTTCCGGAAGGAAGAATATAATCCCCTTTGTTTACCTCACCAAGGACTTTGACCGGCACTTGCCCTATAAACGCCACACGCTTGTACAGGTGTTCTTCATTTTCTTTGGGCATTGCCCCTGAAACAATAGGGTTCTTGGAAATGCCCATAAATTTTTCGGCGTCCATAAATGTGGTGGAAATTTCGCCTGCCCGTACTCCAACCACATCACCGTAGGCAAGGGTTTCTTGCTCATCATACTTTTTTAGCCATTCTGCATAGTCCGCACCGCCAGATTCAAAGGCAGTACCCCTGTTAATCTCATTATAGGCGACAACCAAGGAAATCTGTACACCTTGAACAAAAATGGAGAAGGCGGACCAAGCGGCATCATCGCAATCCCCAAAAACTGCAGCACCAGCAATACAAGCCCCTAGATTAAAACCAAAGGTCGCCGAGGCTTCCAATAAATCCATATATTCCAAAAGTAGGTTGAGGGTGTAATCATTGTTCAAATAAATATTAAACGCACCAGGTGCTGGGGCCGGAGGAGCCGTATCATCATCCTCCCGGTCTTTTGCATCATCTTCGGTGGGTTCATTCTCCAAAAGCACTTCAAGAATGAAGTTTTGACTCACGTCTGAAAATGCCTGAAAACCCTCAATACGACCGATGGGCTCGTTGTTGGAGTTCCAGAACGACATAAAGTTGTTTTCCCTTGTGGGTGTTGCTCTATTGAGTTTTATGGCCATACCGTGATTACTGCCTTGGAGCAGTAAAGGATACGCATCTATATCAGATTGGTTGGTTTCCGTCAAAGTAGCATCGATAATTACCCTGTCAAAAAAATTAGCCTGATCATCGACGCTTAACACTTGGTTAATGGCAACATCACCACTAAATCTGGCGGTACTTTGGTTGTTGACATACAAGTCACTGTTCAAATCCGTTGTACCGTCCGCAATCAAATTCCGATGTCGAACATAGGGTACATAGGTTAGGGGTTGGCTACTG
>JBHJJC010000150.1:0-27156 GCA_050042945.1 Croceivirga sp.
TTGATGGATGATGAATCGGTCTATTCGGATGCCGAATTGACACTTTCTACTTTGGCTGAAAAATTGGCCATAAGTCCGGGCTATCTGTCACAAATCATTAATGAAAAAGAAAACAAGAACTTCTTTGAGTTTGTCAATCGCTATCGAATTAATTCGGCAAAGATAAAATTGGTGAATGCTGATTACAACCAATACAGTATTATGGGTATTGCCTTGGAGAGTGGTTTTAAATCAAAATCGACATTTAATGCATTATTCAAAAAATATACCGGACAAACTCCATCATCCTTTAAAAAACATTTTGGAAGTCCTGATGCTTAAAAAAGAGGTGCGAAGGCTTACAATTTTAAACGCCTTGGACATTTCAAAAAAAGGATGTCCCAATTTTGTTTCATAATCCATAAAAAGAAAGTTGATGAACCGTAGGGAATTTGTTGCCGCTTGTAGTTTATTTGGAATTTCACTTCCATTTCAGTCGGTACTTCAAAGCTGTTCCAATGATGATGAGGCTCCTATTATTGCAGGTGATTTCAATGGTACCGTCTTAATTATTGGCGCCGGTGCCGCCGGAATGGCGACGGCCTATCTATTGGAACAACAAGGCATATCCTACAAAATAGTGGAAGCTGATACCTCTTATGGAGGTCGATTTCGGACCAACAATAACTTTACCGATTTTCCCATTCCACTTGGTGCCGAGTGGCTACATGTATCAGAAAGTGAATTGCCTGCCATCGTCAACGACGAACGTATAAGCATCGATACCACTTTGCTCCCCTATTCCGAATCGGACACCTCAGGCTATTACAGCAATGGAAACTTGACGATAACAGAAGTAGGGTCAGCTGTGAACGATGATGAAGACAAAAAATTTATTGGTTCCTCTTGGTTTGATTTCTTCGAAAAATATATTGTTCCCGATATTGAAGGTAAGATGCAGTTCAATACCAAAATTGCATCCATTGATTATAACGGAGATAAAGTCGTGGCTTTAGATAGTGAAGGTCATAAGTATGAGGCCGACAAATTGGTGGTGACGGTACCATTGAAATTACTGCAATTGGGTGAAGTAAAATTTATTCCAGAGCTTCCCAACAACAAACAAAATGCCATTGCTGATGCAAACATTTGGAGTGGGATGAAAGTCTTTTTGAAATTTTCAGAACAGTTTTATCCAACCTTTCTCTACTTTGACGACAGTGCGACCCCTGAAGGTCAACGTTTGTATTATGATGCTGCCTATGGACAAAACTCTGATGATCATGTATTGGGACTTTTCTCCGTAGGAAAACAAGCAGAAACATACCAACAATTTAGTGGAGATGCCCTTCTCGACTATGTTCTTCAAGAATTGGATGACGTTTTTGACGGAAAAGCCTCAGAAACCTTTCTAGGTATTTTGGCGCAAAACTGGAACGAGCAACCGTTTGCCAAAGCATCTTATCTCGAAGACGATGCCTCAAGTTCGATTTCAAGAAGAATGGCACAATCCGTTAATGACAAACTATACTTTGCAGGTTGTTCGTATACCCAATTTGACGACTGGAGTTCAGTTCATACCGCAGCACGTTCTGCACGAGATGCAGTTCGTGAGTTGATACGGTAATTATGCTGCCATAAAAACTCCAGTGACCCTCCAATCAATTATTTACCATCACATCCTGGTTTGGCATCGGTATCTGATTCCAATCGGATATTCCCCAATCCAATATCAACACCATCACCAGCCGTAATGATAAATGCAGAACTAATTTTAGTCATGTCAACACCAAGATGATCAAAACAACTGAGACTTATTCGATATTCTTTCCAGTCTTTGGCGGTAATAGTTATAGATAGCGTTTTGTCACAATCCACATCCGGATTGCACATACCTATTTGAACCTCTGCATCTTCAGCATTAAAGGACTTTGCGGAGAAAGCCAATTCCATCGCTCCATTGGATTGACGTGCCATATCACTAGATGACGCAGAACTGAGACGCACCTGATCATAATCGGCTTTTGTCCATTTTATCCTAAGAGCATCTTCCTGAGCCAGGTAATCGGTCTTAGTCACAATCAATCCACCAACAGAAGTAGGATAACTGGCAACTTGTTTGTCTAAATTATCAGAGTTCAACCATAGACCCCAAGGGGCTACAGGCGCACCTTTTTGATAAAACTCTCCAGTGGATACTATTTCTAGGTTTTCTAAACCTGAGCTTTCAGAAAGTTCATCAACCATGATATCACTAGCATAGGTAAGACCATACCCTAATTCAAACAAGGGAGCAGTGTCTTTGGAATATACTGCAGTGGCAGGCCAAGAAAAAGACAAACGACCTTTAAAGTCATAGGAAGGGTCTCTTTGAAACAGTAGGTCAGATATCCCACCGCCTTCACTTCCTGGCAACCATGCGGCGACAAACGCGTCAGATACGTTAATTTCAGGATTGGCCCACATAGGGCGACCGGATAGGAAAACCGATACTACAGGGATTCCTTTACTTTTATATTCAGTGAGAATGTTCACATCAAAACCATTGGGAACAAAATCAAGATTTTCTCGATCTCCTTGAAACTCTGCATAGGGGTCTTCACCGTAGACCGCAATGACGACATCTGCTTTTTTATCTGTAGTTCCATCTGCTGAGTAGATTACTTTTCCACCTGCTTCATTGACAGCCTCTTCAATACCACTCAAAATCGTCTCGCCATTTGGGAATTCATCATTGGTATGACCTGTTCCTTGCCAAGACAAGGTCCATCCACCACATACTTTAGAAATGCTATTTGCACCATCACCAGCCACTAAAATGGTCTTTGAAGGATTGATGGGAAGTGTGCTATTATTGTTCTTGAGCAAAACCATGGATTCTCTAACCGCTTGTCTTGCAATAGCTTTATTCTCCGGTAATCCTAATAGACTTTCGTCTCCTGCATTTTTATGGGTACTTGGAGCTCCTTTGGTAAAAATTCCCGAAGCAATTTTAACCCTAAGTATTCGACGTACGGCATCATCTAAACGGGACATGGGAATGGTCCCCTCTTTCACATGCTTTAAAGTACTTTCATACAACCCTCTCCAACTGTCAGGAGCCATGTACATATCCAATCCTGCATTGAGCGACTGCGGGCAATCCGTATTGGTACAGCCGGGTACTTGACCGTGCCCATTCCAATCCCCTACAACAAAACCATTAAATCCCAACTGTCCCTTTAAAACATCAGTCAAAAGTTCTTTATCACCATGTAATTTTCTGCCCTGCCAACTAGAAAATGATGCCATCACCGTTTGGACACCTGCAGGTATGGCACTATAGTATCCTGCTCCATGTACCTCGCGTAATTCTTCTTCACCAATCTTGGCATCTCCCTGATCTACCCCATTCTCCGTTGCCCCATCTGCTAGAAAGTGTTTGGCACTGGATATTACTCTACCATCTCCCATGAAATCATCTTCACCAAAACGACCCTGTAGACCATATACTATACGGTCAGCATACGATTTTGCAATCTCCGGACGCTCAGAAAAGCCTTCGTAGCTTCTTCCCCAGCGTATATCTTGAGGTACTGCCAAAGTTGGGGCGAAAGTCCAATCATGGCCGGAGACGGTAAGCTCATGGGCTGTGACCTCAGCGATTTGTTCTATTAAATCAGGATTGTTCATGGCTCCAAGGCCAATATTATGCGGAAAAACAATGGCACCACTAAGGTTGGCATGCCCATGAACCGCATCAATTCCCCAAATACAGGGAATAGCAATTTCAACACCTTCAGGATCCATGGATGCATGATAAAACTCATCTGCCAATTTCAACCATGCTTTAGTACTTGCATAGGGCAATGGTCCGGGAGCAGAATTCCCACCACTCAATACGGAGCCCAAACGATACTCCTTAACCTCTTCTGGGGTTATAGAGGCATTATCTGCTTGGATAACCTGTCCTACTTTTTGTCCCAAAGTCAGTTTTGGCAATATTTCATCTATTTGCGCTTCTATGCCTGGGTCAAGCGGTAGAGGTTTAATCATGGGCCAATCTTCTGGGTGAATAAGATTTGCTGATTCCTCAATTTCCTTGACATTCGCCTCTTCCTTGCAGTTAACCAATAAGATACAAAGCAGCCCTAATAAAAGAGCAGATAAAGTCGATACGTTCCTAATACGCGTGTCAGAATTCACGGTACTAACAATTTTCATCTAATAGAAGTTTTTAAGTTATGGATGGGGCGTAAGTTACCTTATTTTCGATGATAAAAAGGTTACCATGATGCCATTTCATAATATGAAATCATCATTTTTATAATGTTGTGAAATTTGGACTTAGTTTTATAGAAAATCAGGAATTAATTTAAATGAAAGCTGCAACCGTATCCCAACTCAAAAAAGAGCTGCAAAATCGAAATCCTGAAAAACTCTTGGAACTCTGTCTGCGACTGTCTAGATTCAAAAAAGAAAATAAAGAACTGCTTACTTACCTTCTTTTTGAAGCGGATTATGAAGAAGGCTATATTGAGACCGTAAAAAGTGAAATTGATGCTCAGTTTTCTGACATCAATACCAACAGCTATTTCTACATTAAGAAAAGTGTCCGTAAGATTCTTCGAAACCTTAAAAAATACATTCGATATTCTGGTAACAAAGAGACCGAAGTGGTATTGCTTTTGCACTTCTGCGAAAAATTAAAGGATTTTAGACCCTCTATCAGAAGAAATACTACCTTGATGAATTTGTATGAACGGCAATTGGTTTATATCGAAAAGAAAATTGCCCTATTGCACGAAGATCTGCAATACGATTATGGGTTGTTACTCGACGAACTAAAATTCTAGTGGCACCTTCGCTGCGAAATCATCTGCCCCAATGATTTTTCCATTGATGTTCGTCGTATCCCAATCTTGAGTGATTTTCCATTGCCCATCGATTTTTTTAAGGACGATATGAAACTGACCGTACGTAAAATCGGTGTTTCCATTTTTATCAGTAAAACCAATTCTATAAAAACCAACTTCATATGAAGTGTCTGAATTGGTTCTTCGACTATCAAACCAGAAATCCAACGCTATGGAGAGCCCATCCTTTTTGTTCTGCTCAAAGCGTTCTAAATTTTTCGGCTTGAATACATTTTGGGTGTCGATACCATCTGGTGTTGCTCTTAAGACCTGTTCTGCATAAGTGGCATTCAATGCCTTACCATTTAAGGTTTCAAAAGCATTTTTAAAGGGTTTCCAGACTTGAAGATTTATTTCATTTTGAAGCTGCTCAATAGATTGGGCATTACTTGATAACATCATTCCCAAGACGATTATGAATACTATAGTTCTCATATGTCAAATATAAAGTAACCAAGCTCAACTTCGTTTTTTGAAGTATGCCAAAAATAGCAATCCAATACCCGCTAAAAACGCACACCCCAACATCGTGTGTGGAATGTTTTTAAAGCTATCTTGATAGTACCATCCTGACAAAAGGGCTCCCAATCCTATACCAGCCTCAAGCGCAATGAACATAGTAGAAATGCCTTTTCCACGTTCGCTACTTGGACTTAAATCGACGGTCCAGGCATTCAACGCTGGGGATAAAATGCCCATAGCAAGTCCATAGGCTAGCGCGGCCGATAACAAACCCACCTTTGACGGCAAAAATGCCATGAGGAAGAGCGCTCCCACCAATAAGAACAGGCCCATTTGCACAACAACTTTACGGCCCATTTTGTCCGATGCCGAACCTGCTAAAAATCGTATGGTCAGGGAGGCAAGGGTAAAGACCATAAAAAAACTTCCCTTGTTCTGAAAGCCCAGATAGTCACTCCAATCGTGTATTAAGGTCAGTACCATTCCAAAAGCGAAATAGGCTAAAAAGGTGATCAATGCCGGAACAAATACAGCCTTCGATATAATATCATTTTTTGAAATTTTTAGTATTCGCCACTCAAAAGGTATTTTTTCAAGTAATGTTTCACGAAGACGATAGAGCAATAGTATTGATAAGAGGGCCATGGCCGAGGAGCTGAAAAATAAGATATCGTATGAATAATATAGCTTTATGGTACTGCCCAATGCAGGACCAAGGGCCAATCCGCTCGTAAAAAAAACACCCTGTATGCCGAAAGCCTCTCCCCAGCGGTTTGAGGGAACAATATCTGAGACATAAGCTGCTATTGCCGTTGGGGTAAAGCCAGTGGAGAAACCGTGTAAAAGCCTGAGAAAAAGAAAACCGGACACGGTTCCTAAAAACGGATATAGGAACCCGCAGACCAAACAGACTATTGCCCCAAAAATCATGACCGGTTTACGACCGACCGTATCGGTCAAAACCCCACTAAAAGGTCTTGAAAGTCCTGCTGTCAAAGTAAAAAGCGAAATAATCAACCCGATATATTGAGCCCCTCCCAACTTTGAGAGGTAAGCCGGCAATTCGGGGATGAGCAGATTATAACTACTGGAAAACAATAGAGAACTTAAGCACAAAAGCCCAAAACGGAGATTGTAGATGGGATGCCTGTTTTTCATTGCAACTTATGCTATCTTGTTTGACCTTACTTGACCTTCAAAGAAAAAACGGTTTTTTAAAACTCGAAAGGACATTTGTCCCGCACATAAAATGATACGCGTCAATAACACCTTTTTGAATTATGTCATTCGTCTAAAATCTTCCAGTCTTAATGGGTCGATTACCGAGCATCATGCTGAAAAAGGAGAAAAGCTCATTACCCAAAAAACCAATGTACGTTCCGTTTATGTGATAAAAGAAGGGCTGGCCAAATGTTATCTTACCGAAGATACCGGTAATGATTTCATTCAAGAATTCTTTGGAAAGGGAGAGGTTTTTGGAGAAATCGAATTAATTACTGGGGATATCAGTTTTTGTACCATCGAAGCCTTGGTCCCAACCGCTTATTATAAAATACCGAAGGCAATTTTTCAGGATTTAACCAAAAACAATTTTGAGTTTAACAGCTTACTTCTTCAACTGATGGCCGGCAAAATTCGATACACGGCCTTACGGCATTCATACAATCAAACTCATTCCATTATTGAAATTCTAAAAAGGCTATTGGAGCAATTTCCACAAGTATTTAGACAAATTTCGAAAAAGGATGTTGCCAACTATTTGGGTATTACGGTTAGGAGCCTAAATCGAGTATTAAAAGAAGTAAAGGGTATCTCCTAGTTCACCAAGTTTTCGTTTAATCGATAACTAATATTATTGGTATTCTTTAAGACGACGTTTTTGATTGCACCCGTACCCATAAAATGAACTGAGATTCCTTTAATCGCTTTGACTGGGTTATCTACGGGCATTTCATAGGCCAAATCTTCATTTACCCAAACTTTAAAAACATCATCCTCTGCACCAAAAGATAATTCTTGATAGGATTCAAATTCAACACCAAAGGCCGATAGGTCATTCTTTTTACCATCAATATATCGGTCAAAAGCCATCAAATTCAAATTCGAAATACAACCTTTTCGGGCCAAGGGTATGCCAATGGCACCCCCGTCGTATAACATATAGACCTCAATTTCTTGGCAACCTCCCAAGGCGTTGTCCGTTTCATTTTTTATCTCAAGTGACAAGTTAAAATCGTCTGTATATACCTCTGAAAAATCATTTATATAGTAAAGACTCGAAGTTATGCCATTGACCTTTGGGTCAATTTGATAAGTCGAAAGCGTTCTTAGATCAACACCTATTTCATCCTCTTCACTAATTTCGGTTGTGTCAAGATAAATGGGTATGGAGTCATTATCAATCATTCCCAACCACCCATTCGTTGTGATAAACACATCATCTTCCAGAATAATGGATTCATTTACTACCAATTTCGATTTAAAGAATCCAGGGCGGTAATAAATACAAGTAGCGATACTGTCTTTTTGACTTACTTCAATACGCTTTCTATCATCCCAGTCTTGCTGTATTTGAATTTGCGCATTGGAATCGGCAGATGAAGCATCATAAGCAAAAACGACCGAATTGGGCAAACCGGTGCTGACCACTTTACTTTCAAAAGCGAATAGCCTTTTATCCATCGGAGGCCCTTTCTTCTGTATTTCTGAAGAATCGAAGGTGTACCAACGAATTAATAAAGCAACTAAAATCATTATGCCAACAAGAAAAACCTGCCATGCCCTTTTTCTCAAAATGGGTGATGTTCGTACCGAAAGTTTATGATTTTGAGTTTGGGTATACTCCCTCCAATTTTTCCTTCCAACGAATTGAGAAAGTATATCTAAGGTGCCCAAACTAGGGTTTGCTACCAATTCAGCCCGACCCCAGATTCGTTTTAAGGTAGTCACACTGAGTCGCTTCTTGGTTCGTTCAAAAATTTGTTCGCTAAGAACCTCAAAATCTTTGTTACTCCATTCTTGACCACTGCCCCAGCCTAGTTGCTGCTCTATCTGCTGCACTAATCGTTGTATCACTATAAAATTTCTTTTATCCATAAAACTAAAAATAGTGCTTCCTAAAAAGCATATTGAACAGAATTAAACAAGATTGAACAGCAGGTGTTCATTGTTCTATAAACAAGGTACTTAATTTCGGTACAATCAAAACAATTGTCAAATTCAAAATCAATCAAAATGAGCACATCGTTCAAAAAACAACAGCTACTTATAATCACCTTTTTTCTTGCTTTAGGGTTGAGTGCACAAAAATCATTCAAACAAAAATCCTTTCCCATGACTTCGGAGCATTGGATTCCGAAAACGGATAACGTTGAATTTATGACTTATAAATCAACCAAGGCAGTAAAAAGTTCCAATGACGACGACTTTGAAATTGTGCTGAAGGATATGGATTTCTCTGTCGGCACAATAGAGTTCGATGTAGAACTAAAGGGTCGAGGATTTCCAGGAATTCATTTTCACCTTGATGAGGGCACAGGAAATTCTGAATTTTTCTATCTCCGTTATTTTGGAGCATTAAACCCATTTTCGCGAACGACCTTACAATATGCGGCTTTTATGGATGGTGTCAACCTTTGGGACATTACCGATGAATATCAGGCGGGTGCAGCTTTAACGGAAGGTAGATGGAATCATATCAAATTGGTCATCTCTGAAAATCAAATGGAGGCCTATGTGAATGATATGGAAAGGGCCGCGCTCAAAGTTCCTGTTTTAGAGGGGCTGACCAAAACGGGAAAAATTAGTTTAAACGGTGATGTTATCTATGCAAATTTTAAAGTAATTCCTAACGAAATAGAAGATATGGCACACGGTATCGGTTATGACCCTACCTATAACGACCCTAATTATTTAAGGAATTGGGAAGTTCAAGAACCCATTGCATTTGCTACCGGAAAAGATATCATGAAGCAAAACGACAATGCCCCCTTCGCCATTATTGACCCAACTTATTTTAATAGTACCAAAAAGTGGAGCACTGTAACAGCCAAACATCGCGGCATAATCAATCTTACAGAGGTATTTGGCGCTACTGAAGAAGGTCAGAGACGGCTTACCTGGTTGAAAACGAAAATAACCTCAGATAGCGATCAACAGAAATTGATAAAAATGGGCTTTAGTGATGAAGTTTGGGTGTTTATCAACGGCCAACCTGTTCATCAAAACAAAAATTACTACGGTTCACCGGGAATGAAGGCACCACGGGGAAGATGTACCATTGAAAATACTTCCTTTACCCTTCCATTACAGCAGGGTGAAAATGAAATTTTAGTTGGAGTTTCAAACTATTTCTTTGGTTGGGGAATTGTAGCACGGGTCGATGACACCTCAGGGCTTCAGTTTTGATATGTCTTCAAACAGACAACTGCACCATTAAAACGAATCCGTTGAATTCATCCCACTTGGCCTTATCAGCGGATTCATAAATAGTATTTACCGTCATACCATATTTCAAATTGCAATCAGTGAAGCCTTTAATAACTGAGCGTCACATTCAATTTTCTTTTGTAATCCTTTCAAGCAAATCGTTACGGAACGATTTGCCAATCGGTAATCGCACGTTGTTCTCTAAAATGACCTGATTACCGTCAATCATTTTTAAAAAATTAAAATTAATGACGTATGACTTATGAATCCTTATAAAGTTTTCTGATAATTTACCCATAAGTTCGGTCAAGGTCATCGGCGTCAAAATCATTTCATTTGAAAACAATTTTATGTAATTGCCGTAGGCTTCAATATGACTTACGGCATCTAACTTCACTTTCACCAGTTTTTTATCACTTTTGACAAAAATTGATTCCCCATGTTCCTGTTTTGGAACTGATTTATCTAAAACTGGGGTCTTAGACGTCTCTACAAGCGACTGAACTTTAGAGATAGCCTGTAAAAAACGTTCCAATGAAAATGGTTTAAGCAGATAATCCGTGACGGATAGTTCAAACCCTTGAACTGCATATTCAGGATATGCAGTAGTAAGGACAACATGTGGTTTTCTCCTAAGGGTTTTTAATAGGCTTAAACCCGAAAGCTTGGGCATGTTAATATCTAAAAAGAGCACATCGACCCAATCGTTTTGAAAAAAAGCGATGACCTCAAACGCGTTGATACAACTTCCCTTTAGGGTTAAATAGGGGATTTCTGAAATATAATTTTCCAATATTTGGCGTGCAATGGGCTCATCATCTGCAACAAGACAGCTTATCTTTTTCATATCATAATTCTACTGTTAAGTCCACCAAATATGAATTTTGTTCTTCGGTAATTTGTAACTGATGCTTTTGAGGATAAATCAAATGCAGCCTTTTTTTTACATTCTTCAATCCCAGACCATTCATTTGGGTTTTGAAGTCCATTTCTTTGATATCTTTCAAATCTTGGGAATTAAAACACTTGAAGAACAAGTGGTTTTCTTGAATTTTTAAGGTTATGTTGACAAAGTTGTTTTTATAGTTGGTCGTTCCTGAATGTTTGAACGCATTTTCCACAAAAACGATAAGCAGCATCGGTGCAATGGCAAAACCCTCTAAATTTCCTTCTTTGCGAAATTCAATTTTTGTATGCTCCTCTAGTCGGATCTTCTCTAAGGCCACATAATTTTCCAAATAGGCTACCTCCTTTTCCAACGGAACCAAATCCTCTTTGGTCTCATAGAGACTATAGCGTAATAAGTCCGACAATTTTAACATCAAACTAGGCAGTTTTTCCGATTTTGCTACGGAGAGTCCGTATAGATTGTTAAGGGTATTAAAAAGAAAATGGGGATTGAGTTGCTCTTTTAAAAGTTTGAGTTCCGCTAATTTTTCCTCTTGTCGCCTTGCAAAACTATCTCTGGCCAGTTTAAGGGCCGTAGCAAATAGTAAGGCCAATAAGAGTATGCCCGCAAAGTTCAGAAACCTTTCGGCTCGATAAGAAACATCAATTGCCCAGTTTAAAAGAGCTACTGAAATGCTTGTGAAAACCAGCAGATTAAGGATAAACAAGACAGCGCCTTTTGCTAAAGACCGGCGCAATATGGGCAAGACATATAGGTTGTTTAGATATACGGGCGGCGCTAACAAGGCAATGGCAAACAAGGCAGTGAGCAGTCTACTGCCCGTTTGAATCGTAGTTAAAAGAATAACGTAAATAAAAACCCACACAAAAAGGTTCTGCGCGAACTTATAATCTACCCAACGATCCAGTTTTGACATGTGACCGAGTTAAATGAATGAACCAAAAGTACCTTTTGATATCATAAAACCTACTTTTTAATGATATAAGTCACACCAAAGCTGACAAAAGCCATGGGTTTGGTGGTAAACGGAATTTTAATTGTTCATCACGAAACGAACTCAGTTCATCATTCTTTTTTTCATTTTATAAGCCATTCTAAGACGTTTGAAAAAATTATCAACCCAATACAGATGGAACTAGCAATTCAGAACGTATCAAAGAAATACAAGAAAAATAAATATGGATTAAAGGATTTTAGCCTCACGATAGAAAAAGGTATCCTGGGGCTCTTAGGACCCAATGGTGCGGGCAAATCGACCTTGCTCAAAATGATCGCGACAATCAATAAACCTACCGAAGGGGTCATTTGCCTTAACAAGAACAATATTGTTAAAGACCCAGATTATATGAGGCAACAATTGGGTTTTCTACCTCAAGATTTTGGGGTTTATCCCAACCTCAATGCCATTGAATTTCTTTCATACATCGCGGCTATGAAAGGGGTGGGTGGTCTTGGTCTGAAACAAAAAATTAATCGTCTGCTTGAGGGTCTTAACTTAAACGATGTTGCACAAAAGCCCATTGGAAGCTATTCTGGTGGTATGAAGCAGCGCATTGGTATTGCCCAAGTGCTACTCAATGACCCAAAGGTCGTCATCTTCGACGAACCCACAGTGGGGTTAGATCCCGAAGAAAGGGTACAGTTTCGCAATCTCATTTCAGACCTCGCCAATGATTGTGTGGTCATCCTCTCTTCGCATATTGTTTCTGACATTGATTCAATCGCCGATAAGGTTGCCGTGATGAAAGATGGTGGTCTGATGGCATACCATAATCCTGATGAATTGATTGCCCTAGTTAACGG
This sequence comes from Croceivirga sp., assembly GCA_050042945.1. Classification (GTDB taxonomy): domain Bacteria; phylum Bacteroidota; class Bacteroidia; order Flavobacteriales; family Flavobacteriaceae; genus Croceivirga. Next base: position 12,478 of record JBHJJC010000150.1, read on the forward strand.
CATGGTATACGAAACGATGATTTCTAAAGAAGAATTACCAGAATTTAAATCAAATCATTTGGTGGTCAGTACTTCAAGAAAAGGAGCTCAAATCGCAGTACGCTACATTACTCGGAATGGAAATCAACCGACACATCGGAAAAAGGCAAATTTGGAGGACGCCTATCTCTATTTGACCAAAAAACACAGAGCATGAAGCATTTCACTATTTTGATAAAATATGACTTCGTAAAACGTATACGCAGTTATACTTTTTTAATCACCCTATGTGCCAGCCTAGCCATAGCTTACACTTTTGTGCCCGCGCCAGGAGCCTGTTATTCTACCATTAGCTTATCAGATAATGAGGGGGAAAACAACTCGGCTAGGATGGGCTATGTCTCTGCCATGATGTCCAGTATTTTGCTCTCTTTGATGGGGTTTTATTTGGTCAATGGAGAAATACAAAAAGATAAATCAACCAGGGTAGGGCAAATTATGGCCGCGACCCAAATACGTAATTCAAAATACCTGTTCGCAAAGGTTATCAGTAATTTTTTATTACTACTCACTATCCTAGGAATCATTTTCTCAATGAATATTGCGTTGTTTTTCATGTATGGTCACGACTATAGCTTTGAACTCGTACACTTTATAAAACCATATCTCGTTTTAACCGTGCCAGCGATATTTTTTATCGCAGTACTTTCCCTTGTTTTTGAGGTCGTTTTTGGAAAATATACCATCCTTCAAAATGTAGTATTTTTTTTCTGTTTCACCTCCCTACTGGTCTACAAGCCCAAAACAGAACTAGGATTTGCCCTTGATGTTTTTGGCGATAAGATTGTAGCGAACCATCTTGAGGAAAAAGTAAGCATACTTAACGGTTCTGACCAACAGGAACGACTAAATATTGGCTACACTATTAATAAAGGGAATGCTAACAAAAAGTTTACATTTTCAGGATTCAATTTCCCAACCTCATTTTTGGTTAGTCGTATTTTATGGGTTTGTTTGGGTTTCGTTCTCATTTTGGGCATCACTCCTCTTTTTCACAGATTCAATATCCAGGCTGCCCCAGCAAATGATAAGAAGTTAAAAAATAGCCTGGAATCAAAATTTTCTAAAGGCAATATTACCCTTAACAATCTTCCTACTATAAAACCCAATTTCGGGATACTACCCTTGGTTAAAATGGAGTTGCTAATGCTCTTGCGAAAAGGGAAACGCTGGCTCTGGTCCGTAAATATTTTAGGTATGGGAGCATTATGTTTTTTACCAATGGATATCGCCCATAAAATCGTTCTTCCCATATTATGGTTCTTACAGGTACATCGACTCTCTGATTTGATGACCAAGGATAAAGCGCATGACGTACACTATCTATCATCTTCATCGAAATCCCCGATAAAACGATTATTGAACGCACAATTGATTGCTGCCATCATTTTACTGAGTGTCCTTTCTTCTCCGTTAGTGATCAGACAAATATTAATTCTAAATAATGTATTGGCCGCAGTATCAATTCTACTAGGGAGCGTTTTTTTAGTCCTTCTATCTGCCTTAATGGGACTTGTATCAAAAGGGAAGAAACTTTTTGAATTAACATTCTTTCTAATGACCTATGCAAACATTAATGCCATATCATTTCTAGACTATTTCGGCGGTTTAAAAATCGGTATTTCACAATCTCTTACCATAATCGCTTTGTGCTCGGTAATACTGCCATTGGTTTACATCATGAGAAATTGGAATTTGAAAAGGTCTTGACGTATATCACCAAGAAAAGATGAGGGCGTGTCCAAAAAAAATCTTGACATCCGTCATGACTATAGAATTGAAATAGTAATCATAACACCTTAATCAAAAAAAAAATGAAAAAAATTATTTTAACGGTAACAACGATATTCTTGTGCATCTCTTGTGATGAATACCCAAAAAATCAACAAAACACGTCTCAGATTAATATTAAAATCGCACAATCGGTGTTCGAACATTTTAACAATCATGATTGGGAGGGCATGGCTAACCTGTATATCGAAAATGCCGAATTCAAAGACCCGGAATATGGGATTGAAATAGTTACAAAGTCTCGGGCATCCATTGTTCAACATTATACTGAAATGAACCAGCTTTTCCCAGATATTAAGGATGAGTTAATTGCCATTTACCCCTCTGGTAGTAAAAATGTCATTGTAGAGTTCATTTCTACAGGTACTGCACCAGATGGTTCAAGATTTACCTTGCCCGTATGTTCAATTTTTACGATTGAAGATGGAATGATCGTGAAAGACTATAATTATTATGACAACTTCTAGTTACGAGTGAAACGCTTTGATTCAAAGGATTCCTAAAGAAGTGATAGTTAAGAAGAATTGAATGGTTGGGTGATAGATGATCCTAACAGAGAGAAAAAAATGAAAGACCTTGTTTTGGCATTCGCAATTCCATCTTAAATACGGATAAAACGAAATCGTGCAAACGTATGTCGAAATTCACCCCAACCGGGCATCCAACATCATTGGAATACATCCACTAAAGTCGGAGAAACGATTTTGGTGGATTAGTTACACACTAAAGATCAAAGAAACATTCTTTCCTGCTCATTCAAATAAATCGGGTAATGAAAATCATCAAGCTTTTTCAACAAATAAAGTAATTGATGTTTTTCAGCGGTGCTAAGATTCTTAGTTACCATATTAGCTGCAATAGGAACTTTTTCATACCCTTCTTGAGCTGCGGCCCTTCCTTTATCCGTTAAGCGTATGAGCTTGCCCCTTTTATCTTCAGGATTGGGAAACTCTTCCACAAATCCCTTTTTCATTAACCTATTGATCACGCTCATTCCAGAAGATTTGTCATAGGCCATCATTCGGATTAAGTCTGTTTTACCGGTCTTTCCTACTTTGTCCAAGATGGCCGTAAATGTAAACTCCATATCGGTGGCGAAGGGCAATTCTTCCAATGTGACTTTTATATAATTGTTGGCGTAGCGGCTCAGCCGGCCAACATGGGCAGCTAATTCTGGTTCCAAACCATAACCAGTAATCTTATATTCGGTATTATCGGATTGATCAGCGATTCTTACGCTTAGCCAACTCGTAAAAGTCGTGATATTTAAAGCAGAGTAATCGTGGACTTTTTCAAATTCCTCGACTAGATCAACCAACTGTTTAACTAACCCAATAGATGTCATATACAATTATTTAACACTAAATTATATTTAATTGATATTATTTAATAGTTTTTTGTTTAATATTTGATATTTAAATATCAAACAAAATGAAAGGTAACATATCTTGTATTACGCTCTTAATCATCTGTTTTTTCTCTCTACCATTGATAGGTGAAGCCCAAGTTACGACAGATATTTTTGGAACAGTGCTGGATAACTTAGGTGCGCCAGTAGCTGGCGCATCAGTTTATCTTGAAGGTACTGAAAAAGGGGCACAAACCGATTTTGACGGTAACTTTCGTATTCAAAATGTAACCCCCGGATCATATAACCTTATCGCCAGTTATGTTGGCTATGAGACACAGACACAATTTAACATTTTGGTTCGCTCCATTGGCAATCCGAACTTTAACTTTTCATTGAAAGAATCGGCACAACAACTTGACGAAGTAGTGGTGAGCAATGCCAATGTCATCAGCCGTCCAAAGGAAACCCCCTTATCGACCCAATCGCTTTCCGCTGTTGAAATCGCTACGTATCCTGGCAGTAATAATGATGTGGTTCAAGTAGCGCAAACGCTACCGGGAGTGTCGCCATCAATAGGAGGCTTTCGCAATGACCTCATCATAAGAGGAGGAGCCCCAAATGAAACGGTATATTACTTAGACGGAATGGAAATTCCCAATATCAACCATTTTGGTACCCAAGGAAGCGCAGGAGGCCCTGTTGGCCTTATCAACGTCTCCTTCATTGATAACGTCACCTTATCGACATCCGCCTTTGGTTCCCAATATGATAACCCCCTGTCAGGAGTATTACAATTTAGCCAGCGTAAGGGTAACACTCGTGAGTTCGCAGGCAATTTTAGAGTAAGTTCGAGCGAGGCGGCACTAACGTTCGAAGGCCCTTTGTTTAAAAGTACCAAGAATGAGTCAAAGACCACCTTTCTAGCATCAATCAGGCGAAGCTATTTACAATTCATATTTGAAGTAATTGGTCTTCCATTTCGACCAGATTATTGGGATTATCAATACAAAATCAATCACGTTATCGATGCCTACAATGACATTAGTTTCATTGGTGTTGGTTCCATAGATGATTTTTCAGTAGAAGCACCTGAAGAGTTCGATGCAGAACAACAGGCCGCCCTAGAACAGGCTCCTTTTATCCAACAACGTACAAACGCTATTGGACTGACATGGAAAAATCGCTTTAGGAATGGAAGCGGTTTTATGGAGACCACCTTAAGCAACAATACCCTAGTTAATGATTTTACTCGTTTTGAAGACCCAGAAAATGAAACGGGCGTGCTATTTCGAAATGATGCCATCGAATCAGAGACAAAATTGCGCTACGCCATGACCAACTTTTTTAACGGTTGGAAACTGACTTCGGGCCTCAACTTCCAGTATTCAGACTACAAAAATTCCACAATAGATTTGAATGGAGGGCTGGCCTTTGATACCGCTATCGATTTCTTCAAATACGGCCTTTTTTCAAATGTCACAAAGTCCTTTTTTAAAGATAAATTAGACGTTTCCCTTGGTTTTAGGATGGATGACGATACCTTCACCACAGAGGATAATCTACTATCTACTTTTTCCCCAAGACTTTCATTGTCGTATGAGTTTCAAGAAAACTGGAGAATCAACGGATCCTTGGGTCGTTACTATAAATTGCCCCCTTACACTATTTTAGGGTTTCGAAATAATGACGGAAATCTTGCGAACCAAGATTTGCAATATACGCTGAGCGACCATTACGTATTGGGCATCCAGCATTATTTTAGTCCTTCTTCAACAATTTCATTAGAAGGTTTCTACAAGCGATATAACGACTACCCTGTATCTGTTTTAGATGGGGTTTCATTAGCGAATAAAGGCGCAGATTTTGAGGTCTTGGGAAGTGAGGATATTGAAACTGTCGGCCGTGGGCGAAGTTACGGGGCAGAACTACAGTTTCAGCAAAAATTGACCAATAACTTTTACGGTATTCTAGCCTATACTTGGTTCTACAGCGAGTTTACCGGTTTCAATAGAAACGAATTCTTACCTTCTGTCTGGGATAGTCGTCATCTCATATCCTTCGTTGGAGGTTACAAATTCAAACGAAACTGGGAGTTCAGTGCCCGTTATCGCTTCGCAGGCCGCACACCCTTCGTACCCACTGATCTTGATACTACCCTAGAAAGCTATCCGGAAGTCGTTTTGGATTATTCAAGGTTAGGTGACGAAAAACTTGACATTTTTAGTCAATTGGATATTCGAATAGACAAAAAATGGAATTTCAAAAAGTTGGCCTTAAATGTATTTGTTGAGGCGCAAAACATCTTGAGCCAGCAAATACCACAACCAACTGAGTTCGGACTGAACCGAGATGTTAATGGCTCATTGCTTGAACCCAGAAGCCTAGTTGCTATTGAGAGCGATACGGGACAAATTATTCCAAGTATTGGTGTGGTCGTTGATTTTTGATTTACACCACCCCACATGCAACGTCATTATGAGAATAAATCCATCGATAAGGTTCATTTTGCAGACATCAATGTACTTACTCCATTTCGATTTCTTATAAAATGAAAGTGCTGTAGATAGATGAGAAATCATAGTAAAATCGTGTAAATCGAAATTTAGGGAAAAGCCCACTGCCGTACTCATCATTATTGAAAATTCAGCTACTCTTATTCATTTGAATAAAGGTTTTTAAAATCAAATAGAGTCACTTTTTCTTTTTAAATTGAATCAGCCGTATTTAAGTAGTAAAAAACCATTACCCTAAAAAGTATGATGATACCACACTCCCAATTTTTTAGTTGGCTTTATTATGATAACAACCAACGATTGGGAATCAATGTTGGTATCGCACTATTTATCTTGATTTTTCTTGCGGTAACACTTCCTTTTGGAATGAGCCATAACAACCTCAATAACTATCTCGAGGTATTGTTATTGATTTTATCGTTTAGCCTACTATGGATTATAGTAAGCTATTTACTGGATTATATGTGCACGTTCTTAACGACCAACAAGCGAACAACCATCATCGAAAAGAGCGCAAAAACTCTCCTATTAAAATTTTTGGTTTTTGTACATGTAATTTTAGTGTATCGAGGATATTTATGTGATTGGACTTGCATGAATACACTAGAGTATTTAGAACTCGTCACTGGTGGTACTTTGATGTTCATTTTAATATATGTGCCATTATCATTTTATGCCAAGAACCTATACCAGGAAGCGATAGCAGGTAAACCACGAAACGAAGAAGGCAATTCGAGATTTGAACTCAAGGGAGCCGGTAAAAAACCCTTTTGCCTCTACTTGGAAAATGTAGTTTTTTTCAAGGCTGATGATAACTATGTTGATATTTCAATCATTGCAGAGGGTATAAAAATTGTTCCCGTGAGAATAACTATTTCCTCTTTGGAAAAACAGTTTTACCATCTTCCCCAGTTCATACGAGTACATAGATCATTTATGGTAAATCTGAACTACTTTAAACGTATCGATAACAAGAAAAGCTTTCTTTATTTGACCGTAAACCAAGAAGACTACAAAATCCCTATATCCAAAAAATACCAAAAGCAAACCTTGAATTTGCTCAATCATATGCATTGACCACAAATACCATAAATTTCACCACTTATTTCTATCCGCTATTCTTGTAGATGCCGCTCTAGTGTATTATTGTTCAAAATGATATTCATGACTAGAGAAAAGAACAGCAATAGCCGTATAGAAAAGACCGCTGCCATAGCTGGTATTTGTTCAATTTTCCTGTATTTCAGTGCTGCTGTATTACCTTTTATACCCGATTTTCTTGCCACACTCTTTGGTATTTTTTTTCCTCTTCTTTGGATTATAGCTTTCATGGGGCTTTACAATTTTTTAAAACGTCAATTGCGAACAATCACATTGGAAATAGGTTATGTATTTGGAATTATCGGCGCGGCAATAGCGTGCACTTTTATCATTGTGCAGCAAGCGAATCTTGTCTGGCATAAAACTGCTATGGAATCTGCAAAATCAGAAGTGGCCATTGCCATGGCCAAAGCAAGCTTTCATGGGGCCAATAGAGTACAATCTGGAATGGACATCGCATTTGATGTTTTTATCACCATTTCATGGTTTTTGTTTGGACTAAACCTAATTCAAAACAGAAACTTTGGAAAAGGTATCGGTTTGGTAACCTGTATTTTATCCGGAAGTCTTTTGGCACTAAATTTAATTACATTCCCAAATCCTCCAGCGGATTCTGGTCTGATAGATTTAGGTCCTTTTCTGGGAATATGGACTTTGTTAATCTTTATAAAACTGGCCAAGATAGCTTTTGAAAATAGGAAGGAGTGAAAATGCTATCATCAGGGACAACAGTCCATTTAAGACATATCAATAACTGGTGTCAACCCTAGTGTTAAGGGTGACAATGCTATTTAAAATCTTTTTTTACCCCAACCCCACATCCAAGCACATCATAATAATGAAACCGCCGATAAAACCTAATGTAGCAATATCGGTATATCGGTCACGTTGTGTTTCGGGTATCACCTCTTCCACGACCACGAATATCATAGCCCCTGCAGCAAAAGAAAGGGCATAGGGCAAAATAGGTTCAAAGGTCAATACGGCCCATGCCCCCAATACTCCCGCTAAAGGTTCCACGATAGCGGAGGCCTGACCATACGACCAACTTCTAAATCGACTCAATCCTTGTCTACGCATCGGTACGGCAACAGCAAAACCTTCAGGAAAATTTTGAAGCCCGATACCCAATGCAAGGGCTACGGCACCGCCAATAGTGGCTCCTTCGAAACCCGACGCCACCCCACCAAACAATACCCCCACGGCCAGTCCTTCAGGAATATTATGTAAGGTTATCGCCAAAACCAAAAGTGTTGTTCGATGCCAAGGCGTTTTGACCCCTTCGGCTTCACTTCTTTTAAAATTGATGTGTACATGGGGTAACACTTTATCCAAACCAAAAATGAACAGTGCCCCTAACAAAAAACCGACAGCAGCAGGTATCACTTTTACAAAACCATTGCCCTCACTCATTTCTATACCTGGGGCCAAAAGACTCCAAAAACTGGCAGCGACCATAACCCCTCCTGTAAAACCTAGCATACCATCCATCAAGGCACGCTTCGGATTTTTAAACAAAAAAACCAATCCGGCCCCAGCTGCCGTCAGGCCCCAGGTAAAAAGGGTGGCATATAAGGCCGCCAATACAGGGTCAATATTTTCAAAATAAGTGATTAGTTGTTCCATTAGTCCTGCTTTTTGACATATAAATTAGAGGCAATTTGGTTACTGATATGTAATTGTCGACCATCGATAGCGATTTCAATAGAATCATCGAATTCCTCATGTTCCAGGACTTCAATTATATGCCCCAGGGCAATATTGTTCTTATCCAAGAACTTTAAAAAAGTTGATGAGGAGTCTTTTACGCCAACGCAGACACCCTTTGTCGATATCGGCAATTCGCTTAACAATTTTTTATCGTGTTCATGAAATTCCCCCTTTTTTGAAGGTATGGGGTCACCATGGGGATCATACTTCGGGAAATCCAACAATTCATCAATCTTATCGATAAGTTTTTCACTTTTAATGTGCTCCAATTGTTCTGCCACTTCATGCACCTCATCCCAAGTAAAATCCAATTTCTTTACGAGAAAGACTTCCCATAAACGATGTTTTCTGACAATGGCCAAGGCCACGGTACGCCCTTTTTGTGTCAATGAAACGCCTTTGTAGGGTACGTAGTTCAAAAGTCTTTTTTCCGATAACCTTTTTGCCATATCTGTAACAGAAGAAGGTTTGGTGGCCATTTCTTCGGCAATAGAATTGGTAGAAATAGTTTGCGAATTATTTCCCTCCAAATGAAATATGGCTTTTAAATAGTTTTCCTCTGCACGTGTCATTAAAAAGAGTTTATTCAAAAATACATTTTTTATTTATAAAAATAAATTTTTAGCTTTGTCTAAATTTTTATTTGATGATTTTCAGTATCTACACTACCGAGCTACATAACGCCATTTTTGCTGGGGTCAATTCTAAATTTATCGTTTTGAAAAATGTACTCTTTGTTCTATTTTTTGCTTCATATAGCTCTATAAGTGCTCAGGATGCAATGATTTCTGGCACTGTCACCTCAAATGGTGAGCCTGTGCCCTTTGCCAGTGTTTTTGTCAAGGGTGCCAATATAGGAACCACCTCTGCTATCGATGGTACATACGAATTAAAAGTGCCCTCTGGAACCATCATCTTAGTTGCTCAATCCCAAGGATACCGAAGCCTCAACCAAGAAGTTACCTTAACCCAAGGGGCAAATTCGACCGTTGATTTCCTCCTTTTTGAAGATGTCTTAGGCCTGGACGAAGTGGTCATCAGTGCTACGCGAAATAGAGTCGAACGCAAAAGTACCCCGGTCGTGGTTTCTTCTTTAAAGCCAAGACTATTAACTGCCACGCAATCTATAACCGTTGCGAAGGATTGAACTTTGCCCCAGGCGTTCGTGTTGAAACGAATTGTCAAAATTGCGGCTTTACCCAAGTGCGATTAAATGGCCTTGATGGCGCCTATACCCAAATACTATTAAACAGCCGACCAATTTTTAGCTCTCTTTTGGGCGTTTATGGATTGGAACAAATACCAACCAATATTATCGACCGTGTTGAGGTAGTGCGTAGCGGCGGTTCAGCACTTTATGGTTCCAATGCTATTGCAGGTACCGTAAATATTATCACCAAAGACCCGATTTTAAATACTTGGGAAATAGGAAGCAATCTTGCCGTTATTAGAGGTGAAGCCCTGGATCGCATCGTAAACTTCAATAGTTCAATAGTTGCTGATGATCTAAAAAGTGGGGTTACCCTTTTTGGCGCGTATAGAAATCGTGAGGCCTATGATGCCAATGATGATGGCTTTACCGAATTGGTTGAATTACGGAATACCACAGTGGGTGCCAAGGCTTTTTTAAGACCGACGGAGAGAAGTCGCATTTCGTTGAACTTAAACGCCATTCGAGAATATCGAAGGGGTGGAGATCGATTGGAATTGGCCCCACAATTCACAGATATCACCGAGGAATTAGATCATGACACCTTTATCGGTGGGGCAGACTATGAACTTAACAGTAAAGACGGTACCCAACAAACGCAAATATATACTTCAGCCTCATATACCAATCGCGATAGCTACTATGGCGGTTTGGGAGGAGCACGTACAAGGCAGGACAGTCTTACCGCCAACAATGCCTTTGGTACGACCAAAGATTTGGCTTGGGTCAATGGCCTGCAGTTCACAAAGACCTTTAAAAACAACGATGTCTTGACGACTGGCGCAGAATTCAACCACAGTAATACAGAAGATCAAATTCCCGGCTACAATCGTCTTATCGATCAAAGCGTGAACAGTATTGGTGGTTATGCACAATACGAATGGAAACCTTCGGATAGGTTTACGACGTTATTTGGTGGTCGTTTGGATAATGTATCCGTCAACGGTGATTACACGATTGGAGGCATCGCCAGAAACGTCGATTTAAGTCAGACCGCCTTTTCGCCACGATTGACCTTATCGTACCAATTGAGCGATGTGCTCAAACTGAGGGGAGGATACGCAAGAGGTTTTCGTGCACCGCAGGCTTTTAATGAAGATTTACATATTTCAAGTGTAGGCGGCGAACCACAATTTGTCATTTTATCAGACGATTTGAATACGGAGTTTTCAAACGCTTTTACGGGTTCTTTGAATTATTCAAAAACCAAAGATCTATTGCAGTTTGATGTACTTTTAGAAGGTTTCTATACCATTTTAGAAGACCCTTTTACTTTGGTCAGCACAGGCGCAGTATTAGACAACGGTTCCATTTTAGAAGAAGTTAGAAACGGTGAAGGAGCGAGTGTTTACGGCACCAACTTCGAATTGGGGCTATCACCAAATCCAGAATGGCGTTTTCAATTAGGGGGTACCTTACAACGAACTGAATGGGATGAACCACAACTGCTTTTTGAAAGTGATGGTACGCCAGGAGAAACCGATATCATCGTCGATGAATTTGTTCGGGTCCCTAACTTTTATGGGTATTTGAATACTACCTGGATTCCGAGCAAAAAATTCAATGTGGACCTTACAGGAACATACACTGGCAATATGACCGTGCCTCGGGTCATCAGTGATAACGGATTTTTGGAGCTCAATGATTCCGGTTCCTTTTTTGATTTGAACATCAAACTGGAAACGCACTTTGATTTCAACGATGCATTTGAGGTGACTCTGTCAGGAGGGGTCTCGAATATTTTTGATAGCTTTCAAGACGACTTTGACATCGGCCCTGGGCGGGATTCTGATTACATCTATGGTCCTGACCAACCACGAGCGTTCTTTTTTGGCCTGAAATTTGGGCAGCTTAACTAAAACAAGTGTTTTTTTGAAATTGGGTTTGTCAAATAGTATGGGAACATACTCCTTTCGAGGAACGATGGTACTATGGTTATGGTTGACCCTTTTCGTATCTGTCAAAACCAGCGCGCAGCAAACCGAAATACAATGGCTCACTTTTGAACAGCTGGAAGATTCCTTGCGCAGCAAACCCAAAAAAGTATTTATTGATTTATTTGCCGATTGGTGCGGTTATTGTAAAAAAATGGACAAGGCTGCATTCCAAGATGCCAAAGTAATTTCCAGATTAAATGAGGATTACTACGCTGTAAAAATGGACGCAGAATCCACCGATTCCATTCAATTTGGGGGAGAAATATTCATTAATGAGCAAATAGGAAGGTCCAGAAATCCAACCCATCAGGTACCCTTACTTTTGGCTTCAAGGGAAAACTACCCCTTTTCGCTTCCGGCAATTGTTCTCTTAAATGAAAATTTTGAGGTGACTGACCGCTATTTTGAATACCTATCACCAAATAAACTTCAAAAAATACTGGAACAATAGTATAATAGACTAGTATGGTTAGCTATTCCGTCATTCATAAAGTCCCATACGCAACACATTATGAAAACTAATGTTGAATACTGAATTCGGCGGAACGATAGTCGCCTCAAATATGACATTTTTGGTATCATGATCTACTTCTACCACCTTACCCGCAGCGGAGCCCCCGATAACGGGCGAACCAGGGGTGAAAAGAATTGAGTTGTTTTCTGGGATATAGCTCACTTTTGAAACTATACGCGCATAGGTCTCTTCTCCCCTTTCTTTACCGTAAGACCATACTTGTTTTATGGTTTTGTTCATTTCATCAATTTCATATTCCACAGCCCTACTGTAAGGTCCGAAATTGGTATAATTGCGATTGTCTCCATTGTCAAAAACCATCAGATTGCCATTAGGCATGAGAATGGGAGAATGCTGGTACCATGACCACTCAAAATCTGGATGGTTTTCTGACCCATCCAACACATCGGTATCTGTAATGGGCTCGTCATTGGCGTCTAGCGGAGTCAACAAAAATTGGGATAATTCCGTGCCATTTCCCGAAGTATTCCATTCTCGATGCGGAGCCAGAATGTAACTGACCTCGTTTTGTGCACTAAGCTTTACTATTCCTTGCGTTCTACCCGATACTATAATTTCATTATCATCGGAACTGTATTCCACTGAATTGGCGTGAAACCAGTCAAATTCTAAATTAGCAAGGTCAGTAGGCCAGGCCCTTCTTGTATTATCTAGCGAATTGTTTTAATCCCAAGTATTGATGAACTGTCCAGAACTTCTATCAATTTCAATAATAACATCTTCAACGGTTTCTTTGGTGGCATCATTTATGGTCGCCAACAAATTACCGTTTGGTTTTTCAATTACATGGTGATGAAAACCATTCCCCTGCAAATCCCACGAATCTGCAATACGCCCCAACATATCTATTTCATAAATACTTCCGGTCTGCCCATCACCAAACAAAAGGTTTCCGTTTAGTAGTCGGGTCATTCCGTTGTCATAAAACAAATCGAAAAGTGTTGGGTGGGAAGACAAATCCAAATACCAACGGATTTCTCCGAATTGGTCAAAAATAAGTGGACGCTGTGGTCTAAAATTAGTGATATCCACAAAACCAAAGTAATTCACAAAATTGTATATAGGTTCATCTGAATTTGAAGGCACATCAATGGTAATCTGCGGCATATCTGCAATCAAAGGTGCTGTTTGAACCAAGATGTTCTGGGTTTCCAAAGTGCTTCCTGAACCATCCAACAATTTTATGTCCAATTGGTTTTCATAATCCGCGTATAATCCGAGAACGATAAGTTCAAAGGTGGTTCCCATACCATCAAATCTTTTGGTAATTGTTGAAGTATTACCATTCTTACCCAGTACTGAAACCTCAACAGAAACAGCCTGATTCGTCTCTAAATTAAGTTGAGCCGTCAAAGGGGCATAACCAGATGGATTTACCTCAACGGACAACGTTTCAACCAACTCAGACTCGATTAAAGGTCCGCCGGTATCAGGGCTTGAAGACTCATCATCAGAGCAAGAGGAAATTACAATCGATAGAAAAATCAGTAATAATTTGAAATATTTCATTCTATAACTTTAATATTGAAGTTACGTTAGTTAGTTTTTTTAAGTATAAACAATAGACGTTAACACATTGCGTACCTTTGAAAAATGCCCACTTACGATTATATCATTATTGGTGCTGGTGCCTCGGGAATGCTTTTGGCTGATTCGTTGGCCAAAGACCCCTTCTTTGCAAGCAAATCCATTTTACTTCTTGAAAAGGAAGCTAAAAACAAAAATGACCGCACTTGGTGTTTTTGGGAAAGAGGCAAAGGTCAGTTCGATGAAATTCTTTTCAAATCATGGCCAAAAGTTCACGTCGCCGCCGAAAATTTAAATATCAAACCAGACATTGCCCCGTATACCTACAAAATGCTTAGGGGGATTGATTTTTATGAATTCTTTATCAATCGATTGAATATCTATCCAAACGTTGAACGTATTCAAGATGAGGTCATAAGTCTTAGTGAAACTGAAGATAATGTTTTGGTCAAAGGAAAAAACGGAGGCTATCACGGGCATCATGTTTTTGACAGTCGGTTTGATTATGAAAAAGTGAAACGTGAATCGAAGTACCCTGTTTTACAGCAGCATTTCCTCGGATGGTTTGTAAAGACTGACCGGTCTGTTTTTGATGAAAAAGCAGCTAGTTTTATGGATTTTGACATTCCCCAACAAGGGAACACAAGATTCATGTACGTCCTGCCCTTCTCCGACTAAGAGGCCCTATTGGAATACACTTTATTTTCAGAAAGTGTGTTGAAAAAAGAGGAATATGAGTCGGCCATTAAAGATTACCTCTCTTCAAAACTTGGTATTGATAACTTTGAGATTACCGAGGTGGAAAAGGGAAATATTCCAATGACCTGTCACAACTTCACAAAAGAAAATACCAATCGCATTCTAAAAATAGGAATGGCCGGCGGCTGGGCTAAAGCCAGTACAGGGTACACTTTTTATCCATCGGTCAAAAAAGTGCGAAGACTTGTTCAACACCTAAAATTGGG
>JBHJJC010000151.1:0-11133 GCA_050042945.1 Croceivirga sp.
AGCAACCCAAGAAATCGTCTGGAAATCCTGCCAAAATGCTACCCCATTTTCCTTTCCGCTCATTACCGACAGACTCCGTGAAAAACTGTCCAATGAAAAACTGGCCGACCGAATTAAGCGAATGACCAAGATATTGATGAAGTAAGTTATTATCTTATAATTTTACTTAGATAAAATTGAAAAATTGAATACAGTACAAATAGGCGACAACTTTGAATCCCGATGTAACAGACTTATTGCTCACGTAATCGAAAATCATGAATTAAGTCTTGAAGCTTCACATTGTAAGGTAATCGAGAAACCGAAATATTACTCAGTTAAGCGTAAAAAGAAAATAACATTTGACTTGTCAATTGAAGTTACCCCTCCGAAAGCCGAAAAGCCATTTTTGGTCTGTATCATAGAGTGTAAAAGTCTAAATAAACCGGTTCCTGTAGATGATGTCGAGGAGTTTGAAAGTAAAGTTGGAGGTATTCAAGATTTTCAAACTAAGAAGATAATGATTGCCCAAAATGGATTTCAAAGCGGAGCTTTTGAAATGGCAAAGAACATGGGTATAACACTAATTCATGTCGATGAGGATGATTATAATATAGTTCTGTACAAACCAAATAAACACTCAAGTAGAAATAGTACTAAAAGTTTAGAAAAAGAACTTGAAAAACTAATTAAAAAATCTTTATTGCCCAAAAGGATAAAAGGCCTTAAAAAGCTCTCTGCCAATGATATAAATCAAATAGCAGTAGATTTTTTAAATAGGATTGACGATAACATTACCAAAAGGTATTGGAATACACCTTTGGAGAAGGTATCCCAATTTTTGGAAAATGAACATGGTTTAAAAATTAAGTCCGAATACAACATTGTTGACGCAAACGGAGCAAGTCAATTAGGATACTATGACGTTAAGAATGGAACTATTTTTATCAACCAAGAAATTATCGATTCAATCAGATATCCCTTCGTTTTTTCACATGAAGTGGGACACTTCTTACTCCACAGTAAATTAAAAACACATCAATTCACTTATGACAACTTCAAAGATTCTGATTATAGCCTTTTTACTCAGACCCATTTACTAGAAAATGACAAACATTGGGTTGAATGGCAAGCAAACTGTTTCGCAGCATCTCTATTAATGCCTAAAAATACTTTGATAGCGAGATTGATTAGTGTGCAGACTAATATGGGAATTAGTAAACAGGGTAAAATTTATCTTGATAACCAAGAAATAAATCGAAAAGATCACAGGAAAATTGTTAAGGCCCTATCCGCATTTTTTGGTGTTAGTCAAACTACCGTAGAATATAGATTGGAAAGTTTGGGACTTATCGAACATCCTCCGTTATCTAAAAAAGAAGAAAAAGACAAAGAATTCCTCAGACAACTTTCAAAATTGAGAAATTTTTAAAATGGCCTTTAGTTGACAGTGTCCCTAATATTCAAAAACGTAACCTTCACCCTCCATCCCCATTGTGGGGTGTTCTGGGAGGCAAAATCATTATTGCTCATCTCAGATGTGCACTTGGGTAAGGTGGGGCACTTTAGAAAGTTTGGGGCTGCAGTACCCAGAAAAGCCATTCACAAGAATTTTTTGTTATTGGATGAGTTGGTCGGTCATTTTCAACCATTTCACATCGTTTTTCTTGGGGATCTGTTCCATTCGTCCCTTAACAAAGAGTGGAATCTGTTCGAAAACTGGGTAGAAAAAACAGCTTCAAAAATTACCTTGATTGCTGGAAACCATGATATCATCTCCCCAGAAAAATTTAGGGCGTTGGATATTGAAATTTTTGAAGAGTTGGTGCTTGAGAACTTTTTTCTCACCCATCATCCTGAGGAAAGAGAGGGCTTATTTAATTTTTGCGGTCATATTCATCCTTCGATACGGCTTAAAGGTTTTGGCCGACAGCATTTAAAACTTGCCTGCTTCTTTAAAACCAAAACGCAACTCATCCTGCCCGCTTTTGGTGAATTCACGGGCAGCTACTCCCTATCCCCAAAAAAAGAAGATGAGATTTTTGTTATTGTTGAGGGGAGCGTGGTGAAGATATAAATCTGTCGTTCCGACACAGGCAGGAATCCATTATCAGGATAACAATTAAAAAGATTCCCGCTTTCTCAGGAATGACAATTCATTTATTTTTGCGCCAAATTAACGGACTTGTCCAAAACCACGATTTCACAACTTTTTGAACAGTCTCCACAACTTCGGAAACTGAAGGAAGCTATTGCCCCATCACAACCTATCAGCCCCAATAAAGACCATAGAATTCTACTCAACGGCATTGTAGGGTCTTCCATTTCTTTCGCCATTTCTGAATGTTTCAAAAGTGTTGGCTTGCCTTTCTTGGTGCTATTGAACGATAAAGAAGAAGCGGCCTACATCTTAAATGACCTAGAACAACTGCTCAGTGAGAAAGACGTACTCTTCTATCCAGGCAGCTATCGCAGGCCCTATCAAATTGAGGAGACGGACAACGCAAATGTATTACTGCGCGCCGAGGTGTTGAACCGCATCAACTCACAAAAAAAACCGGCGGTCATTGTGACCTATCCTGACGCGCTTTTTGAAAAAGTGGTCACCCGAAAAGAACTCGACAAGAACACCCAAAAGCTTCAAGTCGGCGATACCATTTCATTGGAATTTCTCAATGAAATCCTTTTCGAATATGAATTCAAACGAGTAGACTTTGTCACCGAGCCTGGTGAGTTTTCAGTACGTGGGGGAATCGTTGATGTATTTTCATTTTCACATGATGAGCCATATCGTATTGAGTTCTTTGGCGATGAGGTTGATAGTATTCGAACGTTCGATGTAGAGACACAACTCTCTACCGAAAAAGTCAAAAAGATTACAGTTATTCCCAATGTCGAAAATAAGTTCATGCAAGAAACCCGTGAGAGTTTCTTAAAATACATCGCCTCAAAAACGGTTATTTTTTCAAAAAACCTGGACTTGGTCTTTGGTCAAATCGACTCCAATTTTGAAAAGGCCAAAGAACGCTTTGTTAAGCTCAACACTGAAATTAAACACGCCACACCAGAGGAGCTTTTTGTGAATTCAGAATTGCTTAAAGTGCAACTGAAGAAATTTTCAGTAGTTGAAATAAATGGTCAAGAAAATCATTCCGAAGCCTCTGAAATACATTTCAAAGCAAAACCCCAACCTTCTTTCAATAAAAAGTTTGACCTGCTCATTGAAAACCTCAACGAAAACCATAACGCAGGGTACACCAATTATATTTTTTGCTCGACGGAGCAACAGGCCAAACGTTTTAACGACATTTTACAAGAACACGGTGATGGAGGCAGCACTGAGCGCAGTCGAAGTGTGCATTATCACACGGTCGTTTTTCCTTTATATCAAGGCTTTCTTGATAATGAATTAAAAATAGCTTGTTATACTGACCATCAAATTTTTGAACGATACCATAAGTTTCATCTAAAAAATGGCTATGCCAAAAAGCAGGCCATTACCCTTAAAGAACTGAATAAACTTGAAATTGGGGACTATGTCACCCACATCGACCACGGTATTGGAAAGTTTGGCGGACTTCAAAAAATTGATGTTGAAGGGAAAAAGCAAGAAGCCATTAAATTGGTCTACGGTGATCGTGATATTCTATACGTGAGTATTCACTCCCTACATAAAATTTCAAAATACAATGGTAAGGATGGCAAGGAACCTAAGATATTTAAATTAGGTTCCGCTGTATGGAAAAAACTAAAACAAAAAACCAAAAGTAGGGTCAAAAAGATTGCTTTCGACCTCATCAAAGTATACGCTAAGCGCCGATTGGAGAAGGGCTATCAGTATGCCCCAGATAGTTATTTACAACATGAACTGGAAGCTTCTTTTTTATATGAAGATACGCCAGACCAAGCAAAGGCTACGAACGACGTAAAAAAGGATATGGAAAATGAACGCCCTATGGACCGTCTGATTTGTGGGGATGTTGGTTTCGGTAAAACAGAAGTGGCCATTAGAGCTGCTTTTAAGGCAGTTGATAATGGAAAACAAGTTGCGGTTTTGGTCCCTACGACCATTTTGGCATTTCAACACAGCAATACATTTAAAAAGCGGTTTGATGATTTACCGGTGACCGTTGACTATCTCAACCGATTTCGCACTGCGAAAGAAAAACGTGACATCTTAGAACGATTAGGGCAAGGTAAAATTGATATTGTCATCGGTACGCACCAATTGGTGAACAAAAATGTACAGTTCAAAGATTTGGGATTGCTCATTGTTGACGAAGAGCAAAAATTTGGGGTCTCCGTAAAGGATAAATTAAAATCCATCAAAGAAAATGTTGATGTCTTGACCTTGACGGCAACGCCAATTCCAAGAACCTTACAATTTAGCCTGATGGCTGCACGGGATTTATCGGTCATCAACACTCCACCGCCCAACCGTTACCCGATAGAAAGTCGGGTCATTCGTTTTCAAGAAGAAATTATTCGCGATGCCGTATCCTATGAGATTCAGCGAGGCGGTCAGGTCTTCTTTATCCATAACCGTATAGAAAATATCAAAGAGGTGGCCGGTATGATTCAGCGTTTGGTGCCCGATGCCAAAATAGGCATTGGTCATGGCCAAATGGAAGGTAAAAAATTGGAACAGTTGATGTTGGCCTTTATGAATGGTGAATTCGATGTTCTGGTCTCAACGACCATCGTAGAAAGCGGTCTCGATGTCACCAACGCCAATACCATTTTTATACATAATGCCAATAATTTTGGGCTAAGTGATTTACATCAAATGCGCGGTCGTGTTGGGCGCAGTAATAAAAAGGCGTTCTGTTATTTTATCACTCCGCCGTATGAGGTAATGACACCCGATGCACGAAAACGCATTCAAGCCTTGGAGCAGTTTACCGAATTGGGGAGTGGGTTTCATATCGCAATGAAAGATTTGGAAATTCGGGGGGCCGGTGATTTATTGGGAGGCGAACAAAGCGGATGTATCAATGAGATTGGTTTTGAGACCTATCAAAAGATTTTGACCGAGGCCATTGACGAACTGAAGGAAAATGAATTCAAGGAACTCTATGATCAAGTAGAAGCGGATAAGGAAAAGGTTTTCGTCAAAGACACCCAATTGGATACTGATTTCGAGCTGCTCTTTCCCGATGACTATGTGAACAACATCACAGAGCGACTAAATTTATATACCCAATTGAATGAGGTCAAAGATGAGGAAGGATTACAACGATTTGAAACGTCTTTAATAGACCGCTTTGGGGAATTGCCAGAACAGGCCGTAGACCTCTTAAATTCGGTTCGAATCAAATGGGTCGCCACTTCGATTGGGTTGGAGCGGGTGATTTTAAAGAAAGGGAAGTATTTGGGCTATTTTATTGCCGATCAACAATCGGAGTTTTACCAAACCCTGGCGTTTACCCAAATTTTACAATACGTTCAAAAGCATCCACAAAAATGTCAACTCAAGGAAAAACAAACCCGTAATGGCCTGCGATTGGTATTGGTTTTTGATGGCATTACCAATATTGAAAAAGCCTTAAAGGTTTTAGAACCTTTTAACAAAGAAATGCAAACAACTTCTTCCATACTTTCTTAGATAAACCCAAGTCTATAAAATCTTTCAAATAAGGTACTTCAAGCCTTTTTTATGATGATTTCTATAATGAAGAATCTCAATTTTTTTTAAACTTCACATACGCACTTAGCAGGCATATTTATTCATAGAAGAACACTTCATCAACAAACAGTTCTGATTTCTTGCCTTTATGTTGGTGCCAACTTGGTATTTTTTGAAATTGGTTTGCAACAATCTTATAATATCTAAAATTACTTTGAGGAAACTTAACCGAAACGTTAGACGCACCATCAATAATACCGTCTTTAGTAAAGCCAAAAGCTTTCCTTTTGATCAATTTCATTTGATCTTTTGCATACCCTCCCCATACTTCAACAGATTCGGGCGGCATAATCTTCCGCCAGTTCACAATGCCATAACTCAACATCATTTTGGAAAGTGTAGGAGGGTTTGTTCCAAAATCTGACATGAAAATCAAGGGTTCTTCAATAAAACCCATCCAAGCCAATGAAATCATTTTATCCTGTCCACTGATATAATCATCCAATAGCACATGGGGACCAAGCCCTTTGTATCTGAAATCTGGTTTAGAGAGCAATTCAAAATCTTCAGGCTTCTTTCCTTTCTGAAAAAAGTTGAAAATACCCAATTCACTGGACTCCCAACCTGTTTTAAAGGCTTTGGTTTTCAACACAAAGGTTTTATCAAACTGTAGGGGTGCATTATATAGCTGTGAAGTACTATCTGGTTGACTGCCATCTAGCGTATACCGCAATTTAACACCTTTCAGTTTATGATCTAAGACAATGATATCTCCCTTGCCTAAAACGGCACTTTCATTCTTCAATAGTGGTGCGGCCAGTTGAAACTTTTCTTCTGTAACATCGTTGTCACCTGTATCGAACTGTACTTTCGGAAATGCGCTTTGCAGCTCTAATACCTCATCGGCTGTGATACTGGTATTCCATAAAAACAGCGTCTGTAAGTCAGAAAAAGTGTTTAGAACTTCATGTATATCAGCAGTTACACTGGTTCCTGATATTGCTAAAGACCGTAATTTTGTACAAGCAGCAAGTTTGGCCAAACCTTGGTGGGTCACATCGGTAAAATTCAAATTAAGGGTTTCAAGATTGACCATCTCTGAAATGGGTTGTAGCATGGTATCGGTGATGGGAAGACCTGATAAATTTAAGGAAACGACCTGTTCTTTGATTCCCAAAAGTTCTGAAATCAATGCTGGTTGAAACGCACTTTGCCCAAAAATGGCTACTTCCAAGGCCGGTGATTTTGGTGATTGTTGCTTCACTGTACGGTATGGATTATTCAATGAAACAATCAATTCTTTATCTGCAGGTGCAAACACATGCCTAGCTTTTGAGCCTACTTTTTCATACCATTCTTCTTGTACTAAAGTATGCAGCGAATCAGTAGTTGGTAGATTTGCCAATGAAGACAGTGTATCTGCTCCAGAATCAATCCACCGTTCCAATAATTGCAGTTCTTTTGTTGTAAGCTGCAGTTTACCTTGGGGTGGCATATGCGCTTCATCTGCCATTGGTAACAAAGCCCTCACCATCAGTTGGCTTTCTTCACTATTGCCCATTATCCAAAGTGGTCCGTTTTCACCGCCTATCATCATAGTTGAATGGGTAGACATATTGAGTCCACCTTTATGTTTTTCCGAATTATGACAGCTCACGCATTTCTTATTCAAAATGGGTTGTACGAAAGTTTCAAAAATTGGGGACTCTTCTGTGATTTCCGGTATTCGAGACGCAACCAAGGGCGCTGTCAAGAAATTGGCCCCATGGGTAATTTCAGCCCCAAAATGACCGACGAATATCGTTAAGACGCCACAACTGTATAAGGCAGTAAGATAAATTCCCTTTGTGGAGTGAATGAATATGAAAAGATATGTCATATACGCCAGACCAACACCCAACCATTTGTGCCATGTCATCAATTCAGAATCATAGCCTTCATGATACAGAAAGAAACCCATTACCGCTGCCAAAGTAGTAGTCAAAGCAGTAAACAACAATAAAAACTGATGTATTTTTTGGTAAGCATCCAACCCTAAATAGCCCTTAAAAAAAGTAGTTAAAATCAGTAGAAAAATCAACACTACTGGAAAGTGCAATACCAAAGGGTGCATCCTTCCAATGGGGTGCAACCAATAAGGAACCCGAACATACTCCTCAAAAAAAAGCAGTATGGTCAAAATGCACAGCAATACAAAAACGGTATTGGAAACTATTTTTGCGAAGCGCACCATATTATGCTAGAATGTCTTTTACCACGTGACCGTGTACATCGGTCAAGCGAAACCTACGCCCCAAATATTTGTATGTCAACTTTTCATGGTCAAGCCCCATCAAATGCATGATAGTCGCCTGCAGATCATGCACATGAACAGGATCTTCGATAATGTTATATCCAAATTCATCGGTCTCTCCGTAAGAAATTCCACCTTTTATGCCTCCGCCTGCCATCCAGATACTATAACATTTAGGGTGATGGTCACGCCCGTATTGGTCTTCGGCAAGTTTTCCTTGGCAATAGTTGGTACGGCCAAATTCGCCGCCCCAAATGACCAATGTCTCATCTAATAATCCACGTTGTTTTAAGTCTTTAATAAGGGCTGCTGCTGCTTGATCTACATCTTTGGCCTGCGAACTCATCTCTTCAACTAAATTACCGTGCTGGTCCCATCCTTGATGGTACAATTGCACAAAACGAACACCGGACTCTGAAAGTTTTCTTGCCAGTAAGCAATTCGAAGCATAGGTGCCTGGAACCATACAATCGGTTCCGTACATTTTGATGATATGGTCGGGTTCTTTTGATAAATCGGTAAGTTCTGGTACCGCCGTTTGCATGCGATAGGCCATTTCATATTGTTGTATATGGGCATGGATTTTTGGGTCTCCAAATTCCTGAAAATTTATTTCATTGAGTGAAGCCAGATGATCGAGCATTTTCTTTCTGCCTTTCATATCAATGCCATCAGGGTTATTGAGATATAATACTGGATCTTCACTGGCACTGAATTGTACCCCTTGGTGTATGTTGTCTAAAAAACCATTGGACCACAGTTTTGAATACACCCCCTGTCCATTTCCTTTTCCTCGGGACAACAGCACACAGAACGCGGGCAGATTCTTGTTTTCACTGCCCAGCCCATAACTCATCCAAGCCCCCATACTGGGCCTATTGCCCTGTTGCGCACCAGTTTGCATAAATGTTAATGCGGGATCATGGTTGATGGCTTCAGTATGCATTGTCTTAATGACACAGATGTCATCGGTGATTTCTGCAATTTTTGGAAATAGGTCACTTACCCATGTACCTGATTTTCCGTACTGCTGAAAGCCAAATTTAGACCCAACTAATGGAAACCTTTCTTGATGGGCCGTCATACCTGTCAATCGCTGCCCCTGTCTAATGGACTCCGGTAAATCTTGCCCATACATTTTATTTAACAAAGGCTTGTAATCAAAACTTTCTAATTGTGAAGGTGCCCCATTCTGAAAAAGCATGATAATACGTTTCGCTTTTGAGGCAAAGTGTTTTATGCCCAATGGCAATTCATCATTTTCAAGTGCACCACCTTTAAAAAGGTCAGGGATTAAAAGTGATCCCAAAGCAGCACTACCCACACCAAGTGCCATTTTACCTAAAAAATGTCTTCTATTTACATTCAATCGATGTTCTAAAACTTCTTTTTCCATAAGAATCTTAACTTTTGGTAGTAGCTTCTTCTAAATTATAAATCGTGTGGATTACTTGCATTAGTGCCGCTACTGTCACCGGGTCTCTGTTTTTCATAGGTTGATATTCACCAACCGAAATGAATTTAGAGGCTGCATCAGGATTGGATTGATAGTTTGTTATCTGATTACTATGGTAATCTATCAAAATACTTAGTTCTTCAGGTTTTGCTTTACGGCAAACAATACGTCTAAAAGCAGTTTCTATACTTTTCTCACTTTGCATACCCTTTTCTAAAAGCTTTTCAGCAAATACCCTAGAGGCTTCGAGCACGGTTGGGTCATTGAGCATGACCAATGCCTGTAACGGGGTATTGGTACTAAATCTTCTTACCTCGCATTGATCTCTTGTAGAGGCATCAAAAGTTAACATCGCTGGTGGAGGTACGGTACGTTTGATAAAAGTATAAAGACCTCTACGATACAAATCTTCACCTTGGTCTTGCACATATACTTTTAATACGCCTCTACCTGAAGTAGCGGCAAACCATATGCCATCTGGTTGATAGGGTTTCACACTAGGGCCACCTATTTCATCGTTTAGTAATCCACTACTCGCCAACACATGATCTCGAATCAATTCAGCACCCAATCGTTTTCGTGGCATTCGCGATAAATACACATTTTCAGGATCTCTCTCTTGTTTTCCTTTAGAGATAGTTGAAGATTGCATGTAGGTGGAAGACATGACAATTTGTTTGACCAATCGCTTGATATTCCAATTATTTTCCCGAAAATCAACTGCAATCCAGTCCAATAACTCCGGATGCGTCGGCAAGTTGCCCTGCATACCAAAATCACCTGAAGTTTTAACAATACCCTGACCAAAAAACTCTTGCCAGATACGATTCACAAAAACCCTTGAGGTCAGCGGGTGTTCATCATGCAATAACCATTTTGATAACCCAAGTCGATTACGCGGTAGACTGATGGTGTCAAATGGCATGATAGCTTTCGGTGTATCGGATACTACTACTTCACTTTTTGCATCGTAATTACCGCGATCTAGAATATGGGTATCACGAATACCAACGGAATCTTCCATTACCATGACGGAGACATTGTCGGGGTCTTCTTTGTTGACAAAAGTTAAAATATCATCGATCATCGTATCGGTAATCTCTAAAAATGGGGGATCCGCAAGGGAAGCTTTGAAAATATTTCCTTGCAGTCCTTTTTCAGGGACTTTATCAAAAAAAGCAAAGGTGCTGAAATAGTCTTTTTGGGAAATTGGATCATATTTATGATCATGGCATTTGGCACATTCAAAGGTCATTCCCAAAAAAGCCTTACCAAACGTATTTGTTCTATCCGTAACATATTCAATCCGATATTCTTCATCAATCACACCCCCTTCTTGGGTAATCTTATGATTTCGATTAAAACCGGTTGCCAGTAGGGCTTCCACATTTTTTTCTGGAAGCAAATCTCCTGCCAACTGCCAAGTTAAAAATTGGTCAAAAGAATAATTTTCATTGAACGCATGAATGACCCAATCACGCCAGGGCCACATCGTTCGCAAGCCATCATCTTGATAACCATGTGTGTCTGCATATCGGGCAACATCAAGCCAGTGAAGGGCCATTTTTTCTCCATAATGTGGACTTGCCAATAATTCATCCACAACATTTTCGTAAGCATTAGGTGAAGTATCGTTATCAAACGCTTTTTGCGCCTCAACGGTAGGGGGAAGTCCTGTTAGGTCAAAAAACACCCTTTTGAGCAACTGGGTTTTAGCAGCTCTCGCATTGGGCAGAATTTTTTTTTCGTCTAACTTATTTAAAATGAAATGATCGATTT
>JBHJJC010000152.1:0-4408 GCA_050042945.1 Croceivirga sp.
CAGGCGCCTTTTTTGCTTAATACGCTTCTGTGCATTCTCAAGCAATTCATGTTGTTCTGCGTCAACGGTCGGTTTCGGTTTGCCTTTCGAAAACATCTTTGGTTATCTTTAAAACAAATATACATAATGGCCATCTCAAAAAGTACGTCCGATAGTTTTCCGGTTTTAAGGAATTCAATTTATATCAATACGGCAACATCTGGTCCGTTATCGGAGCCCCTCTTGGAATGGCGTCAAGAACACGATCTTGATTTTTTGATAGGTGGTAGCGAGGCGAAATCAAAGACACATATTTTGCTGAAAGAGACGAGGGAAACCGTGGCACGATTTTTCAATTTTTCTGCCGAAGATGTAGCGTTGGCGCCAAGCTTTAGCTACGGATTGAACCTTTTGTTGGAAGGGTTGCCCAAGACAGAGAAAGTGCTACTGCTGAATAAGGATTATCCTTCACTGAATTGGCCTTTTGAAAGCAGGGGGTTCGATATCAGTTATTTGAATATTGGACCAGACCTGGAAAGTCGCATCTATGATGAATTGAAGTCCAACGAATATTCTGTTTTTGCCTGTAGTGCGGTACAATGGCTCAATGGCTTCAAAATAGACTTTTCCTTTATCAAAAAACTCAAAAAAGAATTTCCCGATTTATTGATACTCATGGATGGTACCCAGTTCTGTGGTTCAGCGCAATTCGATTTTAGTGCTTCTGGAGTGGATGTCATGGGAGCCAGTGGCTATAAATGGCTCGTATCAGGATATGGTAATGCCTTTTTAATGGTAAAACCCGAGGTGCAGCATCGTTTTGAATTGAAATCTAGTGGTTTTGGTTCAGGTAGAAATGCGAAATATCAAAAGGATGGTAGGGTTTTCTGTAAACAATTGGAACCAGGGCATTTGGATTCCCTTGCTTTTGGTAGTCTCCAATTTTCCATGAAGTCTTTGATGGATACTGGTCTAGAATTCATAGAAAAGCATAACAAAGAGATGTCGCATCTATTCAAATCGTTTGCGGTTGAGCATGCACTTTTAGATGACTATTTGGTGGATAGAGAGGGGCATAGCACCATTTTCAATATCAAAGGTGACGATTTACTTTTCGAAAAACTTGAAGCCGAACATATTATTTGTGCCAAAAGAGGCGATGGCATTCGACTTAGTTTTCACTTTTACAATACGGTCTCCAATGTCAACGATGTGTTAACGGTGCTTAAAAGACACCTTTAGACTTCATTTCGTAAAATTTATAAGTTCTTTTTAGTGATGTTTTTAAATGGTTACATGTATTTTGCTAAAATGATAATTCTTCTCTAACCTATTGACCATTAATGGTTTTATACCCAGTTTTGCATTGTGATTTAATGATAAAAAGCTAAACCATGGCAATAAAAAAACAATTTTTGAAAAGTAAGCCTGTATGCAAGGTTACTTTCACCGTACCTGCTGAAGATGCAAAAAAAGTGGCTGTTGTTGGTGATTTCAACGACTGGAAACCGAAAGGCAGTATGCTTAAAAAACTAAAGAACGGTTCGTTTAAAGGAACTTTTGATTTACCAACCGAGAATACGTATGAATTCCGTTATTTGATTGATGGTACATACGTAAACGATGAGGCGGCCGATCGTTACCAGTGGAATGATTACGCTGGAACGGAAAACGCAGTGATAGAATTATAATAATGAACAATGCACCCGATTGTATCGGGTGCATCG
This sequence comes from Croceivirga sp., assembly GCA_050042945.1. GTDB lineage: Bacteria > Bacteroidota > Bacteroidia > Flavobacteriales > Flavobacteriaceae > Croceivirga. Next base: position 1,707 of record JBHJJC010000152.1, read on the forward strand.
TTACCCCTTACCCCTTACTTTTATCGTGCTATCCCTCAATGGTAACTCCTTTCCAAAAGGCAACATAGCCCTTAATTTCTCTAGCCAGTTCTTTGGTCTCAGGGTAATACCATGCGGCATCTTTATTAAGTTTTCCGTCAACTTCTAAAGTATAATACGACGCTACCCCTTTCCAAGGGCAGTTGGTATGGGTAGTACTATCTTTAAAGAATTCAGTATTGATACTTTCAGGAGGGAAGTAATGATTTCCCTCAATCACTTTGGTCTCCTTGCTCTCCGCTAAGACCTTACCGTTCCATATTGCCTTCATAGCTGCACTTTTTTAAATATATAATCTTTGAATAGTTTTTTACTGTCTTCAAATGAGGTGACTATCTCCAATCCTGCTTCTGCGGCAAGCCAAGCAACAGTTGTATCGTCATACTTTTGGGAAATTTCGGTATGAATGGTTTCCCAGGGTTCAAAGGCTACAGAAAGCTGTAACGCCTCAATGTTGACCTGCTGTCGTTCTTTGGAGACCAAATAGCTTTTGGCCGTCCCCGTTTCAGGATCATACACCTCCCAATGTAAAAAACCATTGACATCGAAATTTGCACCAAGTTCGCTATTGATGCGATTCAGTATGTTTTTATTGAGCGCTTCGGTGGTGCCAGCGGTATCGTTATAAGCATTTAAAATCGTCTGCGGATTCTTTTTTTGGTCCATCCCCATAAAAAGTAAATCCTTTTCCTGCAGGGCATCATTTAATCGTCGTAAGAAGTCGATGGCATAGGGATGTAATAAGTTGCCGATATTAGAGCCCAGAAATAAGATAATTTTTCTTCTATCCTTTTGTTTACCAATATCTTTAAGGGTATCAAAATAGGTGCCCTGTAATGGATTCACTTTCAGACTGGGAAGTTGGCTCTTTAGGTTGTCTTGCAGTTGATTAAGGGCATTTTGGCTGATATCGATGGGTCGATAAGCAAAATCATAATTGGATTGCAATAAATGTTTTAGAAGAATTTTCGTTTTCTTACCATCACCTGCACCTAGTTCAAAAAGGTCAAAGTCAGCTCCATTCTTAGAAAAATAGTTAGAGATTGATGCTTGGTGGGTATCCAAAATATCATATTCCGCATCAGTTAGGTAATATTCGGGCATTGCCATGATATCTTGAAATAGGGCATCTCCCTTTTCATCATAAAAATATTTTGAAGACAGATATTTCGGATAAGAGGTGAGTCCTTCCCTTACCTCTTTCGCGAATGCTGTTGTTGCTTTTCGGGCAATATTTTTTTGCATAAATGACTTTGTCGAGATTATTTAACCAACCTTAATCCGGTATATTGCCAACGTAGTTGTGGATGGAAAAAGTTGCGGTAGGTGGGTCGCGAATGTTTGTTTGGGGTTGCAATTGATTTGCCGCGTAACACCTTTTGGTTGACCATAAATTTGCCGTTGTATTCTCCCAAAGCACCATCTACTTTTGTATAATTGGGGTAGGGGAGGTAGGCACTTTCTGTCCACTCCCATCGTTGACCCCATTGAAAATATTGCTGTGCGGTTTCCCACTCAAACTCAGTTGGAAGACGATGTCCTTTCGATTGCGCAAAAGCAAAAGCTTCGTAAAATGAGATATGGGTCACTGGTGCGTTCAAATCAATTTTTTGTAGGCCATTCAGGGTGTAATGATACCATTCCCCTTCGATTTGGTGCCAATACTGAGGTGCGTTAATTTGGTTTTGCGATATCCAATCCCATCCTTCGGCATGCCAGAGTTCAAATTTTCGGTATCCTCCCGCATTGATAAAATTCACAAATTCACCATTGGTGACCAATGTGTTTGAAATGTGATACTCTTCTAGATACACTTTATGTCTACCCAGCTCATTGTCATAGCAAAATTCTTCTGATGCATGGCCTATTTCATATACGCCTTCTTCTACAGTAATCCAGTCTTGCTCATGTTTTTCAACGATATGCTCTTGAATCGTATGGGAGTATTTAGGCAATAATGGGTTATTACCTAAAATGAACTTAATATCGGTCAACAGCAGTTCTTGATGCTGTTTTTCATGGTGGATGCCAATTTCCAATAAGTAGTTCAATTCAGTAGGTTGTTCGGATGCAAATAACATTTGGATTTTATCGGTGACATAGGTACGGTACTCATAGACGCTTTTGACTGAGGGTCTGGATAAGTTACCCCTATCGGTTCGTACTACTCGCTTCCCGACAGTTTCATAGTAACTGTTGAATACAAAGGAAAAGTCTTCGTGGAATACCTGATAATCGCTGACGTGCTGTTTTAAAATAAACTCTTCAAAAAACCATGTCGTATGGCCCAAATGCCATTTTGGAGGACTCACATCAACCACGGGCTGTACGACATAGTCTTCAATTTGAAGCGGTTTGCAAAGCGCTTCGGAATGCTTTCGGGTCTCCAGAAAGAAATCTAAAAGCGAATCGGTCATTATCATGGAAAGCGTTTTCCTTAAAGATAGCCAATTATCTAAATGACCATAGGAATTTAAACTAAACTTAACCCGTTTTCATATACTGGAAGTTGAAAGCTGAAGGTGGTGCCCTCATTGGGTTTGCTCAATACTTTTATACTTGCATCGTGCAACTCCATAATTTTTCGCACAATGGCCAGTCCTAGTCCTGCCCCCTCTTTCTCTTTACCTGTTTTTGACTGTCTTTAGCGTTCAAAGACCTAT
>JBHJJC010000153.1:0-16344 GCA_050042945.1 Croceivirga sp.
GGCCCCTTCACGGTTCATGCGCTTACTGAAGATTCCCATTACAAAGGCTGGTAAAATAGATTAGGCCGCCAGACCAAAAGCCAAAGCCACAACAGAAGCCACATAACCAGGAGGATAAATACCAAATTATCCGGCTACTAAAACTGCCACTAAAGCAGAAAGTCTTGCAATACGTAATTCAGTCTTATCGGATATCGTTGGGGCAAACTGCTTTTTTATCAAGTCATGAGAAATAGAGGTTGATATCACCAAAAGGAGTCCTGCAGCCGTAGATAAGGCTGCCGCTAGACCACCGGCTGCAACCAAGGCAATAATCCAATTGGGTAGACCAGCAATTTCAGGATTGGCCAAAACGGTAATGTCTTGGTCAACATATAGTTCATTTTTACCTGCACTCGTATTGGAAATTAAACGCTGTCCGTAAGCTCCATTCCCCTCAATGAAAAGGGGTTTCTTTCCATCTATGGCCGAGCCAGGGGCATACTGAATTTTTCCATCTCCATTTTTATCGGTCCAAGCGATAAGACCAGTAGACTCCCATTTGGTAAACCAAGATGGTATATTATTATAAGGAGTATCTTGTACGGTCTCCATGAGATTGGTACGTGCAAATACCGCAATTGCTGGAGCAGTCGTATATAGAATAGCAATGAACAAAAGTGCATAACCTGCTGATTTTCGTGCATCCTCAACTTTTGGAACAGTAAAAAATCGAATGATGACATGGGGGAGACCTGCGGTTCCCAGCATCAAAGCCGCCGTTATCATAAACATATCAAGTGTAGACTTCGTTCCATCGGTATAGGCCGTAAAACCTAAATCCATCATTAGACCATCAAGCTTGTCTAAAAGATATACACCATCACTTCCCGATGAACCAAAGCCCAATTGCGGAATGGGGTTGCCCGTAGCCATGATAGAAATAAAAATTGCGGGGACCATAAAGGCAAAAATGAGCACACAATATTGTGCTACTTGAGTATAGGTAATCCCTTTCATTCCTCCTAAAAAAGCATAAAAGAATACCACGGCCATACCAATAACGACCCCGGTATTTACTTCTACATCCAAAAAACGGGAAAAAACCACTCCCACCCCACGCATTTGCCCAGCTACGTAGGTAAAAGAGACAAAAAGGGCTGCAATGACCGCAACGGTTCGTGCTACATTGGAATAATATCGGTCACCAATGAAGTCAGGAACCGTAAACTTTCCAAATTTTCTTAAATAGGGGGCCAATAACAAAGCGAGCAGCACATAACCCCCCGTCCATCCCATTAAATATACTGAACCATCATAACCCGAAAAGGCTATAATACCGGCCATACCCAAAAAGGAAGCAGCGGACATCCAATCAGCGGCCGTAGCTAAACCGTTGGCCAATGGTGAGACGCCACCTCCTGCTACGTAAAACTCTTTCGTGGAGGCAGCACGAGACCAGATGGCAATTCCGATATACAGGACAAAAGTCAACCCAACGATAATAAAGGTCCACGTTTGAATATCCATTACCGGTCCAAATCATATTTTTTGTCCAATCGGTTCATCAATCGAACATAAATAAATATTAAGATAACAAAAACATAGATTGAACCTTGCTGGGCGAACCAGAACCCAAGTTTGAATCCGCCAAGACGAATACGATTCAACTGTTCTACCCACAAAATGCCAAACCCATAGGATACCAAAAACCAGATGGAAAGTAAAATGGTTACATAGCTAAGATTGGACTGCCAATACTTTTTACGAAGGTTTGAATTCATTATCGGAAAGATAGCAAATGATTATGAATTCGTGTATTCGTGTATTACGATGCTTTAGAAGTTATGATGTAAGCTCAATTGTAATTGGTTTTTACTCCACGCTGTAGTAATCTGTCGCATAATACCAAATTGTATCTTGAGCCCATCGCTCAACTGATACCCTAAAGCAGCATACGAACGGTTTCGATCAAAAAGCGCTACTTCCCTACCGTCGCCGATACTTCTTTCTCCATTGATGAAGAGTTCATTGTAAAAGGCCAGGTAAAAGGTATTCTTTACAATTCCTTCATCACTTAGTGGGATATTCAGAAAAAGATTGTAACGATAGCGCGTTCGAAAGTCTTGTTCCTCCACAAAGCGTTGTTCATATCTAAAACGATGGTTCGTTCGTATCCACTTTCCAAAATTAACGGGAAAAAAAGCCTCTTGATAGATACGACTTTCAGAGACGGTATCATCGCCATCGCCAAATTCGCCGGTAGTAATGTTGGCATACCCTAAAGTCAGTTTGACTTCGGTATTTTCAGGTCTATACGTGACTCCAGAACGAAGTAATAACTGTTCCAAATCTCCAAAACCATTCCAATTTCGATATTGCAAATCGCCTTGCACGCCCCATCTGCTTTCATTGAATTTGGCGTCGAAGAAATACATATACCACGCTCCCATTTGATTCTCGTCAATTTGAGCTGACATATTGTTCTGTTGTAAGATACCAAGCAGTACAAAAACTAAAGTAATTACCTTTTTCATATGGCGACCATTAAACGCTGTAGATAGATTGAGGAATAATACTTAATTCGAATTCAGATAAGAAAACACATTTTGCCCAATCCGCTCATGAATATTGAAAACCTCAGCCTTCACAAAAGATTCTCCTGTAATGTGCTCATAAAGTTCAATGTAACGCTCTGAAACAGATTCAATGTAAGCATCCTTCATTTCTGGAACTTTCTGACCCTCTAAACCTTGAAACCCAATGGAAATTAGCCACTGGCTCACAAATTCCTTAGAAAGTTGCTTTTGAGGCTCCCCTTTATCTTGGCGCTCTTGATAGCCATCGGCATAGAAGTACCTTGATGAATCTGGAGTATGTATTTCGTCTATCAAAACAATTTCCCCTTCTTTGGTCTTTCCAAATTCATATTTGGTATCGACCAAAATCAAATCACGTTCCGCAGCGATTTTAGTCCCTCGTTCAAAAAGTTTTTGGGTATATTCTTCCAATATCAAATAATCTTCCTCAGAAACGATTTCTCGACTTAAAATCTCTTCACGCGAAATATCTTCATCATGATCTCCTTTTTCTGCCTTGGTAGCCGGGGTTATAATGGGCTTGGGAAATCTATCGTTTTCAATCATATCCTCAGGCATCGGTACACCGCAAAGCAAACGCTTACCGGACTTATATTCGCGTGCAGCATGACCTGAGAGATAACCGCGAATCACCATTTCTACCTTAAACGGTTCACAGGCTTTCCCTACCGTAACGTTCGGATCCGGGGTAGCTATCAACCAATTGGGCACTATGTCTTCAGTCGCTTGCATCATTTTGGTCGCGATTTGATTTAAGATTTGCCCTTTGAAAGGAATTCCCTTGGGCATGACCACATCAAAAGCTGACAACCGATCTGTAGCGACCATAACCAATACATCATTCTCCAATTCGTAAACTTCACGCACCTTGCCGCGATAAACTGATTTTTGTCCCAAAAAATGAAAGTCCGTATGCATTAAAGTATACCCCGCCATTTAATATTGATTTTGGTGTTCAATATTTTTATAGGCATCGATAACCTTTTTCACCAACTTATGGCGGATGACATCCTTATCGGCAAGATGGATTATACTGATACCCTTTACATTTTTGAGAATCAATAATGCCTCTTTCAGGCCTGAAATAACCCTTCTGGGCAAATCAATTTGTCCTGGATCACCTGTCAAAAGGAATTTTGCATTTTTTCCCATTCGGGTCAAAAACATTTTCATCTGCGCATGGGTGGTATTTTGTGCCTCATCTAAAATGACAAAGGCATTATCTAGGGTCCGCCCCCTCATGAAGGCCATTGGCGCAATTTGAATGGTGCCATCCTCAATATATTTCTCCAGCTTTTCAGGAGCGATCATATCACGTAAGGCATCATACAAGGGTTGCATGTAAGGATCTAACTTTTCTTTTAAATCCCCCGGAAGAAAGCCTAGGTCTTCTCCGGCTTCCACGGCCGGTCTGGTTAAGATAATTCGCCTTACCTGTTATTCCTTCAAAGCCTTCACCGCAAGAGCCACACCGGTATAAGTTTTTCCCGTTCCTGCCGGACCGATGGCAAAGACCATATCATCGGTTTTACAGGCATCGACCAATCTCCTTTGATTTGCCGTTTGTGCTTTAATCAATCTTCCATTCACCCCGTGCACCAAAACCTCACCGCTGGATTTTGAGGAATGATAGTCTTCCTTTCCATTACTGGTCAAAACTCGCTCGATGGCATTTTCATCCAATTTATTGTACTTGGCGAAATGTTCCGTAATCATATCAAAACGCCTATCAAACTCCTCCAGCATTTCTTCGTCGCCGTATACCTTTACCTTGTTTCCCCTAGCGACAATTTTAAGTTTAGGGAAATATTTTTTGAGTAGCTCAATATTTTCATTCTGAAGTCCAAAAAATTCCCTCGGACTTATTTCGGTGAGTTCAATTATCAGTTCGTTCAAATATTCTAAAATTAGAAGTTAGTGGGGTAAGGAAGTTTTCTCTATTCCTTTACGTAAATTTACCGACAAACTTAACCAAAATCAATTTTTAGCACCTAGAATTCTTTTCAACAATCCTTTATGGCCATCATAACCCTAACCACTGATTTTGGAACGAAAGACCATTTTGTGGCAGCCATTAAAGGTCGTATTCTGTCAGAAGTGCCTCAAACGACTATTGTTGATATTTCACACGAAATTTCACCATTTGATATTCATGAATGTGCCTATATACTTGGTGCCGTCTATCAGGAATTCCCAAAGGGAACCATTCACCTTATAGGATTGGAATCAGAGGCCTCCCCAGAGAATGAACACTTACTAGTATCAATGAATGACCATTTTTTTATTGCTGCCGATAACGGAGTACTATCCATTTTAGCAGCGACCCAGACACCTGAAAAAATTAGACGAATACGCTTACCCCATAGCGATACGAGCTCTTTTCCAGAAGTGGATGTGTTCACTAAAGTAGCGTGTCATTTGGCCCGTGGCGGAAAGGAAGAAGTGGTAAGTCAGCCGTTTGATACCTTGAAGGAAATTAAAATCATTCAACCCAGAGTCTCCAATAATGGGGCTACCTTAACGGGAAATGTGATTTATATTGACCACTATGGCAACGTAGTTACCAACATCACCAAAGTACTCTTTGACGCCTATCGAAATGGGCGTTCTTTTGAAGTGGCCTCACGAAGGCAAAAACTTCATCAAATTTTTAAAAATTATAATGACTTGATTGATTTTACTTTACCAAAAAATCAACGAAAGGGACCGAGCGATTTCTTGGCCCTTTTCAACGCCTTGGGTTATTTGGAACTTGCAATTTTTAAAAGTGATTTGCAGACAGTCGGGGGCGCCTCTTCGTTGATTGGGCTTAAGAGAGATGATATCATAACCATAAACTTTTTATAAATGCTCATTAGAATTGTAAAATTGACCTTTAGCGAAGAAAATATTTCTAGCTTTGAAGCGATATTCGAAGAAACGAAAGAGATGATTCGAAATTTTGATGGCTGCCAGTTTTTGGAGTTGTATCAAGACAACGAAAACCCTAATGTCTTTTTTACATATAGCAAATGGACAGATGATTCGTATCTGCAGGGTTACAGAAATTCAGACGTCTTTACATCGGTTTGGAGTCGAACAAAAGTACTATTTAGTGAACGTCCCGAAGCTTGGAGTGTTTGTAATAGAGTTTCTTTAGTATAGCATGATAGCAATTTTTAGAAAAGAACTGTCTGCATTTTTTAACTCTCCGATTGGCTATCTCATCGTATTGTTATTTTTAGTTTTAAATGGATTATTTCTCTGGGTTTTCCGACAAGGATTCAACATTTTCGATTACGGATTCGCTGACCTAAGTAATTTCTTTCAACTCATGCCCTGGGTATTTCTTTTTCTGGTGCCGGCATTAACTATGCGTAGTTTTTCAGAGGAGAAAAAACTAGGTACACTAGAACTTTTAATCATAAAACCTATCTCCATCATAAAGGTTACCCTTGGCAAGTTCTTCGGAGTTGTTGTTGTAGGCATCATTGCCCTTATCCCTACCTTCATCTACGTACTTGCCATCGCTGATTTAGGGACCACCTATGGTAATTACGATATCGGTTTGATCATAGGCTCTTATTTTGGTACGTTTTTCCTGCTTGCCCTATACTGCAGTCTAGGCCTATTTGCTTCCGCCCTATCCGAAAGTCAAATAGTAGCTTTTATCATAGGGGCTACTTTGTGTTTTTTTCTTTTTTATGGCGGAGAGGCCCTGGCCACACTTTTTTCTGATGGGGCCACACAACAACTCATAAAAAGTTTTGGGGCCAAAGCGCATTTTGAAGATATCTCAACAGGCGTTTTGGATACTAAGGACCTGATATATTTTTTGAGTATTTCTGCCTTTATGCTGTATGTGACCTCCATCCGATTATCAAAGCAAACTGCGGAACAATGAAAAAAATAACCCAGCTTATTTCAGGAGTATTGCTGTTGCTTTTGGTCAATGTTGTCGCGCATTATTTTTACCATCGTTTTGACCTCACTGAAGATAAACGATTTACACTGTCTAGCGCTGCCGAACGTACTGTAGAAGCATTCGAATCTCCGGTTATCATAGATATCTTGTTGGATGGAAAACTACCTAGTGAATTTGCAGTCTTGCAAAAAGAAACGGTATTACTCTTAGAGCAGTTTAGGGCCAAAAACAAAAGAATTGTTTACAATCTTGTAAATCCGCTTGAGGAAGCCTCTACAAGAGAACAAACCATCGTTGATCTACAACAATTAGGGTTAAAAGCAGCTAGTGTTACCGTTGAAGATGATGGAAAAACAACTCAGGAACTTCTATTTCCCTGGGCAATGGTCAACTACCAAAACAAGACCTTTAAAGTTCCTCTACTTAAAAATAAGTTAGGCGCCTCTGCTGAAGAACGTATAAACAATTCTGTACAAAACCTTGAATATGCCTTTACCGATGCTTTTAAAAAACTGCAGTTGACCAAAAAGAAAAAAATTGCTGTTCTAAAGGGCAACGGGCAACTTGAAGATGCCTATCTAGCGGATTTTTTGACCTCAATAAAAGATTATTACAACATTGGGGCCATGACAATCGATTCAACCGAAAATAATCCCTCAGAGGTTTTGGAGCAATTGAGCGGTTTTGATATGGTTCTGATGGCCAAACCGACGGATGCATTTTCAGAAAATGAAAAATATGTACTTGACCATTATATTGTCCAAGGAGGAAATTCTCTTTGGTTAATGGATCAAGTTGCCATTGAACTCGATAGTCTTTTCAATGAGACCGGAAGTAATGTGGCCACTCGAAGAGACCTTAACCTTGATGATTTCTTTTTTAGATATGGCGTTCGTATTAATCCTGTTTTGGTAAATGACCTCTACAATTCACCGATTGTGCTGGCCAATGGTGAAGCAAATGAATCGCAGTACAATCCTCTGCCTTGGGTCTATAATCCTATGGTCTTTACCAAAGACAATCATCCCATCAATACCAATATTGAAGCGTTGCGCCTTCAATTTTCAAACGCCATTGACACGCTTGAAAATACGAACAAAAAGACCGTACTATTGCGATCATCGCCCTTATCGAAGTTGGAAGGAACTCCAAAACGGATAGGATTTGATATTTTGAATTCATCTGTTGATAAAAAGGCTTACCCTCCCGTTACAGGTTATCCGCTATCGGTACTCATCGAAGGGCGTTTTAGTTCAGCATATAGCAATCGAATTAAACCGATTGACCTTCCTAATGAAATAGAAGAGGGAAACGCCAATAAGATGATTGTAGTCGCCGATGGAGACATTATTAAAAATCAACTGCAAAAAGGCCGACCTCTGGAACTGGGATATGATAAATGGACCAATAGCTTTTACGGAAACAAGGAATTTTTAGTCAATTGCGTGAATTATCTACTTGATGATAATGGTTTTATAAACATTCGTAGTAAGACCGTTCGCATTCCCCTGCTTGATGCTAAAAAAATAGTCGCAAATAAGTCCTTATGGCAAGGATTAACTATTGGATTACCAGTAGTATTGGTCATTTTAATCGGAATTGTTTTAAGATACCTTCGAAAGCGAAAATTTGCCGTTTAGGTGTTGATAACTAAGTTTCTTTGACCAACACTTTTAAAATATATTTGTCTTAGTCGGTTAAATGAAACCATACTATAAATTGACCGTTTTAATCACTTAGAAATCAACTAAATGAAGTTTATTGTATCGAGTTCGTATTTGTTAAGGCAATTGCAGGTTTTAGGTGGGGTAATCAATTCCAGTAACACTTTACCCATTTTAGATAATTTTTTATTTGATTTAAAACAAACACAGCTCACGGTTTCAGCTTCAGATTTAGAAACCACAATGAGTTCAGTACTAAAGGTCGATTCTGAATCTGAGGGCGTTATAGCAGTGCCTGCACGTTTACTTCTCGATACCTTAAAGACGTTTCCTGAACAACCCTTGACCTTTGTTGTTGAAGACAATAATACGGTTGAAATCAGTTCGAATCACGGAAAATATGCATTGGCCTATGCCGATGGCAATGAGTTTCCGAAAGCTGTTGAATTAACCAATCCAAGTACCACTACCTTATTAGGAGATGTATTGGCAACGGCAATTTCAAAGACCATATTTGCCGCGGGCAACGATGATTTGCGTCCGGTAATGAGCGGGGTATTTTTTCAATTTTCACCTGAAAATCTAACCTTTGTGTCCACTGATGCCCACAAGTTGGTCAAATATTCAAGAACGGATATTACAGCATCAGAGGTCGCAGAGTTCATCATGCCCAAGAAACCTTTAAATCTTCTCAAGGGCATTCTAGCGGGTTCGGAATCAGATGTCAAAATAGAATACAATGAAAGCAATGCTAAATTCAGTTTTGATGACACGGAACTCATTTGTAGATTAATTGATGGTAAATATCCTAATTATGAAGCCGTCATTCCTAAAGAGAACCCAAACAAACTTTCTATCTCAAGAAATCAATTTTTAAGTTCTGTCAGACGGGTTTCCATTTTTTCAAACAAGACCACACATCAAATTCGTTTAAAAATTGCTGGGGCAGAATTAAATATTTCCGCTGAAGACGTTGATTACAGCAACAAAGCCGAAGAGCGTCTCAGCTGCTCATATCAAGGCGATGACATGCAGATTGGATTTAATTCCAGGTTCTTGGTAGAAATGCTGAATAATCTTTCTTCAGATGATGTGATATTGGAAATGAGCCTTCCTAACCGAGCTGTTATTTTAACACCCTCTGACGGATTGGATGAAGGCGAACACGTTACCATGCTGGTCATGCCGGTTATGCTTAACAATTAAGTCATAGCATATTTCCTAAAAGTGAAGCAGAAGAAATCCCTTGCTTTTCTTATTACAAAAATTTTATAGTCAAAAAGTAGGAAGGTTAGCCCTCAATTAGCTGTTTTTATGGTATTTACAATGAGAAGTATAAAACCAATGATCCCCACTCCTATTAGAGCTAAGACGCCCAATCCTAATATTGATATTGAGGGAATACTGAACATAATATAAAGTAAAAAGCTCAATGGCAAATTTATGATGGATTTACCATCTCCTCCACTCCTTTCAAAGTATATATCGAAGCTAACCAGATTATTAATAGGACCACAACTCCTCCGAATACTAGTACAAAATGTAACAATTGTTATATGTGTGCTACAGCAAGTAAGGTGTTGTCTTTTCGTATTGCATTGCTATTCACTAATTCCATGATACCAGTTGATTGATTTACCTATATGTTGTGTTTTTGGTAAAATTATTAAAGGCAATAGCTTATTTGTAATTTTGCACTATGCTTCAAGAAGATAATATTATTGCCCTCGCTACAGCACCGGGAATCGGGGCCATAGCGGTCATCAGAATTTCTGGTCCTCAGGCCATTTCTATTATCTCGAAAAAATTTACCCCAATTGGCAAGAAGAAGCTTGAAGAATGTAAAAGCCATACCATTCATCTAGGCCACATTGTAGACGATAACACAACACTTGATAAAGTGCTGGTTTCTATTTTCAAAGGGCCAAATTCATATACGGGAGAAAACGTTGCGGAAATATCTTGTCACGGCTCCCCTTATATTCAACAACAGATCATTCAACTATTTTTAAGAAATGACTGTAGAATGGCGACCCCTGGGGAGTTTACGCTACGTGCGTTTCTCAATGGAAAAATGGATTTAAGCCAAGCTGAAGCAGTGGCCGATCTTATTGCAAGTGATAGCGCAGCATCGCACCAAGTGGCAATGCAACAGATGAGGGGAGGGTTCGGCCATGAAATTCAAAACCTACGCGAAGAACTATTGAATTTCGCTTCGCTCATCGAACTTGAACTTGATTTTTCTGGGGAAGATGTTGAATTCGCCGATAGAGCTCAATTCAAAGAACTATTGACAAAAATCACAGATGTTTTAGAGCGATTGATTGATTCTTTTGCTCTCGGAAACGTTATAAAAAATGGAATACCTGTTGCGATCGTAGGTGAACCCAACGTTGGAAAATCCACTTTACTAAATGCCTTATTAAACGAAGAAAGGGCCATTGTGAGCAGCATCGCGGGCACTACCCGTGATACCGTTGAGGATCAAATCTCAATTGAAGGTGTAAATTTCAGATTTATTGATACCGCCGGATTAAGGGAAACAACCGACCATGTAGAAAAAATCGGTATAGCCAAATCGTATGAAAAAATCGAGCAAGCAGCCCTAATCCTTAATCTTACGGATGCCACAAAAGATAATCAAGAAGAAATCAAAGGGCTCGGCAGGAAGTATCCCGATAAAAAAATAGTAGTGGTTGCCAATAAAATTGATAAGGTTACAGAAGCCAAATACACTCAACTAAAAAAGCAAAATGAAAATACGGTATTCATTTCCGCAAAACAGCATGAGGGTATTGCCCAACTGAAGAAAATACTAGTAGATCTCACCTTCGCTGGGGAATTAGGCAAAAATGACACCGTTATTACCAATAATAGGCATTACGACTCCCTGTTAAAGGCTCTGGGGTCTATTCAAAAGGTAAAAGAATCCATACAGGAAGAACTAGCCAGCGACTTAATGGCCATAGATATCCGTGAAGCACTTCTTCATCTAGGAGAAATCACAGGAAGTGTAACAACCGACGATCTGCTTGGAAATATTTTTTCTAATTTTTGTATCGGCAAATAAATAAGTAGGTTTTCAAACTTCATTTAGATTCATTTGTTTTCATTTATTTGATTTTCAATAAGTTGTTGAAAACTATTTCTTTTCTTAGTTTCCTTTGATAGTATATTTTCATACTTTTATTACACCTTTTTTACACCTCGTTGGATTTTTGAGGTGAAAAGGTGTAAAAATTACACCTCAAAATACGAACCTCATGAAAATCACATTAAAAAGTAAGCGGCTAAAAAACAATAAGTTGAGCTTGTTTATTGAATTTTATAATGGGTATACCATTGACAAAGACGGGGTGAAAAAGCACCGACGGAAATTTGAATATTTAAAGCTTTACGTTTCTGAGCATCCTGAATCCAATGATGAAAAACGAAAGGATAAAGAAACATGGGAACTTGCGGAGAATATTCTTGCTATTCGAAAAGCTGAATACATTCAGGGAAAGTATAAGATGAAGGACAACAAAAAGGGCAATGTTCTTCTTTTTGATTTCTATAAAACATTGCAAGAGGAACGCTACGAATCCAAAGGAAATTATGGGAATTGGGATGCTGCCTTTAAACATCTTGAAAAATATGCTCCTGCACATATCCAATTGAAGGATATTGATACCGATTTCGTGAGAGGCTTTAGGAGGTACTTAGATACTAAGGCTAAAACCAAGAGCAACACTCCCCTATCGCAAAATTCTAAATACACGTATTTCAATAAACTCAAAGCAGCACTTCGGGAAGCCTATAATGAGAACTATATTGATACCAATGTTATTAAATCGGTTAAAGGATTTGAACAAGCTGAATCACAACGGGAATATTTGACCTATTCTGAATTACAAGCCTTGACAAAAACCGAATGCAAATATCCTATTCTTAAGAATGCGTTCATATTCAGCTGTCTTACCGGATTGCGATGGAGCGACATCAATAAATTAACTTGGACTGAAGTACGGGATGAAGATGAAACCTCACGAATCATTTTTAGGCAAAAAAAGACCGATGGACTTGAATACCTTTATATTTCCAAGCAAGCAAGAGATTTATTAGGGAAGAGAACCCATAAAAATGAGCGAGTTTTTAAGGGATTAAAATATGGTGCGGTTTACAATACAGAAATCCTTAGGTGGTGTATAAAAGCTGGTATAACGAAGCATATCACTTTTCACAGCGCAAGACATACCAATGCCGTGCTTTTACTTGAAAATGGAGCTGATATTTATACGGTTTCAAAACGTTTGGGACATAGAGAGATTCGAACTACTGAGATTTACACCAAAATCATTGATCGAAAAATGAAAGAAGCTGCCAATATGATTCCTGAGTTAGACATGTATAAGACCTAAAACTATTTCTACTCGAATTGGCCACAACCGTCAGATTTGCAAAAAATCCTAAAATCTTTGCAATGCAGTTGCAATCCAATTCCTATATCTTTGTCGGGTGAAGTTTTTAGCGGTCATACTATCCTTTTATATTTTGGCATTGAATTTCTTGCCATGTGCTGACAATGACCCGATCAATGATTCAGATTGTACAGAAGTACATTTGGATTTCGACCATGGGCAAGACCATGAAGACTGTGAACTTTGCTCACCTTTCTGCCATTGCAATTGCTGCCACTCCAATGCGGTAGACTTTGAAAGGATATCGGTATTAAAAACTCTTGACGAAAAAATATCCAATCAGGTATTCACTTATTGTGAAGGTTACGGCATCAACTTTTCGCCATCTATTCTTCAACCTCCCAAGAAAACTGTCTGACCCCAAGCGATAAAATCATCGCCCCCAAAATTATTAAGACAGTTTATTCTATTTAAAATGACCAAATACATAATGGGCTTTGGGCTCATGCTCATGTTTTGCGCATCCAGTATCGCACAAAACATATTGGAAATTAAAGTACTTACCAAGAAAGAAAAAGAACCTTTGCTTGGAGCGACGGTATACATCGCCTCGCTGGACAAGGGTGCGACCACCAATTTTGACGGAATTGCCATTCTGGGGGAAATTCCCAATGGGACCTACGAGATTCAAATTTCCTATTTGGGCTTTGAAACAAGGGAAATATCCATTTCAGTCCCAACTGCTACAGAACTAATATTCTACTTAGAAGAAAGTACCAACGCCTTGGATGAAGTAGTGGTTCAATCCACCAGAAGTACCCGTACCATCCAAAGGATACCAACACGGATAGAGTATATAGGTGCTGAAGAACTGGGTGAAAAAGCTATTATGAATCCTGCAAATGTATCGGTAGTCTTGCGAGAAAGTACAGGGATCCAAATGCAGCAGACCTCATTGAGCAGTGCAAATACCAATATTAGAATTCAAGGTTTGGATGGGCGTTACACCCAACTATTGCGCGATGGTTTTCCACTTTACAGTGGTTTTTCAAGTGGATTGAGCATTTTACAGATACCTCCATTGGACTTAAGGCAATTTGAAATCATTAAGGGAAGTTCATCAACATTATATGGAGGTGGTGCCATTTCAGGCTTGGTAAACATGGTCTCAAAAACACCCGAAGAAGAGCCAACTTTAGATATTATGCTAACCCAGACACAGGCACTAGGAAGTACTGCCAATGTTTTTTACGGAGAGCGAAAGGACAAATGGGGCTGGACACTTTATGGTTCTGGCCATTTTCAGAAAGCCTTTGACCCCGAAGACGATAATTTCAGTAACCTGCCACAAACACGCTCCTTAAGTTTCAATCCCAAACTGTTCCATTACCCCTCAAAGAACACCTCGTTATGGTTTGGAATCAACGGGACTTATGATGATAGGTTGGGCGGGGATATCACATCTATTGAAGATGGCGAGAACGGTACCAACGGATATACCGAAGAAAACCTGTCCAAACGTTTAAGTACGCAGGCAGTTTTTGAGACCCGTTTGGATTCCGTTCAATCCATTTCCATAAAGAACAGCATTTCTTTTTTTGATAGAAGTTTGGAAATACCCGATTTGTTATTCAAAGGCAATCAATGGAACACTTTTACAGAAGCGGCCTATCAAAAGCAGGGGATTAGGTCAGATTGGGTTTTGGGTACGAACCTTTATACAACATCATTTGATGAGCGTGACAACCCATTGGAACGCGACCAAAAAGATATTACGGCGGGATTGTTTGCCAATGCCATTTTTGACCTTTCCGATCAATGGATTCTTGAAACGGGGCTGCGTTCCGATTATGCCATCGACTGGGGCTTTTTTACATTACCCAGGGTTTCACTACTGTTTAAATCAAACAATAACTTTTCCAGTAGACTTGGTGGTGGTTTGGGCTATAGGATTCCAGATATATTTACTGAGGAAGCTGAGTTCATCAACTTTAGAAACGTATTGCGAATTGATGAAGATTTGCTGAAGGCAGAACGTTCTTACGGTCTTAATTTGGATTTTAACTACCAAACGAGATTAAAGGACGACATAGGCTTTTCTATCAATCAATTGTTTTATCTCACAGCTATTAGGGATGGATTGTTGCTCAATCCCATTACTGATGGTTTTTTTCAGTTTGAAAACGCCTCTGGGGAAATTCTTAGTAGGGGTGCAGAAACGAACATTAAGTTTACCTATGAGGATTTTAGGTGGTTTTTGAACTATGCATTTATAGATACACGACTCAATTATCTACCGGGCAATCCGCAAAAACCACTAACCGCTAGGCACAATGCAGGGAGTGTTTTGATGTATGAATCCGAAAAATGGCGTATTGGTTATGAGACCTATTACACTGGCAAACAATTGCTTTCCAATGGTATGGAAACAACAGACTTTTTTACGATGGGATTGCTCGCAATGCGTAATTTTAAATGGGGAAGTATGTTTGTGAATTTTGAGAACTTTACGGACCGAAGACAAAGCCGTTTTTCACCTTTGGTACTGCCCCCGAACGAAAGCCCCACATTTCCAGAAATTTATGCGCCCACGGACGGATTTATTTTTAGTGTAGGCGTTATTTTGAAACCTTTTGGGAACGAACACAACCATTAGACTAAACAGTACTATGATACCTTCAGATAAATTTTTGGAAAGCAAAGGTATACGGCCAACGGCGATGCGCCTTTTGGTATTTCAGCATCTAGCCAAATCCAAAGTGGCAAGTACGTTGTCAGATATAGAAAATGCCTTCGCTAAAGCAGACAGAACGACTCTCTTTAGGACCTTAAAAACCTTTGAGCAAAAACGGGTAGTCCATCAAATAGACGACGGTTCGGGCATCACGAAATATGCGCTATGCGAAGAAGGTTGCAACTGCGAATTGGAAAGAGACCTGCACCTCCATTTTCATTGCACCAATTGTGGTGAGACCATATGTCTTACCGAACAGAAAATACCACATATCAATCTTCCTGATGGTTTCGTTGCCGAAAACGCCAACTTGGTCCTAAAGGGAATTTGCGATAAGTGTAGTGGGCAATAAATGCACTTCCATTGCATTGCCCTATGACATATCTTGAGCTTGAAAAAATGAATGATGAAATTAAACACGTTTATTCCAAAAGGCTTAAGAGGTTTTTATCTGAACGAATTGAACCTGTATCGATCTTCACTGCAAAGCGGAAATTTGTCCCAAGCTTGGCACCATCTTGAACGTTCCCATATTCTCGGCCAGTCCTATCCCTTAGAGCATACCTATTCACATTGGCTCATGCTGAAATTTGGTTTCCGTCAGCGAAATGTAAAAGAGATTTTTGGACAATTGATTCGTTTATTGATCGGGGGTTGGAAATCATTCATTGACCATGTGCCCCTTGGCAATACGGGGGGTAGCAATGTACCGCCATTGAAGAAGATGGAACTCCCAAAGGATTTGGCCCATATCCTGAAAACGTACAAAAGAGTTTAAATGGGACACGATCACCACCATCATAACTCCAGCAAAAACCTAAAAATGGCCTTTTTCCTGAATCTCGGGTTCACCATTTTGGAATTTATTGGAGGAATTTACGTCAACAGTATAGCCATAATATCGGATGCGGTCCACGACTTTGGCGATAGTCTCTCGTTGGGCACATCCTGGTATTTGGACAAAAAGTCAAAACAAAAGGCAAATTCAAGATTTTCCTTTGGTTATAGACGCTTTTCGCTCTTGGGTGCTTTGATCAATAGCGTGGTGCTCATTGTAGGTTCC
>JBHJJC010000154.1:0-5718 GCA_050042945.1 Croceivirga sp.
GCGATTGACAAACTCAAAGAAGTTCTTGTTTTCTTTTTCATTAATGATTTGTGACAGATAGCCCGGACTTATGGCCAATTTTTCAGCCAAAGTAGAAAGTGTCAATTCGGCATCCGAATAGACCGATTCATCATCCATCAATGTTAAAAGGCGTTGGTGGTACTCCTCCGTTTTTGGGGACAACTTCTTGGACATGGAGTCATTCGTTTTAGGGTCTTCAAAAGGAACCACCCCGAAAAGGGGATATTGCAAAATCACAAAATAGCCCATCCCAAATAGAAATAGTATCAATCCTAAAGAGACAAAGGTATAGGTGCCATCATTTTCGTAACCCAAAATGAACTGAAAATGACTGAGAAGCCATATGATCATAATGACCAAAGCTGTGGTCATCAGGTTTCGCAACCAACGCAGACTTTTTCCTGAGATGGACGAATAGTTATTCCGTAGAAACTTTTCATACTGATTGATTTTTTGAATGGCCAAAATGGGTAAAACGATTCCTGTAAGTAGACCAATCGATTCTTCTACAATGAGTAAGAAATGCTCAGCGGAATCAATAGTATTTTCAATCAAAAAAAGATTGAGGGGAATATAGGTCAACTCGGTCACGACCTCTAACAAAATGGGTAGGTACCATAAACGTTCCCATCGATTCATCGGGCCTTTGGGTTCAATTAACAACTGAACAAAGAAATAGAGACCAATGGGAATTGCGGTTCTAATATAAATGGGTGCATATAAGATAAGCAGCGGTAGCTCTTCCTCTTGATAGGAATAATAGAAAAAATCATAGCACTCGAAGATAGAAGCGCCTACGAGCGCCATGGCCAGAAATCGATTACTCCTTGTTGCAAGACTTTTTTTAAACAATAGAATGGCCGCTAATACTGCCCCTTGAAGGCCAGCCATTATATGAATAGCACTTAAAAAACCGTATGTGTAATACTCCTCGTATGACATTATTTCACCAATCAAACATAAGAAATCTTATCAGCTATTTCCCCAGTTCAAGGGAAGGTGACCCGACCATAAATGTTGGTGTGGAAGGGATTGTGCTGTGACCCTTTTCCTATTAAGGGAAAGGAGCTTTACATGGTTAACTACGAAGATAAGAAGCACCATTTACATCTATAATAGTACAAGATGAATATTCAGCTCCTACAGAAGCCAAAAACAAAACGGCATGGGCGACCTCTTCGGGTTGTGCCATGCGTTGAAACGGCGATTCACGTAACAGGTTTTCTCGTTCAGCGGGCGTTAAGGTCACGGCAGCCATTTCGGTTTCGGTAAAGCCCGGTGCGACGACACCAAGATAAATATGATGGGGTGCTAACTTTTTGGCCAATGATTGGGTCATGGCGTTCAGGGCGGCCTTACTTGCCCCGTATGCCGGCTTGGTGGGCTCACCGCGAAAAGCACCTCTTGAAGATACATTCACTATTCGTCCCCCCCCTGTTTTTATCATGGCTTGCGCAGCGCAATAAGTCATATTGGCAGCGGCAAAAAGATTGGTTTTAAAGGTATTTTCCCAAGCATTGGTCCAATGGTTAAAATCGACCTGGTCGATTTCATGAAATATGGAGATACCGGCATTGTTGACCAAGACATCCAATTGCCCAAATATTTCTATAAAATCATCAATCAAAGATTGACAATTGGCCTTTTCAGAAATATCGGCTTGAAACAATCGATGCCCATCACCTGGGAGTTCAGCCCTTGTTTTTTGGGCTTCTTCTAAATTGCTTCTAAAATTGATACCTACTTGGGCTCCCTTTTCGGCAAAGGCTAGGGCTGTGGCTTTACCTATACCCCTTGAAGCTCCGGTAATCAATACTTTTTTATTTATAAAATTCATGATTTAAGTTCTTTGTCAATTAAGTCAATCAGGTTTCTAAGCTGTTCTTCAAATATGATATAATAGTCTTCATTCAAACTAACCCCTGTCAGCGAGGCAAACACCATGATACTTTCCAATTGTTCGTTTTTAAGTAAAAACAGATTACTTTTTTCTTCTGAATTTAGGGGTATGCCATAGGCTTCATTGGCACCAAGATCGTTTACCATCTGCTTTATGGAACCATGCTTTTCAAGAAATGTATTACCTTTTTCAATATAATCGTTTACCCTTTTTTCTTGCGCGCGTACCCGTTCTAAATTACCGCTGATGGAGGCTAAAATATTTCGGATACTATCGTTGGCAATATCCTTTAAATTGCCCGTGGAAATAACCTCTTTAAGGGTTCCATCCTTGAAATAAAAATCCATATCATTGCTCAAAATGGGGACTTAAATCTTAGATAGGCCCTTGTTGGTAATGGTAGAATCAGGGTTGGCATATAATTTCAATAATTGCTTTAAACTGGTAAGAAAATCGTTGAGAACTTTTTTCTCAAGTTGTAGGGTATGGAGGTTGCCGGCCATCTCCTGCCGGAGTAGGGAGAGATAGTTCAGCTCTTTTTCTTTGGTCTTTTGTTGCTCACTCCAATTATTGATCTGTAACGCAATTAAAATACCAATGACCACGAGTACGATTTCACCAATGGCATAGAGTAAGTACTTCGAAAACTTATTCTCGGAAAGTAGCTTTTGTCTTAGTTTTCGAAGCATCGAAATCATATCATTCTGTTGCTTTGGTTAATACTAAAAGGGCTTCGATTTTATCACGGGCCACATAATACGTCTTTAATAAGTGGGCACTTGATATATACATGTCGTCAATATGGTTTTCAAAGCGAAAGTCTTTGAGCAAGTCCTTGTTTTTTTTAGGTAAAATAGACCGACCCACGTTGAAGTCTTCATTTTCAGCATCGATATTTCTAGCAGCAGCCTCACCTATGAGAAAAATCAAAGAACGGTCGAAAGCGTTGCTAATTGACCCTTCCACTTCTCTAAGATTACTATAATACCGTTCCCAATCCAAAAGGGTATTTTTTAATTCAGTGTTATTCAATTGGGCAAAACCACCTGAGTTTTTTAGTTCTTCCATGACAAAAAAACTTGGATTCCAAGTTGGTGTTGAAAGTCCTTTGCTAATAAGACGGTTCAATTCAATTTCAGAGATGACCGGATTTGGGTTTTGCAAAAGTTTTAGTATTTCGTTGTTGGATTTCTCGACTGTTTCCAATCTTTTGATATCTACAAGTAGTTCGTTATAGTTCTTTTGGAATTCATTGTGCAAATCCTCGATAAGTTGGACTTCTTTTTCATTTGCCTTTCGCTCTTCATTCCAATTATTGATTTGTAGCGCAATTAAAATACCGATAACCACAAGAATAATTTCTCCTATCGCATAGAGTATATATTTGCTGAAACGATTTCCATCGAGCAATGATCGTCTGATGTTACGAAAAAACTTAATCATGACTTTCTGTTAATCGAATGATTTCGTCCATCATCTGTGACAAACCTTCTTCCCTGACCATGATTACATTATTGTTCAGGTCACCAATTCTTTTGAACAGAAAGTTTTGATGTTGAACACTAAAGAGTGCCATTGCATTTTCCGGTTCAATATTTGCTCGCGCCCATGGACCATATTCATTAAATAAGAATTGCATACCAAAGGCCTCCTCCTCTAGATAATCACCCAAAACATCTTTCCAAGCAATGAGGTTTCGACGTAAGGTGTCATTGGTAATCAAATCAAACGATGAAGAATTCAACAGTGCCTCTACCGTACCGTTTTTTGGATTGAACGATTTGATTCTCCAAGCCACCCTGTTGTAGAGGCCAATACTATCGGCATACATCTTATTCGTTTCGGTCACAACAGGGTTTTGGGCGTCAAACTTTTTGAGGATTTCTTCTAAACGCCTACCGGCATGAAGGCTAATTTTGTTAAACTCAACAATACTGTCTAACTGCTCTTTATTTGATTTAAAGTCGAGATTAATATCTTTAAGAAAGGCCTGTTCTTTTTTTTCCTCTTTCTGACGTTCGTTCCAATTATCAATCTGTAGCGCAACCAAAATACCGATGACCACCAAAACAACTTCGCCAATGGAATAAAGCAGATATTTGCTAAATTTATTTTCGGAAAGTAACTCCTGCCGGATTCGTCGAAAGAATTTGCTCATGGGTTCAGGTGTTTGAGTTCTTCATCAAGTTGTTCTTTAAGAAAAAGGGCACGTTGCCTGATGCCTTCCCATCGAACAATCTGTTCTTGATTGCCCCCGAATTTTAAAAGTATCATTTTCCAATAGGCTTTGTTATTCATAAGGTCTTCTATGTTGAGATTCTGTAACTGGGCTATTTCACCAACGTTTATTCCCAGCATGTCCAATCCCTCTTGATTGAGATACACATGTTCTACCAGTAAGGGTGTTATAAACTCATCGGTAATCTGTCGTGTGGTACCATCGGTATAGGTTTCTTTGGCATTGCGATAGTAGTTGAAAACGCTCTGTCGCAGCGATTCATTTTGAATAAAGCTCATATGGCCCGATGAAACGGCCTCATCAAAAATACCACTGTTGCTCTTAAAATATTGATCAACAACAAATTCATACGATTTTCTTATAAATACATCCTTATCCACCGTGTTGGGTGTTTTCAATTGCCTTATCAAACTGTCCAATCGCCCCAAACGCTCTTTTGAAAGCTGGGTATTTTTTTCAATTTGTAAAATGTCTAAAGCTACATCGTTTGACAAATTGGTGAGAAGGATGTTCTCTTTATTTCGCTCTTTCTTCTGCTCGCTATAATTATTGATTTGAAGGGCAATCAGAATACCGATGACCACCAAGATGATTTCACCAATGGCATAGATCATGTATTTGGAGAATTCATTTTCAGAAACCAGTTTCTTGCGGATATTGCGGAAGAATTTAATCATGGCTCAAAGATTTAGTTCTGCCCGGATGAGTTGAACTGTTTCATCTGTAAGTGCCAAAATATTTTTTAGCTCCCAGATATTGTTGTTTTCCGCAAACGTTTTTGAGGTTAATCCGCTGTGCATTATGGCTATTTGATAGGGCAAACGGTAATCAAAATCTAATGCTTTGGCCATTTGAGACTGGTTTTCAAGAACATTTTTTAAGGATAGGGGGCCGGCCAGATAGGCATCCTCCATAATTCTGAGGGACATTGATTCTCGTATACCTTTGTTTTTTAAGTGGTCGGTCTGTGCATTTTTAAGGGTTACCAATTTATTTCGTAAGGCTTTGGGCATGAAACGGATATCTCCTGTAGATTTAAGTACCTCTATGGTATAGGTATTGAATTCGATGGTTCCAAAGGAAAAATTAACCTTATTGATATTGTTAAAAATTTCTTGGGGGGATAGATTATCACGTTCATAACTTTTAAGGTAATCTTGATAGGAAGCTATACTCTTTTCTTGACGTTCTAAGTTGAGTTCTATTTGATTATTATCTAAGGTTAATTCATCAAGAAGTTGTTGGTAATAGGTGATTCTCAATTCGTCTTGATTTCTTTTTTCATTCCAATTATTGACTTGTAATGCCAATAGAATACCAATCATAACCAAAATGATTTCGCCTATTGCATAGACTAAATAGGTGGAGAGTTTATTCTCCGAGAGTAGTTTTTGACGTATTCTTCGAAAAAGTTGGATCATTTGAAATTGGTCTTTAATTCGCTATCAATAAGTTGATTGATCAACTCAATATCCTTTTTTAATGTTTCGTAATATGTTTTGCCAGTGGTTCGAGTAATCACCTGATATAGGATAAAGTTATTTTCAAGGGACATATT
>JBHJJC010000155.1:0-29659 GCA_050042945.1 Croceivirga sp.
CTGTAACTTTTAAAACATCAATATTCAGGTCTAAACCGGCCTTTTAGCCCACTACGTTGCATTCCAACACTTCACCTGTTACTTGAATAACGACTGATTTCACCCCTCCATTTCCGTCGGATACTATTTCTTTGAGATTGGTACCTAGCCGTAAATCAATATGATGCTCCAAAATATGCTCATTGATCATTTGGGATTCCCCATCCGGCAGTACTCCGTTCCAAAAACTATTTTCCCTCACCAAAAAGGTTACTGGAATATCACGACTTCTTAGCATTTCGGCCATTTCAATACCTATAAGTCCCCCACCCACGATCACCGCTCTTTTACATGTCTCTTTGTTTGGTGCGTTGACCTCCAATAAATCTAAGTCCTGTTTTGAATACAATCCTTGCACACCATGTAAATCTTGACCTGGCCAGCCAAATTTGTTGGGTTTAGATCCTGTTGCCAGAATCAACTTATCATAAAGCAATTCTCTAGAACCGTCCAATATCAGGGTTTTTGTACTAACATCAACCTTGGTGACATAAGCATTGACGAGTTCAATTCTATTTTTCTTCCAAAACCAGTTTTCATAGGGTTGGGTATGCTCAAATTTCATGTGTCCCATGTAGATGTACATCAAGGCAGTTCTCGAAAAGAAATAGTCCGTTTCTGCAGAAATAATGATAATACGTTTGTCTGAAAGTTTGCGTATGTGCCTAGCTGCAGTGACTCCCGAAATACCATTTCCAATAATTACAACTGTTTCCATGAAATGCAATTGGTTGAGTAAGTTGTCGTAGATAAGATAAAAAATTAACAGCTTCGGTTAATTTAAATTCAGTATAAATTAAATTTGAGTATTCTCAAGGTAATATGGAATTGATTCACTCAAAGAGTTGATTTTAAATTTCTTAAACTTTTATTAAAATTTTAAAATGGATGTAGTGAAGCCTAGTTTCCTTCGACTGGTATGGCATCATTGTTAAACAAAAACTAGAAAAGTGAACCTATCAAATAACTTTAAAATTTTGATGCTACTTTTTGTAAGCATTCAGACCGTTAACGCTCAAAGCCTTCAAGATTTCTTTGAAGCATCAAATGAATTTTTCAAGACTTATGTGAACGATGGTAGGGTGAATTACAAAGAAATCAAAAAGAATCCAGAGGTATTAAATGAGCTTGTTGAATTATCGAAGGGCATTGCGGTTACAAAAGATGACGAAAGTAACTATCAAGCTTTTTGGATAAATGGCTACAATATTCAGGTTATAAAGGGAATAGTGGACAACTATCCCGTTCAATCACCACTCGATATCAGCGGATTTTTTGACAAGACCAAACGTGTTATTGGACATAAAGAAATTACATTGAATGATATCGAAAACAAATTACTTCGAGGCAACTTTCCTTCTGAAGCCCGTTTTCACTTTGTATTGGTATGCGCAGGTTTGGGTTGCCCGCCTATAATAGATAGAGCCTACACTCCAGAAAAGCTGGAGCATCAGCTACAAGACCAAGCAGAAATTGCTTTAAACAATCCTGATTTCGTTAGGGTAAAAGGTAAAAAGGTACAGTTATCGCAAATTTTTGAATGGTATAAAGACGACTTTACCCAAAATGGGAAATCACTCCTTGACTACGTGAACCAGTTTCGCAAAGAGAAAATTGATTCTAAGTCCAAAGTAGGGCATTATGAATACAATTGGGCTTTAAACGACTCTAAATAAAGTAACTAAAACGATAAATTACATTTTATTATGAAAACGATAAAAAACCATTTTATATGGGCAGTATTTGTGCTGTTTCCCCTTCTTGCAATTTCGCAGAGTGATTCAACCGATGTTGACGGTGGCAGTGTTATTCAGAACCTAACCCCCTCAAAATTGATTGGAAAGGGCCAATGGGACATTAAATGGTTCAATAATATTTACACAGAAACTGAGGATACATTTTCAGGTGAAATACCTAGAAATACCTTCTTTACATCTACATTGGATATTTTGACCGGTGTAGGAAACAGCCGTAGGGTCAATGTTGGATTGATATTGGAATTTAGGTCAAACACCATTGGAGGTAGGGGCGTTTTTGATTTTTTATCATTTGATGGAGAAGAAGGTACGGCACGATCGGGTTTTACTTCTTTCGCACCAGTGGTAAAATTCACCCCTTTCAAAAAAGTGAATAATTTTTCGGTACAAAGTGCTTTTTTCGTGCCACTGGTAGATAATGAGACTGAGAATAATGTTTTCTTAGATCAAAAAGGATACACATGGCAGAACCGTTTTTTCTACGATTATTCTTTTGCCCAAAAGAAATGGCAACTGTTTTTTGATTTAAACACCGAACTGAATTTTGGTGATGCAGATGAGAGTTTTGCCAATAACAGCTTACGTTTAACCCCTGGTGTGTTTTTGAGTTATTTTCCAACTTCAAAATTTACGGTTTTAGGGCTTTTTCAACATCTGCAGCTATTGGATTTGGGTGGAAATGAATTTTCTCAAAATCAATCTATTTACGGTGGAGGTTTAAAATACCAGCTTACAAAAGAATTGAATATAGAAGGCTTGTATACCAACTTCTTTAGGGCTACCGATGGTGGTCTTGGCCAAACATTTAACATAGGTTTACGAGCTGTATTCTAAGAGATAAGAAGCAAACAGCTATTTTAGTCCCAATCGAATGATATGAAACGGTTGGGACTTCTTTTTTTATGTCTATTGCAGTTTTCATGCAGTAGCCAATCCGAAGAAAAAATCAATGGGATCAGTTTTGTAGGGTCAAGGGACAAAGCTTTGAAAGAGCATGTTGAGCCGGTATTGAAGGTCAATGCCAATTACGCCGCGGTGATGCCTTTTGGATTTATCCGGAGTTTGGACGACCCGAATGTGATTTTTAATACTGAGCGTCAATGGTTTGGAGAAACTAGGGCAGGTGGTAAACAGTACATACAGATTTTACAGAAAAACGGTGTTAAACTCATGCTCAAACCACAGATATGGGTATGGCGTGGTGAATTCACCGGAGATATTTTGATGCGTACCGAAGAGGATTGGAAGACACTGGAAAAGGCATATACTGATTTTGCCATTACCTATGCCACGTTGGCTGAAGAAACCAAAGCCGAAATCTACTGTATTGGTACAGAGCTTGAAGAGTTTGTAAAGAATCGACCAGCATACTGGAAGGAATTAATCGATAAGATTCGGAAGGTATACAAGGGCAAACTGACCTATGCTGCCAATTGGGATGAATATTCCAGAACACCATTTTGGAGTAATTTGGATTATATTGGGGTTGACGCTTATTTTCCCTTGACCGCGGTGCAAAAGCCTACGAAGCAACAGATGGGCGAAGGTTGGCAGAAGTGGAAAGCCAAAATGCTTGAAGTTTCAAAAGAGAATGAACGCCCGATATTATTTACGGAGTTCGGATATCGTAGTATGGACTTTACCGCCAAAAAACCTTGGTTGGTCGATAGGAATCAAATGACCGTGAATCTTTCTGCGCAAGCTGATGCCTTACAAGTACTTTTTGATGAGTTTTGGGCAGAGAAATGGTTTGCGGGAGGATTCATATGGAAATGGTTCATTCACCACGAAGATGTTGGTGGAGTGGAAGATAATCGATTTACTCCTCAGAATAAACCTGCCGAGACCATAATTCGGAATCATTACGGCAAACGAAGCTCAAATTAAATGCGGCCATGAACTTCAAGACACTTCCTTTTTTTCTCTTGGTCTTGATTGTCTCGCATGGGCAGGTTAAGGTACAATCTTTAAAAATTCAAGGAAACAATCGAACGAAATCTTCTTTGATTCGCAGTCTATCAAAGCTCAAAGAAGGCGCCACGTTAGACTCATTGGTCATTGAGGCCGATATTGCCCGATTGATTCGCTTGCCATCGGTATCACATGCTTATTATCAGGTGAATGAAACAGATTCAGAAGATGGCTTTACGGTGGTCTATGGCATTGAGGAGAATTTTACATTAATTCCTTTTGCCAATATATTTACCTCCAATGACGACGAATTCGCCTTTCGGGTCGGATTGCAAGAGTTTAATTTTCTAGGGCAGAACATTACCTTGGGCGCCTTTTATCAATACGATGTATTCGGTTCATTAGGTCTGAACGTACGTGCGCCTTATCTATTTTCCAATCAATGGGGGGTGGCCCTAAATTATCAAGATTTGACAACCTTAGAACCTGTTTTTTTAGAAAGTGGAACGGCAGATTATAGATATAACAATACTTCGGTAGAAGCCCTTGGTCTTTTCGAGTTAAATTTTAAAAATCGTTTTGAATTGGGTCTCAACATCTTCACGGAAGATTATGAATACATATCAGGGGCGATTGACACTGCTGTACCCCAAGCATTGGTGGTCGATAAGTTTTTGTACAAGTTTTTGTATAACTATGATGGGGTTAATTACTTCTATCATTATTTAGATGGCTTTCGAAGTAATTTAAACCTACAATATGTCACCAGTACCAGTGATGAACTACCTGATTTTTGGTTAGGATTCAATGATTTTTCTTTTTTCAAAAGGGTTGGACGAAAAGGTAACTGGGCCTCGCGGTTACGAATCGGTCTAGCCAGTAATGTTGACACGCCCTTCGCCCCTTTCGCTGTAGATAACAACTTGAATATTAGGGGGGTTGGAAATATTATTGACCGCGGTACTGGAGCAGTTGTTTTGAATACGGAATATCGATATTCCCTTATTGAAAAAGATTGGTTTGTGCTTCAGACGAATGTTTTTGTCGATGGGGGCAGCTGGCGTAATCCTGGGGGTGATTTTGGGGACTTTGCGGAAACCCAAAATATTCGTGTTTATCCAGGTTTTGGCGTTCGATTGATCCATAAACGAATATTTAACGCAATTTTTAGGATAGATTATGGTCATGGCATCACCCAAGATGCTGCAAGGGGTATCGTTTTTGGAATTGGTCAGTATTTTTGATGCCACCCCACCGGCTATATGCAGTTTAAGCCCGTCTGCGCTAGTTTTTTGGCTAAAATCTGTTCAAATATGAATTGATAATTAAGTTTTTAATAACACTTCGCATACATTTTTCTTGATTTTTTGGACTAACTTTAAAGAAAGCTCCCACATTTTCAATTTGTAATTTATCGATGAAGTTTGCACTTCATCGATAACACCTTATATTTGTTGGGCTAAAGAGCATGTAATTATGAATAAATTGATTTTGGTTTGTGTTTTTTTCAGTTTTATGATTGTTTCCGGACAAACCATTAGGGTCAAAGCAGAAAAGGGTGATGGTATTTTTTCGCTTCTCAGAAAACAAGGCCTCAATCCCGGCAAATATTATGCTGATTTTATTGCGCTAAACGAGGGGAGTATTAAAAACGGCAGTGAGCTAAAAGAGGGGATAGAATATCAAATTCCTGATGCACCTGACTCTTACAAGAAGACTGCTTTGAACGTGACGGAAAATTCACAGCAAGATCGCCCCATATTTGACGATGAATTGGCATCCATTAATGCAAAGAGCACCAAACTGAGTAATGCGGTTATTTACTTGGTTCCGGGATTAACCGGAATTGAGGGGTTGAATGAACTCAAAAGTGTTCGAAATAAAGTATTAAAGGAAATTGCACAAGAATTAATGGTCCATGGTGCACAGGTATATTTAATCAACGCTTTGGACAATAATCCTATTCTGCCCGTGCCCGTGGAGAAAAGTAATGCGCGGTCTGAAGAGGCTATTGCAGGCCAGGAACAATTAAACCATTTTGTTGAGACCATAAATATCAATTACTTAAAAAATACAGGAAAGTATCAGCGCGTTGTTGTTTTGAATTTCAATGAAACGGCTTATGACAGCAAGTTTTACAAAATTTCATTGTTTCATCACGGCAATAGCCAAGAAGGCAGTCGATTTGCACAAACCTTACAAGATATTTTTGACCAAAATGCTATTCTTCCTACAAAAGAAAATCCCATTGCTACCTTTGAAAACCCCAATAATTTATTTTTGGCAAAAAATGCACTTCCTCCCATTACCATGATTGATATTGTAGGGAAGGAAAGTGGTTTCAAAGACGCAAAACGCATTGCGATCAATCCTAAAGCGGGTTTGTTGACCAGTATAATTACAAATGGTGTATTGTCTGATTATGCCAATCTATCTATTGAAGAATAGAAAGACCAAATAAAAATAAAATCCCCCAGATAGCATTTAGCACTGTTTGCTAGGGTCTTTCTACGTCAAAAAATATTTCTTGTAATATCGATAGAGTTCATTGGGTTTGGCCCCCAGATAGTTTTTTAAGTGAATCATACCAAAGTGATACTGTACTTTTAACCATCCCTTTTCACGGTATTTTCTAGCTGAGGTAATCACGTTTTCAGGGATAATTTTGAAATTCAGTTTTCGGTATAGTCTTCGTATAAACTCTGTATCCTCATAGATAAGATAGTCTTCATTAAAACCGCCTTGAGAGAAGAATGCGTCTTTTGAAATGAATAGTGATTGGTCGCCTCCTCGGCATAGGGCATGATTGATTCTAGAGAGATAAGCAAAGAAACGTAAAACAGGATTTTTGGTATCGAATTCCATTCGAAAACAGCCTGCTTGAAAACCATTGGTAATACTTTGGAGTATTAAAAGGTCAAAGTTCTTTGGAGGATATGTATCTGCATGCAGGAAGTATAAAATATGTCCCTTCGATCTCATAGCACCATGGTTCATTTGCTTTGCCATTCGTTTCTCAGAATGAAGGGTCTTACAAGCATACTTTTTGGCGATGGATACTGTTTTATCAATACTTCCGCCATCAACAATGATGATCTCCATGATGAGTTGCCTGTTCATTACTGCATTCAGATGATCCAATAAATCACCTAATCCGTTGGCTTCGTTCAACGTCGGAATAATAATGCTAATTGCAGGCCTTGAATTCATGGAATGAAGTAGATGCTATTACCTCAGTAGTAAAGCCCAGGGTATCCTTACGGAAATCTACTTAAAGTTGGTCAATCAGTTCTTTGAACAATTTAACCATCTTAGGTTCTGTAGCAGCTGCAATCTCGATAATTTCTTGAATATTTATGGGTTGAAGGTCGTCAGGGTCACACTCATCGGTCAATACGGAAACCGCTACAATGGGCAATTGTAGGTGGTTTGCCACAATAACTTCAGGTACAGTACTCATACCTACCGCGTCAGCCCCCATAATTTTAAGCATGCGATATTCTGCCTTGGTCTCAAGTTGCGGGCCAACGACAGAAACATAAACCCCTTTTCGAAGTGGTATTCCTTCTTTTTCTGCAATATTTTCAATTTTTTGTCGCATCTCTGTATCATAAGGTTCCATCATATCGACAAACCTATTACCAAATTCAGCAACGTTTTTGAAGGCAA
Source organism: Croceivirga sp. (assembly GCA_050042945.1). Lineage (GTDB taxonomy): Bacteria > Bacteroidota > Bacteroidia > Flavobacteriales > Flavobacteriaceae > Croceivirga. The sequence goes on from JBHJJC010000155.1 coordinate 7,377, forward strand.
GAGGCGATCCTCCCTGTAAATTAATATGATCTTCTATTAACATCATATCCCCTTTTTTGAAGTCGAGATTTATGGCACCAGCAGCATTTGAAATGAATAATTTTTGAATTCCCAATTGGTGCATTACTCTAATGGGGTATGTAATATCTATCAGGTCATAGCCTTCGTATAGATGAAAACGCCCTTGCATGACCACAACCTTTTTATTCGAGATGGTGCCGTAAATCAATTTTCCCGTATGAAACTCAACCGTGGCCAGGGGAAAAAATGGAATTTGGTTATAATGTGCCTCTATAGGATTTTCGATTTCGTTGACCAATTGCCCTAATCCCGTACCTAAGACAATACCTATCTCAGGCTTTTCAAACCCTCTGTTTTTAAGATATCCTACAGATTCCTCTAATTGTTTTTTTGTCATTTTATATGTTTTATAAAGGGTTGAAACGCATCGACATCTTCTATGTCTTCGTAATGATCGACGTCATTCCTTGTCTCCAAAAGCGCGTAGTTTTCTCCAACTAAATCCTTCAAGGTATCATCGAGTACAGTTGCTTGACCCCAATCTTTTTCTATAAACAACTCAGCTTTTAACTGCTGCATACCCATCAAATAGTATCCACCATCTTCCGCTGGACCTATTACAAAATTGTATTTTTTCAGAATATTAAAGGCGTTTTTTATGTCTTCACTAGAAAGGTCATACATGTCGCTACCAATGATAATGATACGTTCGTAACCATTGACAAAACCATTGGTAAACGCGTTTTTCATACGTTCGCCCAAATGAGTGCCGACCTGAAGCTTTTTCTCATAACGCTGCTCGTTCCAAATATCTTTGAGCCATATTTCCTCTGAATAATAGACCTGTTTTTTTACATTGAGTTGTTCTGTGATGTTAACAGTATGGTCCAGCAAAAACCGGTAAATATCCAAGGCGGGTTGATTTCCAATCTTCGAGGCCAACCGCGTTTTGCATTTACCTAGTTCTGGGTTTCTTGTAAAAATTATCAGTAGGTCAGTAACGTCGTTCAATCGAAATCTGTTTTAGAAGAATATACTTTTTCGGCATTGGTCAACAATTTTCCCCAATGCTTACTAAAGGCATGAACACGTTCTGTGCTCTGATTAAGGGAGTCAACCACTTTTTCACCTTCAATCTTCCATTGAAAAATACCTCCGTACAGATTTTTCACGTTCGGATACCCTGCCGCTTTAAGCTTTTCACCAATCTGTTCAGAACGCACCCCTATGGAACAATAAACGATTAATGGTGTAAGGGTATCTGGAATTTGTTCTTTTATTCTTGTAAGATTAAATGATTTGAATCCCACCCAGTGGGCTTTTTCTAAATGGCTTACATCATACTCTTCTTTCTTTCGGGTATCAAGTAGTATCGCTGTTGTCTCGGTCTTTAGCGCTTGGACCGTGATATAGGGTACAGAGCCCGAATTAAAACTTTCCAAGGTTTTTTCAATGGATTTTTGAGCCAAGCCCAGATAACTGTAGAAAAGAATAACAGGTATAATTGAGAAAGTCTTCATGAACAACATAAAGTTCAAAGATATAGGAATACGGGTTAGCTAAAATTGACTTTTAGGTTATCTCTAAAATATATTTTTTCCATTTATACCTAGGCCCATCTTTAGTCGATTATCTTCTCCGTATTGATTGCCAGTAAAACAGAATTGCAAGCTTAGGATGTGCCTAAGGGCGGTGTATTTGATGTATAAATAGCTTTGAGGAAGGGTGGTATGTTATCTAAACCATCTAAGTGTTTAGGGATAGGGGCCTCATGGGTAGTCGGTGACCTTAATGATTAAAGTAAAGGAAAAGGTTTGATAGCAAAAGTGCTATAGACAATCCTAAAACCAAATACCAACAAAAATAGCCTAATCGTTCTCCTAAAGTGTCCATCGTTCTTTGAGGTTTAATTACGAGTTGAAAGTATAAAAAACCATAGTCGCGGTAGGGTTAAAATTTATAATTGGTATGGATTTCTTTATAAATGGTAATTGGTTAGGTTTGGAAAGAAAAGTTGTCCTTGGTGATTATTTCAGCAATACAATTCCCATAATTTAGAAATAGCATATGCCCTAAATCTTTCGATAAAATTGATGAAGCTATTTGTCGCTATAGGCCAATTCTGTCAATTCATAGGCAAGGGCCTCCAAATCAATGCCTAAAACCTCTTTGTTTGTTTGCAGTACTTCGGTTTTCAAATCATACGGTAAGGCTTGAAAACCATACTTTGCACCTAGAATCATTCCAGCGATGGCGGCAACGGTATCGTTGTCCCTTCCATAGTTTACAATAAACTGCATGCATTGTTCAAAATTTCCACTTGAATAAACGAGCGAAGTCACTAGAATTTGCCAGATTTCGCCGGCGTGAAAAGCGATTTCTTTTTCGTTTTCTTCCAAAAACTCAAAGATTTTTTTCTCAAGGATCCATTGTTTTTTGCTATGGGGAAAGCCGTCGGGAATACTGATTGTATCAGTTTGAATAAAAGTGCTATCGAACATAGCTTGTCGTTTTAAAAGGAGCACTTCATTAATTGAGGCGTCAGCCGTGTTGCGTGCAATTCTTCCTACAAGGCGGCTATTTTGATAACCGACTGGGTCTACAAAATTTATCGTTGAAAGAATCGAATCAATGTTTGAAGTTCGTAATGCTACATGGGTCATGGCCGAAACCAAGGCAGAAATATCCTTGGCGTAACCAATATCAAACAACGTATGCTCGTAGGCCAATTCATAAGCTTCCTCTGGAGTTTTGGCAAGTAACCCGAACATCGGGGTATAGAGTTGTCCAGCACAAGACATTTCACCTCCATAAAAACGATTTAGTGCTTTTTGATAAGAACTATTTCCTTCTTTGTAGGCCAGCGAGACCCGTGCCCATTCTTTAATCCAATCTACTTTTTCTATTGTTTCGTCAAAAATATCGGTGCTATTTAATATCTGTGTATTTCGAAGGTTTGATACCTCTTGTCGGTAATAATCAAGAATAAAATCGTTAAAACTATTCGGATGTATTTCTCCTTTCTTAAAATATTCCGTCATCAATAATTTCCAACGGGTGTCGTCTGTTGTGGAGCCATTAGGGAGGTTGTTTTCCCAAGTTCCTTCCGGTGATTGAGGACGTACCACGGGAGTAAGCCCAGTGATATAGCCGTATTTTAATTGAATTGCATCTCGGTGCCACATTTCGGTAGATGCACCCATTGCATCGCCAATTGCTGAGCCAACAAGGGCCCCAAGTACTTTTTCATAGTAGGCTTCCTTACTTAGTTCCGAAAAATGGATAGTGTAGGTCGTATTAAGAGGTTTGGGTATATTGACCGAACTACTTTTTTGTTTTACACACCCTAGAAAAATAATACAAATAGAAACGAAGATAAGCTTGTTCATGATAGTATAAGTTTTTGGGCTACATCAAGTAAGTACTTTTTTTCATCAAGGCGTCGGGTAATTGGTAATTGGGCAAGGCCAATCATTCTTCGCATGATTTCAATCGCGGTAATTTTTTTCACCAAATTATATTTAAGTCCAGTTCCATATAGATCACATATCGATTCTAGGTACTCAAAATTCATGGTTGCCATTATAATATGGGCCGACATAACGCCGACATCAAATTCGGCAAAACCAGCAAAGCAAAACTCCGGGTCTATGATATGGATACGGTCATTATTGGTCATCCAACTTCCGGGATAATAGTCGCCATGGAGTAATATTTGTCCAGAAGAGAGGTACTTTTCTCCAATGTCACCAATAACTTTTTTAAGATTTTCGTTTGTTTTAAAGGGTTCGGAAAGCGCTTGAAGTCCATCTTGAACCTCGTTCAAAGAAAAGCCATTGTCGGTCAAAAAAGGAAGTACAAAAATATGTTGATGGTTTAGTTTTCGTAGCTCATAGTTATCTGGAAAGTCTTTGGTTATTGGGGTTTTATGGAGCTCTTTAAGAATATCGACCAGTTTACCTATAGTAGTATGAGCAACTTTTTTAGTTTCGTAGATAAAGGTCATGTCATCGCATAAACCTAAATCTTCAAGCATTAAAACATGGTCATTCTTATCAAAGGCCAATGCCTCGGGTAGATGTGTTTTCAGGGTATTGGAGGTAATCGTTCTATAAAATTCGTACTCTACATCTACCCGTTCTATGGGAGCCTTAACCTCTTGGTATTTTTGAACGAAAGGACGTGATTGCTTAAGTATGAAAGTCCTAAGGTTAGAGTGTATCCTTATCACGACATTCATATTTCCTTCACCGGGTTTTTCTGTTCTTAGAAGTTGCTCGTTTTCTTGAAGCCATCCCTTTGTAAAAAGATAGCGTTGTAAATCAGATACTGGGGTTTTTAAATCAATTAACATATAAAAAAGGTATAGCCATTATTTTTCGTGAAGTTTTATTTGGCAATGTCTTCAATACTCGAAGCAGTAAGTTCCTTTACCCTTGCCGTGATTTTTTCTATGGGCCAATTCCACCATTGTACTTTTAGCAATCTTTTAATTTCAACTTCAGAAAAGCGCTTTCGAATTTCTTGGGCAGGGTTACCACCAACTATTGAATAGGGTTCTACGTCTTTGACCACTGTAGCATTTGCTGCAATTATGGCACCGTCACCGATGGTAACACCACTCATAATCGTCGCATTATATCCAATCCAAACATCATTGCCCACCACGGTGTTTCCTTTGAACGGGTATGATTTGCCTTCCATGGCGTCTGACCAACCCTCACCAAACACAGCGAATGGATATGATGAAATGGTATTGCTTAGGTGATTGGCTCCGTTCATGATGAACTTCACATCAGAAGCAATCATACAGAACTTACCTATGATGAGTTTATCACCTACAAAATCAAAAAGATACTTGACGTTTTTTTCAAAATTATCTACGCTTTCAAAGTCATCGTAATAGGTATAGTCACCAATTATAATATTAGGGTTTTTTACAACATTCTTTAAAAAGCAAAGTCTATGGTAATCCTTAAATGGAAATATGGTTTTCGGATAGGGTCCTTTCATCATAAATATAAGGTTAAGAAATTGAGTCGTTTCACTTAGTATCAGTTAGAACTTCTAGCGGATAGTAACAAATCAAAAGAAAGAATTTAGCCCAATCAATTTGTACCTTTTTATGTGTTGACAAGATAACTGCAAGGCTAAATTCTTTTGATTTCAGCAGGATTTATAATCCCTTTTCAATTACCCACTAATTCATTAAATTAAAGTCGCACAAAAGTCAAGAATTGAATTTTAAAGAATCCCATCGTCTTATTCTCAATAATATATCTCGCTTTATCAATTTAACCGAGCTGGAAAAGCGGAAATATATTTCTTTATTGACGGAAATAAAAGTGAAAAAGAGGGATTTTCTAATGCAAGCGGGGGATAGTACTACCTATGAATATTTTATTACCAAAGGATGTCTCAAAGTATATACCCTTGATGAAGATGGCTCACCTCACATTTCAATGTTTGCTGTTGAAGACTACTGGACCGGTGATTTATCAAGCTTTATGACAAAAGAACCGTCTAGGTATTTTATTAAAGCAATTGAACCTTCGGAATTATTGGGCATTTCAAGGGCAAATTATGATTTACTATTTCAGGAGATTCCAAAATTTGAAAGGTTTTATCGCAATCTATATCAAAAGTCTTTAATCAGTTACATACGGCGTTCAAACCACGGTATATCGTTTACCGCCGAAGAAAGATACATTGAATTCAAAAAGCAATATCCGCAGATTGTAAATCGGATAACCCAAAAAGATTTGGCCGCGTACCTCGGAATTACACCAGAATTTACGAGCAAAATTATCTCTAGGGTCAACCGAAAGTAACTCATCTCGGAATAAGTCCAAGAGGTTTTAAAATAAAAAAATCACTTTAATTTTGACGCGGACCTTCATAATATTTTAAATCTCGATTAACGAGTAAAAGTCTTAAACTAGTTCATTTTTTTTCACACGGCCCCTTCTGAATTTTGAAGTGTGAAAGGAATAGGACACATATCGCTAGTACTGATTTTAAGCTTTGCAAGTGCCCTGCAAGCACAGTTTACTCAGCTGGAATTATTTTCAGGATTTGAGAAAACAAACTTTACCTTATTCTCCAATTACCCAATTGACAATAATAATACTTTAAGTGTTTCCACCCTAACCTTCTTTCAGAGATACGGAGAAGAAGAAAATCAAATATTTGATGAAGTTGGTGTACAGCCAACGGTATTCTGGAATATTAATGAGACCTTTTCTTTTGGGTCTTCTTTATACTGCAACAGCTTTGGAGGATTTTCAGAGAGACTTTCCAGTAAGTTGACCTTGAAAACTTCGAACGCTTTACTCTTGGTCATTCCTACCCTAGCATATTCAGAAAAGAAAAATACAGGTCTTGGAGAAGTATTCACCCAAGTTCAGATACAAAAACCACTAAGTAAAAATACATTACTGTGGTTCAATGCACAGTTCCTAACGGTTTGGGATAAGTTCAAATCACATTCCAGAAGTTTCCAACAATTACGATTAGGCATAGCTTATGAAGGCCATCAACTTGGGCTTGGGTTAGATGTTGACCAATATGGACCGGACCCTATAACACAATCAAACTTCGGAATCTATTATCGTAAAACAATATAAATCTTAAATAGTATGAAAAAAGTAATCACCATTGCGGGCAGCAACAGCCAAAAATCAATCAACAAACAGCTGATTCAATATGCTGCCAAACTTTTGAACGAAGTGGAAATTATAACTGTTGATTTGAATGATTACGTACTTCCCATCTACGGCGAAGACTTCGAGGCAGAAAATGGCATTCCAACAGCGGTAAAAAGATTGGATGAAATCATCAGTTCAGCAGATGGATTTATTATCTCGTTGGCAGAGCATAACGGATCTTATACTGCAGTTTTTAAAAACACCATTGACTGGTTGTCTCGTTTGGATATGAAAATTTGGAAAGAAAAACCTATGCTTTTGATGGCGACCTCACCTGGAGGAAGAGGCGGTGTTACCGTTCTACGGTCGGCTGAAGCTAGTTTTCCATTTCTAGGGGCAAAAATTATCAAAAGCTACTCACTACCCTCATTTTATGACCACTTTAAAGAAGGTAAAGTAATACAAGAACAGTACAGAAAAGAGCTAGAAGATAAGATTAGGTCATTTTCTAATAAGCTGTTAAAGAAACCTCTGGAAACTTTATAGTAGGTCACTGCCAAACATATAGTTTGTATAGTCGCCTAATGCGCTTTTCGAACAAATCATACTTCCGCTCGAATAAATGATTCGAAGTATATCAGCGCAAATTTGTCCTGTCATAATTAAATAACAATAGGATGATAACACTAGCAAAATTGATAATCATGTTTATGCTCTCCCTCCTAGGAAAATTTAGCAACGATGGAGATTTGGCAGGTAATTATTTACCAACGGAATCGGTCACCATAATGGTCAATGATTCAACACAAACGAAGGCATTCAGCATTCTTACGGGAAAGTGTAATATCTGTCATGTGAACCGAAATCGCAGACATGTATTTACTGAAGACTGTAAGAACAGCTGGTCCAATGACGTTTACCAGCAGTTTTTTTAAAAAGCGAATGCCAAGAGGCAATAAAATAAAGCTTATCAACGAGAAGTATCAAGATCTATTAACCCGGATATCATTTACAAAACACAACAAAAATGGAAATCAACTTTAAAATTATCGTTTTGCTATTGGGCGTCATATTGACTGGACTTACGGCTGGATTATGTTTTACGTGGTTCAACGCCATCACACCTGGAATCAGCAGAATGGATGATTTGGGATTCCTAAAATCCTTTCAAGCGATGAACCGCCAAATAATCAATCCTGCATTTCTTATCACCTTTTTTGGCCCTGTTATCCTGCTCTTTCTGAACGTCTATATGCACCGCCAGGCAAACCTTACGATATTTTGGTTATACCTGACCGCCGCAGTTCTATTCTTTGTTGGTATAGGCTTGATTACGGTTTTCAAAAATGTACCGCTTAATGAACTATTGGATAAAACGATACTTGAAAACCTTTCTGCCCATGAGCTTAAAGCATTGCGAACCAAATTTGAGCAGCCTTGGAACCACTGGCACGTGCAAAGAACCATTGCTTCTTTTATGGCTTTCGCATTATTGGTCATAGGATTGATGTATTCAAAAATGTAATGTATAGAAGAACAATTTGTAATTAAAAAACAAACAGTAATGAAATATTTTAGAGCGATTGGTATTGGCAGTGTTATCTGGATTATCGGGGTGAGTATATACAACCTATCCTTCTTTGTGCCGATTTTAGAAAATCTAGCAGAACAAGCAAATATTGTACTGTGTATTGCTGTATTACCATTGGTTTGGTTGGGAGCGAAGCATTACTACAAGAGGGATGCCCATACCCCTGGCTATTGGGTCGGACTAGTATTCTTTCTAGTTGCCGGTTTATTGGATGCAATGATAACCGTACCTCTTTTTATCATTCCGCATGGAGGCTCACATTATGAATTTTTCACCGATTTGGGTTTTTGGCTCATTGGTTTGGAGTTTATAACAATAGCGACACTATATAGGTTGACCTTGCCCTAATCAAAAATGAGCTAAATCAAATTTTTTAAAAAAAGCATTAGAAAAGACTTCAAAAGTTGAAGCGTAATTATTTATCAATCTGTCCCTCAGAGGTGGGATTTAAAAACAAACACAAATGAAAACACAAAACATCGTAGTGATTGGCGGAACCGGAAAAACTGGAAAAAGGGTTGCCAAAAATTTGAAAGAAACTGGACACCATGTCCAGGTTGTTGGTCGAAGCACAAATCCCCCTTTGGACTGGGAAAAACCAGAAACCTATGACGCCGTATTGGATGGTATGGATAGGGCGTATATTGTGTATTATCCAGACTTGGCGGTGCCAGGCTCAAGAGACGCAATAAGTACCCTAACGGAAAAGGCTAAAAAAGCTGGACTGCAGAAAGTGGTATTACTTTCTGGTAAAGGGGAGACTGAGGCTGAGGCCTGTGAAGGGATTGTGGCCAATTCTGGCCTTGACTTTACTTTGGTAAGGGCCTCTTGGTTCAATCAGAATTTTAGCGAAGGTGCCTTTTTGGAGTTTGTGCAAGATGGTGTTGTCGCACTACCTATGCCAGAAGCTCGAATTCCGTTTGTAGACGCCAATGATATTGCTGACGTGGTCTCTAAGGTTTTAGTGGATGATTTCTATAACGGGCAAACCATAACCGTTACGGGTCCAGAAATGAGGACTTTTGAAGAAGTTGTAGGAATAATGGGGAAAGCAAGTCATAGAAAGTTACAATACGTGCCCATCTCTATTGAAGAATTTAAGGAAGGAATGCGAAAGGCAGGATTACCAGATGCTTATGTTTGGCTCTTCGGATACCTATTTAAAGAAGTACTGGGGAATCCAGACAACCAAGAGATTTCCTATGATGTGGAGAAAGTACTTGGTAGAAAAGCGATTGACTTTACGGAGTATGCCGATAAAGTGGCCGCAACAGGTATCTGGAACATGACCGCGCCTCAGACCAATTGATCTATTGACAAAGACTCCGAAAAAAATTCAGTTTTCGGGGTCTTTTTAACGTCTTGGTTGATTTAAAAAGTGATGGATACCTTATTTAAGTTGACTGGGGCGATAACCAAATTTTTTTGCAAAAGCGTTGGAAAAGGAACTTATGCTATCATAGCCCACTTGCCACGCGGCTTCTTGCACAGTAGCCTCATTTTCGCAGATCAGTTTATGCGCTGAAGTAAGCCTTTCGTTTTGAAGATACTTGAAAACAGGGACCCCGAATATGGCTTTGAATTCTTTTTTTAACCGGGTGGTATTAAATCCAATGGCTTTGGAAAGTTCAGAAAGCGATGGCGGATTTTCCAAATTTTCCAAAAGGATATCTTTTGCCTTATTCAACTGCTCTCTATGAAGAGGTTTTGAGGCTTCTTCTTGTTGTAAGGCGAGTTGACCGAAGAAGTGAGATAACAAAGCAGTTATTTGACTTCTAAAAAACATCATTTTCGTCTTGCCAGAATAAGTGGTAGAAAAAAAAGCGTCAACAATATGTTCCATCTCGGGCGTCATAAAGAAGCTTGGGCCTTCCACATAATGGTCTTTTGGGTTTACCAATTCATTCAAAAGATCTGAAAATAACTCGCCTTCTTGATTTGGTAGTTCTTCAAGTTTGCTCAACTTGGTTGCAACTACAATACATTTTAAGCTCTTATTGGGGCTGACGGTATGTTCGAATTCCACCTTTTCGTCTGCATAAAACGATAGCGAGAGTCCTTTGGTGTATTGAAAATCTTTTCGCTTTTGACCAAACTTTACCGCTAAATCTACATTGCCTGAGCCATAAAAGGCAACCGCTACGATGGGTTCATCAAAATAACACGCATCCACTTCCACTGTAGCAGAATTCCCTTCTTCCACTAGAATTACAAAGTCATTGATATGGATAAAATCACGGGTCATTTCTATTTCTAAAATTAAGAAAAATAGCTGCGAAGTAAACGGGATGGATAGGTGTTATGGTTATGATTTTACTTTGGACCATAGTAAATCGTTCCGTTTAAATCCTGTATTTAGTGTCGAACTTGATTATTAGTTGGCTACGGCAATAGATTATAACATAAATCTATTATTCATTCTGACTTCTTTAATATATGTCTCAGAATAATTTGAGACTTCCCTCTTTATAATTTGATACCCATCACAGTGCGAAAAACTATAATATTAGGAGAAATATAATCAGATAGTCATCATCATGAGAAGCATTTTTTACGCGATCCTTCCACTACTCACCTTGAGTGTTAGATTATATTCTCAAAACTTAAACAAGGTTTCATTCTACGTTGATTTAAATAAAATTGATTACCGCGGTAAATTTAGAATTAGGGGCAATAGCTCTACTGTTAGTCGGTATAAGACTACAAGGCTCGAGAAAATATCAAAGGATTATTATGGAATTACACTTTCTTTCGAAAATCAAGAACCCAACCTAGAATACAAATTCGTCATCAGCCAAGGTAGAGATAATATTCGTTGGGAGGATATTGAAAATAGAAGTAAAAAAATTATAGACCGACTAAAGTTGGATGAGAAGTGGAATGTTACAAAACCTATTATTATTGAAGACTTACTTAGAATTCCCTTGGACGGAATACACAAGTATATTGAAGCGCTTTCTGAAGTAATTACCACTATTTACCCAAGTCTTTTGCGATACAATGACATCGAAGATTTTAAGAGTTTTTTCTTTGAAATCAAGGAAAGCATTACTGAGGACGTTACTTATGGACAAGCATTTCTCTTACCTTCCAAGATAACGAACAAAGTAAAAGTGGTGTTTATTACGAGTGAAAAAAGAACCAAAGTTTTAAATCAAAGAAACTTGAACCGGCCAAAGACAGTGAACAGTGATTATCTGTATAAGGTGCCGATGAAAATTTCAGCGTAAAAAAAATCATATCTATCGAAGACGAGTAAACAATGAAAAAGTGAATAAATTTTTATTCAGAATAATTTTTATAGGTCTATGCATTATCCCCAAAAGCGTAATCCCATGCACCATTTTTTTTGCTAAATCGCAATCAAAAATTTTAGTAGCCGGTAACGAAGACTGGTCAGATCCTTTTACTAAAATTTGGGTTTACCAAAGGAGCATCGATAACTATGGTGTTTTATTTATCGGTCACTCAGACTTTCAAGCCCAGTTTGGCATCAATGAATACGGGTTAACTGTCGATTACGCAACAATACCTAAAGTAGAAGAAAATGAGTTTAAGGGAAAACAGAATTATGAAAAAGATCTTTTCCTTGAAATCTTATCAAAATGTAAGACCCTCAAGGACGCAGAAATATATTTGGCCAAGTATAGATATCCATCCTCTTATCATCAGGCAATGATTTCAGATGCGTCTGGAAATTCCGCAATAGTTAACGGGAATGGCATATTTAAAAACAGTTATAAATATCAGATAGCAACCAATTTTAATGTCTCTAAAAAGAATGATATAATTGATTGTTCGAGATTCAAAATTGTAAAAGAAACAATTCTTGCGAGCTCTGATATTTCTGTAGACCTATTTACTAGCATTTTGAGTCTTACCCATCAAGAGGCATTGAATCCAACGCAGTACTCTTACATTGTCGATCACATGAAAAATGAGTTGCATTTGTTTTCGTTCCATGACTTTGAGCACAAGGTTATTTTAGATTACAAAGAATTGATAGCCAAAGGATTTATGTTAAAGGACTTTAAAGAGCTCTTCCCATCGGTATTTGCAGAGCATGAGTTCAGGCTTAACCATAAAGACTCGCTGAAACAGTCTTTTGTAAAAAGAATCCAAAGGAATGAGGGCATAGCTAAAGTAATAGCAGACTTTGAAGAAATGTCTACAAAGGATTCTACTGTGGCTGATTACCCTTTTCTTTTTATAAAAGTTTCGATGTCGATTCTGGCAGAAGTTCTGTTGACAGAAACAAATGGCAAACCTTTTCAGTATTGGTGGTATCCTTGGGAGTACTTTCATTTAAAGACGAATGATGCATCATTGGACAAGACCTTGGTACTGCTTGATTATTTGGAGAAGATTCCAAAAGAAAATTCAAGACAGAATATCGGTACATTTGAGTTTAAGGGGGTTCTACACAAACTTCTTGGTAATATTGATATCGCGAAAGAATATTTTACAAAGACCTTGAAAATTTCACCTAAGGAAACCGGAAATTACTTAAGGGCCAAATCGTTTTTGGAATATTTGAATTCGAAATAACAACGTTACAAGTTATACCGACTAAATGGTTTGAAATCCATATTTCACAGATAGTAAAACCAATTGTATCAACTACTTTGAATATGCAGTGGCCAACCAAGCCTTATAAAGGGTATATAATCAAATTCTCCCTTAATTATCATTCTTCTTTTGTTGGTCCTTCCATCCTAAAATTTCGTAAGTCTGAACCTTAGAATCTAAGTCGATTTTTAATGGGACCCATCTTCCGTTTTTCTCCTTTGTATTGTCTTTGATAATTGCTTCTGTTTCCCAATTACCTCGGGTAAATTTGAACAACGCTGGAAAATGTAGGGGAAGGGTAATCTCTCTTTCAAAATCAGAAATTTTTTCCATCCGAAAAACAGAATTCCAATGGGCCAAAGCTTGCTGATTCCCTGCAATATAGACGACATCATCCTTATTTGGGACAGTAGTATTTATTTTGGTTAAATATGCGTCGGTCGAAAGATTCACAAAAAGTCGATGAGACTTAAATGGAGCATGAAAAATGGAAGATATGTTATGAATCGGAGTTTTATGGTCAAAGGTTTCTTTGCCATCGACTATAAAAGAATAATTATAAATACCTTCTTCAAGGTTATATTTACCCATCCATTTACCATCTTTTTTAATTAAGAAATTAAAGGGTATTGGCAGTCCTTTTACGAAAACATGTTTCGCTTCTTGATGGCCGTGTAATTCGATTGTTACATTAGTTTCGCTGGGATATACCCCTTGAAAAAGTTCTAATAGCTGTGGAACATCCATACTTGTATCGGGCACCTCATTTTTATATGTATTTACAATGGATTCGGCCTTCTTCTGTTGTCCCAATTGGTGGTAGTAGATGGCCCTTGTGGCCCTCATCCAATAGCCTATTGGTTCATACCTTAAATATTCTTCTAAAAATGGGAGGGCCTCCATATTATACTCACTTCCTAAAAAATAATTCACAAAAATGGAAAGTATTTCCTTTTTTCTATCCGCTGAGAGTTTCATACTTTCGAATTTCTCGAAAGAAGATTTTCCTCCGTTGTCAATGAGGTCATTGTACAGTGTGGTAACAGGATGTTCCGGAAACAAATCCCTTATCAAATATGATTTTCTTCCTTTACCAAGAAGTTCTTTTAAAGAGGTTTTGTAATGGTTTTCATAATCCGAAGAAAAGTAGAACCATATCTCTCCGGTGTTTAAATTCTGAATGTTGGAATAAATGGTATGTATGTCATCTTTCCCTTTGATGGAGGTTTTTTTACAGATTTCCGTGAAAGCATTAAGGCCGATTTCACTTTCCTTCAACGCTTTTTCCACAATAGGAAATCTCCAACAGGTTCCTGAATCACCAACGCCACAAACGTCAAAATTGGTAGATATCTGATACGGTTTATTTCTCAGTATTCTGTTTCCAGAGGGACTTATAATAGCAAAATTACCGTACTTGTCGGCTACATGCATTTGGGCACTATTGAATCCTACCTCGAACCAGTATTTTTCGAAAAACGCGACAACCTGATCAACGGTTTCCATACTTTCTAAAATATAGCTAAGTATTCTTTGGGAACCCTCGGGGAAGTTTTTCTTTTTATTTAAGTCCTTAATAAGAACTGACGGAATAGTGTTTAGGTCGTAAAAAAGCCCGGCTTCGTTCATTCCTCCTTGAATGTTGAAATTCTCTCCATTTTCCTTTGTGAAATAAGACAATGTATAGTAGCCGTACTTAGCATTGCCGCTTCTGGGAAAAACGTTGATGTAGTTCACAAAGCTAAATGGATAATCTTCATTGTTTCCTGTCCAGATATTGCCATGTTTATCTTTGCCAGAGAAAATGGTGCATGCTTTGATGGTCGAGAAAAAGCCAAAGGCTATCAATAGTACCATCAGCTTCATATTGTTTTTTAAAAATTTATAGATTTTCATCGGTGAGTTTTTAGGTAGTATTCTTTATTAAGGCCTCTTTATATTTTAAACTTGCCTAAAGATTTTGGTTGAACCATTTGGGTTGTTTTTTTACAATTATAATTTAATTATTTAGTGGCCGTTTGATTTGAGAATACCTATAACCAACTTGCCATTCTATATTCTTGCCAGAATAAGTTCTCTTTAAAAATCACTTGTTCTTATGAGAACAAATCAGGTAATTTGAGGTATTTCGATTATTGTTACAATCGGTTTTAATTGTGTTTGCAACTACTATTTACATAATCACATATCCGTATTCGCTTAGGATCAAAGCTAACTTAAAAGACAAGCATGACGACCTTGCTTTTCTGTCGTAAATGTCTCATTTTATATTTGTGTACAAATTTTTGATTGGTATTTTGCAGGTGAAGTTCCTATCTGTTTTTTAAAAGCCTTGTAAAAAGTTGATTTACTATTAAATCCACTTTCATAACCGATAGCCTCAATCGTATAGTTCGGATTGGACCTCATCAAATCAATGGCATATTGGACTCTATATTCGTTTAAGAAAGTGGAGAAATTTTTAGATAGATTTACGTTTATCAATTCTGAAAATTGAGTGAGGGGAATATCTAATTTTTGAGCGACATCCAAAGATTTCAGATTGGGGTTGATGAACAATTGCTCGGTTTTCATTAGTTCTTCAAGCCGTCGAAGTAAGCCTTTTATATCTTTTGGATTCAAGGTATTTCTATTGATGCCCAAGTAACTTTTTGTATGGCTTCTTTTTTTGTTTAAAAACAGGAGAGCCAAATACAGGTAAATAATCAATGAGAAGGTTACTGAGCCTATAATATAAATAGTAAAATGACCTATAATAGACCCTACTAACACCAAACTGTTCATGAAAAAGACAGTTAGAGCATGCCGTTCGTATGGTTTAAAAGAATTTTTACTTAATACGGCTTTTCTAATAAGGGGTAAAATCAAATGAAAAGACAAAAGGGAATAAATGAACCATTCGAAATAAATAAAGTCGATGATAAGGTTTCTCCTGAGGAATGGTTCTTTGGTAAAAGTGTAGACTATCCCTAATAAGGATGCAGTCAAAAAAAGAAGAATAGTATGAACTTTAAAAGAGAAAATCGAACCATGTTTTTTGTCCAACGTTGATTGAAGGAAAAACAATAGAAAAGGTCCGATTAAAAAAAATGCAATAAGTGCTATGAATAAGAAATAGTTTGGCAAGTCTTCCGTGTAATAATAATACACTGACTTTCCCATTCGAATACTGAGCGTGAGAAGAAACAATCCAAAAAACCTATTGGCATTGCTCTTTAATTTTTTAAAGAATAAAGAATGGACAGCTATTATAATTCCGTTGAATGCACCTAGTGCACCTGAAAAAAATAATGACATGGCGCTCAAATCCATAATATGTGAATTAGTTATTCTTTGCTCTAAATAGATACTATGATTCTAATCAATTGTTACAGTTCAAAGCTATTCAAATACATTTTTTCCAATATTATCATAGTTACATTATCTTTTTTGATTAAAAGAGATAAATCTAAATTTATATAGAAAGTAAAATGTTTTCATCTTTTCCAAAAACTTATGATCGTATTTGGCTAGAAAATTGAATGCGAATTGGCTTAATAATTTAATAAGTTTCGGCAGTAACTATTGAAATGGGTCTTGATGGTATATTCTGTCTTTGGTCTATAACCTTCCAGGCCAATGAAGTCCAAAGCTCTCAAAGATTTTTCAAATTTCTCATATATACGGAAAACGTAGGTTTTTATTTGACTGTAGATTATGCTCCTACTGATTCTATATTTCCTTGAAAATAGCGGACCAATATTTATATTAGTATATCAAGTTTTTAAAATTGCCCAACCAAACTTCAATAGCAACTGAAAAGTCCTTAGTAGTTCTGCCATTTAAAAATCTAAGTGGTGATGACTCCTACGAATATTTTTCAGACGGTATTACGGAAGAAATAATAAATGCCCTATCCAAAATCGATGGATTAAAAGTGACTGCACGAACATCTTCGTTTGCCTTTAAAGGGAAGCCCACTGACATCCGTTGGATTGGAAATGAATTGGGGGTTACAAATGCTGTTGAAGGCAGCGTCCGAATTTTTAAGGAACGTATTAGAATTACCACACAATTGACTAGGACCGACAATGGTTTCTTATTATGGTCCGATAAGTTTGACAGAAAATTGGATGATGTTTTTGAGTTACAGGATGAAGTAAGCTTGTTGATAGCCGATAAAATCAGAGAGAATTTTGGGCATTTGGAAATTGAAGATTCATTGTCTGAAATCCAAACTAATAACTTTTCCGCATATCAATGGTATTTAAAGGGAAGGTACTATCAACTTACCTGGAATCTGGTAAACATGGAAAAAGCTATTGGGTATTATGAACGTAGCGCACAAGAAGACCCATCCTATGCGGACCCTTTGATTGCCATAGGCTGGTGCTACGCTATTTTGGCAAGTTGGGGACATATGGATAGAACAGATGGTCTCAATAAGGCCAATTTTTATGTGCAAAAAGGGATGGGAATGAACCCAAATTCATACCTCGGGCACTTCGCCGACGCCACAATCAGTTTTTGGGGCAACTGGGAATTTGATAAAGGACATGCTCAGCTAATGGAATGCCTTGAAGAAAATCAATATTTCTCTGAAGGCCGAGAGGCTTTGGCCGAGCTCTATACGGCCCTTGGTCTATATGATAAAGCACTATTGGAGACGGAACAAATTCTAAAAATAAATCCGCTATCTCCAAACCATTTCTATACCAAGGGGAATATTCATTATTTAAGTAGTAATTACAAAGAAGCATTAGAGGGTTTTGAAAATTCGCTTGAACGAGACCCAAGTTTTGATTTGAGCAGACATCTCAAAATCGCATGCTTATTGTTCCTGAAAGAAAAAGATACCCTTTTTGAGTACGCTTCGAATTTTTTAGATGATAATGTTCTTTCCTATATCCAGGCTATTTATTCATCGATAAACGAGGGTATCCAACTTGATTTCGATTCAACCAAGTATCGTGAAGATTACAACATGATGTTTGCATGGGATTTCTACTACTTGGTGCACACCAACCAAACGGAGCGTGCACTAAACCAATTCGAGGAAATGATTCTTAATAGGGTCGGACAATTCGTTAATTTTCAATTTGATCCCTTTTTAGAACCAATTAGGGGCAATTCAAAATTCCAACTTCTGAAGAAGCAGCTTTTTAATGATGTACAGTTGCTGACCAATCCCGTCAAGACTGATAAATCTGAGCCGATAGAAAGCTTTTCCCAAACTGAATTGGATTTGTTGAGTGCTAAACTACTGGGGCTATTGGATAAAGAAGAGGCATTTTTGGATTCTGGTTTATCACTAAGGTCACTTGCACAGAAACTAGATGTACATCCAAATAAATTGTCCAAGTACATCAACGACCAATTGCAGACCAATTTCAACGAACTCATCAATAGTCGCAGGTTGAGATATTTCCAAAAAATCACTTTAGATCCTAAGAACAAAGATTTCACATTATTGGGACTCGCTTTTGAAAGCGGGTTCAATTCAAAGACTGTCTTTAATACCTATTTCAAGAAGACTTTAGGGACCACGCCAAGGCAGTGGCTGAAAAGCAATCGATAGCATCAGACTTCGTTTACATGGGCTGTTCTTGCCTTAATGGAATCAAATCCAATTCTTGCAGTAAATAAAAACGTTCCGAATCGCATTTTCGGGAAATCTAGCTTTAGGCATCTATTTCTAAGGTTTTTTTATAACCAACTACAAATCAAATACTTAAAATCTTATTAAAAGTTCCAAATTTCAAAATTGGTTCCAGTTTTCATTCCCGAACGATTGCCTTTCCAATTAGGTTCAATTTTGCTCCAACAAAAATTTAATAATCTAAAAACGAACAGTTATGACAACCTTTTCAAGAATTATCGGATTTCTTTTATTGACACTTTTTATCCTCTTGACATCATGTTCAAGCGATGATGATTTACAGGTAGTTTTACCCGAACCAACGGGGATAAAAACTGCTGCCGACCTTGCCAGTTTTTTCGAAAGTATTGTAGAAACGGAACAAGTACCTGGATTTGCAGTCTCAATAGCAAAGGGTAATAATCTTATTTATCAAGAAGCTTTTGGATATGAAAATCTTCAAACACAAAAGGCTTTTAGCAATGAGACAGTAATCAACATTGCTTCCGTAAGTAAAACCTTTGTTGCTGCGGCCACAGCGAAGTCCATTGAGCAAGGCTATTTTACTTTGGATACACCCATTAATGACATTCTCCCAGTAGAAATAATCAACTTGGAAAATCCTGATGCGATAATCCGTGTAAAACACCTAGTGCCCCATACTTCAGGAATTGTTGATGACCCAAACACCTATTTGGGTGCCAATTATTTTGTGCTTCCTAGCCAAGACATAACTACCAACGGATCTACTCTTTTAATCAATGGGCTTGGTTTGGAGGTTTCGGAACCCATTGCTTTGGACGATTACTTATCGGAATACTTTATTGAAGATGGAGCACTATACGGAAGCTCCAATTTTATAGCTGTTAATCCTGGTGAGGCATGGTCATACTCTAACGTTGCAACAGCTTTAATGGGGCTAGTCATTGAAGTCGCTACTGAGACTGATTTTGCTGCTTACGTAGATGAATATGTATTGCGTCCGCTCCAAATGAACGCATCAACCTTTGACGTTCTTGAAGTAAATCAGCAAGAGCAAGCAGTTCCATATCTGGACAAAAACACTCCGCTACCATTTTATGGTAATCACGGTTATCCAGAGGGGAGCATTCATACCACGAATCTTGACTTAGGGCAATATCTATTGGATATGACTATGGGAATTAAAGGTCAATCGAACTCGCTCTTCGATCAAGAGTACTACGAACTGCTTTTTACAGAACAATTGCCAGCAGGGACGGTGCCATCTGCATTTGCGGAAAACCACGGGATTTATTGGTATAACAGCAATGGAAGCTGGATGCAGGGAGGCAATAGTCTAGGAGTTTCCAGTCATTTAGAGATAAGGTCAGATGGTAGTTCAGGTTTCTTTATCATTTCCAATATGGATGGGACCTTCTCGGAAAATGACCCAAAATGGGAAGCCGTGAAAACACAAATTACTCTGGGAGTAAAGGAATTTATTTCTAACAATTAAGAACTAAAAAAATCAGCATCATGTTGAAAGGAAGCAAAACACCAAAAATACTACTTGCAGGAAGTACGGGATATCTCGGAGGATACATTGCCGAGGCAATTGCTGAGAAAGGTCTTTCAGCGAGGTTAATAGCCCGAAATCCAAAAAAGTTGGAGAAATATGAATCTGGAAAGGTTGAGATAGTCCAAGCCGAAGTAACCCAATCTCAAAATCTATTTCAGCTATGTAATGGAATTGACACAGTAATTTCAACCGTTGGGATTACAAGGCAAAAAGATGGTCTAACCTATATGGATGTGGATTTTCAAGCCAATATGAACCTGCTGAATGAGGCAAAAAGGGCAGGGGTAAGAAAGTTCATCTATATATCTGCCATCAATGGTGACAAACATCGAAATCTAAAGATACTTGAGGCAAAAGAGGCTTTTGTTGATGAATTAAAAGCTTCTGGATTAGAATATACCATTGTTCGCCCCAATGGGTTCTTCTCGGATATGACGGAATTTTTGACAACGGCCAAAAAGGGTAAAGTATTCCTTTTTGGGAAAGGAGAACACTTGTTAAACCCTATCCATGGGGAAGACTTGGCCGAAATGTGCTTGAGTTTGATCAATGAACCCGCTCAAGAAAAAAGCCTGGGCGGGCCAGATATTCTGACCCAGACGGAAATTGCTGAACTGGCCTTTGATGCAGTTGACAAAGTACCCCAGATCATCTATTTGCCTGACTGGCTAAGACGCTTGACCATTTGGGGTTTGCGAAAGTTCACTCCGCTAAGCACCTATGGCCCCTTGGAGTTTTTCTTGACATTAATGGCCGATGATAGTGTTGCCATGCGATATGGTGAGCGTCATCTTAGGGACTTTTATTTTGAAACCGCTCGAACACTTTAAAATCAGAAATCATGATACGAAACATTCTTAAAAGCAAATGCCCTAACTGTCGCCAAGGACATATTTACAATTGGAAGGGTTGGCATTTTAAGATAGGAAAACCTGAAATGAACAAAAAATGCAATCATTGTGGGTATTCGTTTGAAAAAGAACCAGGTTTCTTCTTCGGAGCGATGTACGTCAGTTATGCCTTGGGTATTATAGAAGCCCTTTTGACCTACGCCATTGGGAGGTTATTCTACGATGCCATGTTCGATTTAAGAATCGTTATTTGGATAGCGCTGGTTCTAATTGCGCTTTCTTCGTTCAATATGCGGCTTTCTAGAACCATTTGGATTTATCTGTTTAAAGGAATTTAAAAGAAAAACCATGAAGAATATATTGATCATTAACGGGCACCCAGATAAAGAAAGTTTTAACTGGGCACTAGCCGAAAGCTATAGAAGAGCCGCTAAAATGGTTGAAGCGCAAGTTGAGACCATCAATTTGATAGAATTGGAGTTTGACCCCATTTTGAAATATGGGTACAGGATTCCTTACGAATTGGAACCTGATTTACAAGAGGCCGTCCAAAAAATAAAAGAAGCAGACCATATCGTTTGGTTTTTCCCCATGTGGTGGTACGGTTTGCCAGCACTATTGAAGGGATTTATTGATAGAACCTTTTTGCCCAACATTACGTTCAAATATCAAAAAGGAAAGTTATTTCCTGATAAACTTTTGAAAGGTAAGACTTCTAGAATGGTAATCACATCAGATACGGTGAGTTGGTATCACAGTATTTTCATGGGGAAACCTGTAATCAATCAAATGAAAAAAGGGGTTCTGGAGTTCTGTGGGATTCGACCCGTTAAGACAACCTATTTGGGTCCTGTAAAGAGTTCAACTGTTGGGCAGCGAAAAAAATGGATACTGCTGGCCAGCAAACTGTGTGAAGAACTAAAATAGTCTAAATAAAAACAAAAATCATGAAATGCGCAAAAACTTTTTCATAACGAGATTTACCTATCGAAATGCACAAAATTTTTGCGAATTACTGAATGTCTTAAAATTTTTAAGGCATTAAAATCAATCACTTAAAAATTTTATACAGATGAAAAAAATAGTAGCTTTTTCTGGAAGTAACAATCCAGATTCCATCAATGAAAAACTAGTACAATCATTAATTAACAGGTATTCTGAGTATGATATTCGATTCATAGACCTTAAAAAGTTTGATGCCCCGATATATTCTCAGGAGATTCAATCAAATGGAATTCCTCAGCAGATTCAAGACCTATATCAGATATTTGAGGAGAGCGAAGGATTTATCATAGCATCACCTGATCATAATGGATTACCCTCAGCTTTTCTCAAAAATATAATTGATTGGCTTTCCGTAATTACCCAACGTTTCTTTAATGGCAAACCAGTTTTATTGTTGAGTACCTCGCCTGGTGCTACAGGAGCAAAAACACATCTAGGCATA
>JBHJJC010000156.1:0-31039 GCA_050042945.1 Croceivirga sp.
ATACTTATGCCAACATTAATCGCTTACGTTTTCAAATTGATGAAGATAAATTCAACCTCAATGCCAACATCAAAGAATTGTTGGGCAATACTAAGGTGAACCTAGATGCTGAAGGTAAAATCAACCTGGCTAATATTTCAAAGGCATATCCGATGTCAACCGATTATGGACTAACTGGTTTATTGAACGCTGATATCAACACAGACTTTGATATGGCTTCTCTGGAAAAACATCAAAATCTAAATACTACGACGAATGGAAAGTTGAGTTTAACAGGACTTCACTATGAATCCGATGAATTAAAAAATCCCGTCGATATTCAAACAGCAGCATTGACCTTTAATCCAACAACGGTTTCCTTAGATGGATTTGAAGGTAAAATGGGGCAATCTGATTTTAGTGCCCAAGGTATGCTTATGAATCTTTTGGGGTATGTTTTTAACCATGAAGATTTAGAAGGTCGTTTCAAACTGAAGTCGAACATCTTGGCTTTTAACGACTTCGTGGTTGACGAAGTTGAAGATGAAGAAAAAGACGATCCTGAACCAGAAACCAAGGAACGAATCAAAATTCCAGGTTTTTTGAATGCAACGATTGATGCTTCGGCCAGTACCGTCTTGTATGATAACCTTGAATTAAAAAATGTGAAGGGACAATTATTGGTAAAAGACGAAACGGCCACCTTGAAAAATTTGACGTTAGATATTTTTGATGGAAAAATGGCCCTAAACGGAATGGTACGAACCCAAGATGAAATCGCTACTTTCGATATGGCGTTGGACATTGATGGTTTTAAGATTGCAGAGTCTTTTAAGGCCTTAGCGCTCTTCAAGGTATTGGCACCGGTAGCACAGGCTTTTCAAGGTAAACTGAACTCCGAGATAAAAATTTCTGGAAATTTGAAGGATGACATGACTCCCGATTTGGCATCTATTTCAGGTGATTTACTAGGGCAGCTTTTTTCAGCAAAAGTATCTACCCAAAATGCCCCAGCATTGGCTGCGTTGAACAATCAGTTCAACTTCATCGACTTGAATGCCTTGAATTGGAATGATGTAAAGACGGCGCTTTCGTTTAATGATGGAAAAGTAGCTACAAAACCCGTATCATTACAGTACAAAGACATTGGTATTACCTTTTCAGGGAACCACACCTTTGATGCGCAATTGCAGTATCAAGCTACACTTGATGTTCCCGCGACTTATTTGGGCACTGAAGTCAATACCTTAATTGCTCAAATTGATGATGACAGTTTAAAAGATTTGACCATACCTGTGATGGCCAATGTTTCGGGTGGCTACACCAACCCAAAGATAAGTACTGATCTGAGCTCGGGTATTGCCAAACTGACAGGGCAATTGTTGGAAATACAAAAACAGAAATTGGTCAATCAAGGTAAAGACAAGGCAAAAAGCGTATTAGGTGATTTGTTGAACAGTAAAAAAGATTCTGTCCCATCTGATTCTACCCAAAATTCAGCGCAAAACGTAAAGGAAGTGCTCGGTACCTTATTAGGGAGTAAAAATAAAGATACCCTTCAAAAAGACTCTATTACCCCGAACGATAAAACCAAAAATGCGGCAAAAAATATTTTGGGTGGGTTATTAGGAAAGAAAAAAAAGAAGGATACGGTTAATTAAAGGGGGACATTTGAGTTATTCACGATTGTCCTCAAATAAAGGCAAATCGGCAATTTTTCCTTTCGCATACCATGTCATGACATGTCGTTGTGGGTAGTGCCGAATAATGGTATCCTCCTTTCTATCATACCAAACCGCATCAAATTCTCCCTTGGTTGTTATGACCACACGCCATTCTTGTTGAAGAAGCTTACTTTCAGCATAGTTGGCACTTAGGTTTTCCCAATCAATTTTGGAAAGGACCTGAGGGTCTAAATGAACAATCACTTCCGATTCGTCCAATAGGGAAATCCAAATAGGTGTGGAAAGATGTTCAATCGTATGGTTTTTTCCCTTACTGCCCCAACCAATTTTGATGTCAGACCCACCCCTTATGTGCTGAATCAGAGCTTTTTTACTTCCTGATAGTGTTTCCCCCTCTTTGTTTGATTTAAAGACGACTTCAAAGTCCGTGCTGCTATTCCGCGGGTTACAAGAAAGCAATAGAACAAAAATTACAAATAAAGAGGCTTTGTACTGCATAACGATTAATCCTTTTTTTGAATACTGTCCCAACTTTTCCAGTTCGGGGAATCTTTTCGCCACAACGGACGTGCTTCCATGTTTATCTCGTGGTTCGGGTATAGAACATACCACGTGGTGGCAGAATATCTATCGACCCCACCTCCGACCAAGGAATCTTGGAAATAATTGGTCATTATACTGGTAGAATAGCCATTGGTACCAGCAATTTTTGTCCAATGGTTTTCACTTCGAAACCTAATCTTTAGGGAATCTCCATTGATTTTTGGTGCTTGGCCAACAATGGTCTTGATTTGCGCAAAGACCTCCTTGCCTTCAAAAATGGTAAGAAAATCAGCATCAGCAACATGCTCTACCCTAGTTGTGCCCCAACCAATTCTAACAGGGTAGCCCAAACGAACGGCCTCCATTAATTTAGATTTATCGCCAAAAACAGGCTGTCCATTTGCGTCATTTCTATAAATCATTTGCCAACCTCCATTGGTAGAGGAAGAGGTCTCGCAGGAATAAAAAAGCAACACAAATACACCTATAAGTAATGTTTTATAACTCATATCTTCTTTTTCTTATCGTGCAGCATTATCAAAAATCGTATCTACCCCTTTGAGTGGTTTATCTATTGCGTGACTCCAAAACCCCATGTAATGCTTGTAATTTTCCAATCCCCATGCGCTTTGTGAAGCGTCATGAGTATATACTCTGGGACTTTTGAGCGAAATTGGTTCAATCGAAGACGGGCCAAAGCTACTTTGTCATAAATTTCGATACTCAATAACTCTTCTTTGTAATTTGGGTCAGCATTGTTAGAAACTAGTTGAAAAACACAATCCGAGTATTCTCAATCACCATTCACATATCTATAGGCACCTTTGGGATGCATTGAACTTTTTTTGTGTTTGATACTACCTGTATGATCACCAATATAAAAGGCCTCTATGGTTTGTAAAATAGCTTGACGGTCTGAAAAATCAGTATTCAACGTGGTTTTTTCATGTTTCAACGACGTTACATTATCTGCTATTTGCGCATTTACCAGGCCTAGGGTCAAACAAGCAATGAATAAAAATGTAGTATAATCCCTTATTTTCATGTCTCGCGTTTTGTTTAAGTTACACCTTTCGTTTTAGCCTTACTGATGATTATATTTACTTTAACAAAACCTTTTGTTGTGTGCTTTGGTTTAGCCCGTTATTGCTATTCTTTGTTTGGAACCGCTTTAGAGGTATAGCTTTTGTGCACAATTTTCCATGATCCTTGATACTTTAATAGAAGGAAATAGTCAGTAAAAATACGCCACCCCGGAATTAAGATTTCGACTTTGGCCATGGCTGCATCTTTTGTCTGGTCAATGGAAATAATACGACCTTGACGGTTATTTTTTTCACCGACTTTAACACTGGTGATGTAATCCTCGCCTTTCCATACTCTAAGGGAATCTGAATCGGTTACCGAGTACAGGTTAAAATCAGGATGAAAGGCGGTGTGCAGTCGTTCTGGCTCTCCATTGGCTGTACCTTCAATATAGTGCATCAACGTTTCTTCTATCTGAGCGATTTCTGTTTTATCAGTTTGGGCTTGAAGTATTGTCGCAACTAAAAATGATAGACTAAATAAGGCTATTTTGAATGCGGTTTTCATGACATTATATTTTGTTTTAATATTATTTCGCTAGGCAAAACATTTGATATTTATTTGACTACTGGACCTTTAGAGACCGCTGGTGTTCATTTTCTTTTATAGCGTTGACAATGGCATTTGCTACTGAAGTGATAGAGGTGGGGTCTTGTCCGGTAATGATTCGATCTTCTACAATGAAAAAATTATCCCAGCCTTTTTCAGAGTACACAAAATTGCCTCCATTGTTTTTTATGGCCTCATCTATGACAAAGGGAAAAGCACTGTAATAGTCCCTCTCCTTATTTTCAAAGGCATCTGGAAACCCGGTTATTTTTTTTCCTTGATAGGGTGATTTCCCATTTTTTTTCTTGAGTGCAGTAATACCTGCCGTGCCATGACATATCGCTGAAATGATACCATTGTTGGCATAAATATCCATGGTGATTTCTTGAATTTTTCGATTGTTGGCCACTCCAAACATCGCCGCACCACCACCACTGTAATATACTGCGAGATAGTCTTGGGGTATGATTTCCGATGGTTGTAACGTATGTGCTAACTTTCCCATTAAATGGTTATCGTAGATATATTTTCTCTGAATGGGGTTTGCCGTATTCAAATATCCGATAGGAATTGCACCGCCCTTCGGACTCATAATGGCTACCTGTAAACCATTGTTTACAAAAACATCATAGGCTCCTACGATTTCTTCAATATGATTTGCCGCAGGGATTTCGGTATCTCCATAGTAATCTTGATTAGAAGTAACGATAAGTACTTTTTTTGAGGGTTCACTTTCTGTAAAATGACTTTTAGTTTTGTTGGTTATCTCAAATTCCAAGTCTGTAAAGGTGTTGTCGTTTCGTAGAAATCCTGTAATATTTCCCTGCCTATCTTTAGTAAAGGTGATGTAGCCAAAATGTTCTTCACGAAACTGGTCTTTAGCAAAAGGAACCAACTCTACCAACTCCTCATCATTAACTCTAATGGCAATGGAACTGTCTTTGGAAACGATGTGATAAACAACATCTAGGTCTTTATTGTAATAGTGGTTTGAATAAACTTTTAAGTCATTGGTTTGGTATGAAATAGGGCTATACTTTTTGAAAGGAATAGGGGCTCTATCATTGGCAATAAATTCCATGTCCGACCCATTTTTAGTATCAAATAGTATTCTTATCTGGGGGGGCCGTTCAAAAGCCAATTGCTTTTCAGATACAGCTATCAAGGGAGTGCTTGGGCCATTAATTCGTCGGTACATTAATTGGCCATCATTTAGCACGATACTTCTCAAAGCACCATCCGTAGTATTGTAAAAATTACCGCAGAATTTCTTTTTTTGGCTATCAGATAGTTGAATGGTCTTGACTTCTGACGCTATGTTTTGTTGCGTATTCTTCAGTTCATCAGCAAGAAACAATGGTGCCAAAACGTTGGGCAAGCCCCAAGGATTGGTCTGGTCATTATTACTTAGAACAATGAACGCCAAATCTTGGTTCAAAAACTTATAATACATCGATGTAAAACCTGCCCAAGCTCCAAAATGAACGATTGCCGGAAACTCTTTCAGACCATTAAAGTCCTCAAGATAAACTCCGCCTGAATAATTGATTGGCGTTCCATCCGCTAATTGTCCTGGGGTAGTCAGTTTTTGAACTAAGGATTTACCTCCGACGCTACCTGTTGATAGATTGTTGCTCCAAAGTATGTAGTCGTTCAGATTGGTATAAAGCCCACCATCACCCACTACGGTAGCGTTAAACAAATGATTTAGCCTGAATGTACCGCCTTCAGCAGCATAACCTAAAGCCCTATTTTTTACAACCAATCCTGGATTTTGATAGAAGAACGTATGGGCCATCCCCAAAGGTTCAAAGAAATGTTTTTTCGCAAAAGAATCAAGTGATAGCCCACTCACGCGCTCCACTATACTGCCTAATACCGCATGATTGGAATTACTGAAAGCATGTTGCGTTCCGGGAGTAAAATTCAACCCCCGTTGCTGGGTTAATAGCTTCAAAACATCGGCATTATCCAATGGGGCTTCTTCGGGAACACCCTTGGAAAACTGAATAGCGAAATAATCACGTAACCCGCTGGTTTGATATAACAAATCGGCAATGGTGATGGCCCCTTCTTCATATTTTGGGAATTCAGGCAGGTATTCTTGTATGGGCACATTTAGTTTGATTTTACCCTCTTGTTCCAATAAGAAAATACAGGCTGCAGTAACTTGTTTGGAAGGGGATACAACATCAAATAGCGTTTCTGAAGTTACCGGTACATTGTAATCAAGGTTGGCAAGGCCATACCCTTTTTTAATAATGGTTTCCCCATTTTCAATGACGGCAATGGCCAATCCAGGACCGTTGGTATACTCATTGAAAATACTATCTAACGCTTGTTCCGTTGTAGTATTTGATTGGGCATTTCCAGATACCCATAGAGTTGCGAATATGAAAAGAAGAACAATTCGAGCCATAAGTTTTTTGATAAAGCTCAGGAATTGTCCGTTAAGATTTTCCCAATTAAAAGAGGTGAGTTGTTCGAATTTTTAAAATTCAAACAAATTTGGAAGGTGTCGTTCCTGTTTGCTTTTTAAAGGCGGCATAGAAGGAAGATTTCGATTGAAAGCCGCACTCTTTTCCAATCGCTTCTATGGTAAACCCCGGTTTTTCCCGTAGTAGTTTTTTCGCTGCTTCTACCCTATAGGTATTGACATAATTGTTAAAGTTAGAGCCAGTAGCACTATTAATGGCCTGTGAAAGTTGATAGTTGGGAATATTCAACTGTACGGCGACGTCTGAACATTTCAGGGAAGATTCTTTGTAAATGGCCTTGGTCATAAATAGGGCTTCCATAGCTTCCATAAGTGTTTGGGCTTTTTCCGAGGATATTTTTTGTTGCGCTAAAGTGGGGTCACTTAATAGGAAAAGTTGCTTTTTTCGTGTATTCAGAATAAAAAGAATCAAAAGGTATCCTATAACGGTAAAGGTCATGGCGCCAGCGATGTAACTTGTATATCTGGTGGTAAAATACGCGAGCCATACCAAAAAAAATACGGCGAATACGTGCAATGTCCATTGCATACTGGGGGTTAACTTCCCTTTTCCATCCTCTGAAATAATGCGTAAGTAGAGCATTGTAGCAGCTCCTAAAAGGTAAAGAAACCATACAATATAAATGGCATGCAGTATGGAATTTGCCCATAGGGTTCTATATTCATAGTAGGGGAGACTAAAAGTTAGAAGTAAGATAAGTGGTACCCATAGGGCTAAATGATACTGCCATTTGGGTGATTTATGTTCTTTGTTACAAACCGTGGCCACGTAAAAGTAGAGGAAAGGCCCAATAAATAAACAGGCAATAATACCAATTTGTACGTATATCTGTGATAGATTATGATCGAAATAAAAGAACACTGATTTCCCGGCCCGTATGCTCAACATCATTAAGGCCAAGGCCAAAAAAACATTTGCTTTATGCTTTTGCCTGGCCTTAATCAAAATATAAAGGCTCAGCGCGAGTCCATTGAAAGCACCTAGGGCACTAAAAAAGAAAAGAAGTGCGCCACTAAAATTCATCTATTCCACTAGTTTATATCCATACCTATATAATATCCTTCATGTCCTCTGACATTGAAAACGGTTTGGTCTTCAAAGATGAGGTACTGGCCTTTAATTCCCTTTAGGACCCCCTGAAAAGAAGGTGTTTTTTCAAGGTTAAGGCTTTTTACTTTTTCAGGGTATTGTAATACTGGAAATTCCAACAAGGTCTCTTTATTGTCGGCTATCAAGTAGTCTGCTGCCTCATCTGGGATATACTGCTTTAACCTAGCTCGCCATTCCGTGAGGTCTACCTCTTCAATATCGTTCTTTAGCATTTTCTGCCAACTGGTCTTATCGCTGACATGTTCCTTAAGGGCAACTTCTGTAATTCCTGCCAAATAGCGATTGGGTACTTCTACCATTTCAATGGCTTCGTGTGCTCCTTGATCAATCCATCGGGTCGGAACTTGGGTCTTACGCGTTACCCCGACCTTAATATTACTGCTGTTGGCCAAGTATACGATATGCGGTTGCAATTGTACACGCTTTTCATATTCTAAATCACGATCTTCAACGTTGAGGTGGGCGGTGCTTAGTTCGGGTCTCATAATCCAATCACCTGCTGAGGCACTCTCAAAAAAGTATGATTTACAGAATCCTTGGCGGTATATGGGTTCATTCTTGCCCGTACCCAGGCATTGATATTTAATGAATTCTATTTTGAGGGAACGGTTCAGTGCTTGGTTGAGGTTGAGCACATCATCACCCATCATTAAAAAATATTGAATTGGCGAACCTATCTCCGTTCGCATTTTTCGTAGCACTCCTTCGTAGAGCATAGTTCCTATTTTCTTAAACTTGAATTTGTATTTTAGCTAATGACCAAACTACCAAGTTAAAGATACCTAAAATGCCAATACCGTTATTTAATTCCATTGCTTCTTGGTTGCTTAAAAAGCGGTACCATCAGATAGAGCTGTTTTTAAAATATCCAATTGACGTACAGCAAGAGGTACTTCGACAATTGTTGACCTACGCCAAGCAAACAGAAGTAGGTAAAATGTATCATTTTGAATCGGTCGATACCTATGAAGATTTTGCGGAGCGGGTGCCCATTGTGAGTTATGAAGATATCGCCCCAATGATTGAGCGTACCCGTCGAGGTGAGCAAAATGTATTTTGGCCGACCAGTATCAAATGGTTTGCAAAAAGTAGTGGCACCACCAATGCAAAAAGCAAATTTATTCCCGTGAGCTTAGAAGCGCTAGATGACTGTCATTACAAGTCTGGAAAAGATTTGCTTTGCTTGTATTTGAACAACAATAAAAACTCGCAGCTCTTCAATGGCAAGAGTCTACGTCTTGGAGGAAGTAAAGAACTCTATGAAGATAATGGTAGTTTTTTTGGAGATCTTTCCGCTATTTTAATTGATAATATGCCCCTTTGGGCCGAATATAGTAGTACACCGAGCAACAAGGTTTCATTGATGAGCGAATGGGAGTTGAAGCTCAATGCCATTATCGAAGAGAGCTTCAAGGAAAATGTTACCAGTTTGGCAGGTGTACCTTCATGGATGTTAGTGCTATTGAACAATGTTTTGGAGAAAACAGGTAAAAATCATCTGTTTGAGGTTTGGGAAAATTTGGAAGTATATTTTCATGGCGGTGTGAGTTTTGCACCCTATCGCGATCAATACAAAAAATTACTTCCCAAAAAACGGTTCAACTATTATGAAACCTATAATGCCTCAGAAGGCTTTTTTGGTATTCAAGACCAAAATAATTCGGAAGACCTGCTCTTAATGTTGGATTACGGAATTTTTTATGAGTTCATTCCTATGGATTCTTATGGAACCGAGGCCCAAAAGGCAATTCCGTTATGGGAAGTCAATACGGGAATAAATTATGCCATTGTGATAAGCACCAATGCTGGCCTTTGGCGATATAAAATAGGGGATACCGTTCGATTTACCTCGACCACACCCTACCGCGTACGTATCACCGGAAGAACCAAACACCACATCAATGCCTTTGGCGAAGAACTGATTATTGAAAATGCCGAGGAAGCCCTGGAACAGGTTTCAAAAAAGACCGGGTCTGAGATAAAAGACTATACAGCGGCCCCGATTTTTATGAATGGAAGCGATAAAGGTTCTCACGAGTGGATGATTGAATTTAGAAAGCCACCTGAAAATCTTAATTATTTTATCGAACTTTTGGATAACGCATTGAAATCTTTAAATTCAGACTATGAGGCCAAGCGTTACAATAACATCACACTGAAAATGCCAAGGGTGCATATGGCACGAGAAAATCTTTTCTATGATTGGTTGAAGTCAAAAGACAAGTTGGGCGGGCAGCATAAGATTCCTAGACTGTCAAACTCAAGGGAGTATCTTGAGGAGTTGATTCAGCTCAATAGGCAACTTGTACAGTAAAACGGCCCAATAATACAGTTTTATTCTGTCCAACGAAAACGTTTTCGTAAATTTCGGTGTTTATCGAACAAAAAGAAAGACTGAACCAATAATTTGTCCAATCCGTCGTTTTGTATTCATCTTTAGGCAACCAAAAACTTACATTTTAATTCAATAATGGCAGAAAAATTACTCGTTTTATCAGACATGTGGGTCATTAAAAAGGGCCTCTGGATTACCTCTTATTTTGGCTATTTACAACAATATTACAACATTGAGTTCTATGACGTGCAGCAATTGGCAAACCTCGATTTGCCTGTAATGACAGAAGAGAACATACACAGTGCTTTTGTCAACGGGGGCATTGATACCTCCGTAGCCCATCTTTTAAAGAAAGAAACTGAGCCCTGTCATATTTTAGCCTTCAGTACTGGAGGCACTATTGCGTGGAAGGCCGGTCTTAAAGGGTTGCCCATAAAATCATTAACGGCAATTTCGCCAACTCGAATTCGATTTGAGAAAGAAGCGCCAAAATGTGATATTCAGTTGTTATTTGGAGAGTGCGACAAATTCAAGCCCAGCTTACAATGGGCGAAAAAAGTCGGCGTTGAGATGAACATTGTGCCAAGTTTTGGTCATGAGTTGTACTCAGATGAAAAGATTATCGGTGATGTTTGCATGGACATGCTCAATAAAGTTACTCAAAGGGCTGTGTAACCTTATAATATTATACAACAATAAATAGCGGTATTCGCCGCTTTTTCTGTTATAAAGAGCCATTTTCGTTAAGAGACGGCTTTTAATTTCTTAATGGTCTCCATTGATAATTTATCCTCAGCATAAGCCTTGGTTACCTTAAATTCCTTTTCTTCTGAGCTGGGCAAGGTGAACATGGCATCTGTAAAAATGGCTTCGCAGAGTGAACGTAGCCCGCGTGCTCCCAGTTTATATTCTACCGCTTTGTCCACAATATAATTTAAGGCTTGTTCTGTAATACTGAACGTAATGCCATCCATGACAAATAATTTTTCATATTGCTTGATAATGGCATTCTTTGGTTCGGTCAATATGGCCCGTAACGTCTTTTTATCCAAAGGGTTCATATGAGTCAAGACCGGAAGTCGACCGATGATTTCAGGAATGAGACCAAATTCCTTTAAATCTTTGGGAATAATATATTGTAAGATGTTTTCAGCATCTAGTTTGTCCTCAGCTTTTGAAGCGCTGTAACCCACCGCTTGCATGTTCAATCGCTTGGTGATAATCCGTTCAATTCCATCAAAAGCGCCACCTGCGACGAACAATATGTTTTCGGTGTTGACCTCAATAAATTTTTGGTCAGGATGTTTTCGACCTCCTTTTGGGGGTACATTTACTACTGTTCCTTCCAATAGTTTTAAAAGCCCTTGTTGCACCCCTTCACCTGATACATCTCTTGTAATCGAGGGATTGTCGCTTTTACGAGCGATTTTATCAATTTCATCAATAAAGACGATGCCGCGTTCAGCTTTTTCCAAGTTGTAGTCGGCAGCTTGTAAGAGGCGTGTTAAAATGCTTTCAACATCTTCCCCTACATATCCTGCCTCGGTAAGCACTGTGGCATCAACTATTGCCAGGGGTACATTAAGCATCTTTGCTATTGTCTTTGCCATTAAGGTCTTTCCTGTACCGGTTTGCCCCACCATGACGATATTGCTCTTTTGAATTTCAATATCATCGTCTTTGGCCTTAGGTTGAAGCAGTCTTTTGTAGTGATTGTAAACGGCAACAGACATCACTTTTTTCGTGCGCTCTTGACCGATAATAAAAGTGTCCAAAAAGTCCTTGATTTCCAAAGGCTTTTTTAGCACCAACTCAGCAGAAAGATCATTGGTTTTGGATTGTTTTGATTCTTCAGCAACAATACTGTAGGCCTGTTCGATACAACGGTCACAAATGTGGGCATCGAGACCAGCAATCAATAGATTGGTCTCTGATTTCTTTCTTCCACAAAATGAGCATTCCAATTCCTTTGTCATGTACTATCAGTTAACCGAATTGCTATAACGTTCAATCGATGGTAAAATTCTATGATATCGTCCAACAATCCTGACTATTGGTCTTACTTATGCGGGTTCCCTTACCAATATTTCGTCAATCATGCCATAATTCTTTGCTTCAGGAGCTTTCATCCAATAATCACGGTCACTGTCTTCGTAGACTTTATCAAATGTTTGACCTGAATGGTTGGCTATGATATGGTATAGTTCGTCCTTTATCTTTAATACTTCTTTTGCCGCGATTTCTATATCACTGGCTTGACCTTGAGCACCTGATAAGGGCTGATGTATCATCACCCTGGAGTGCGGAAGGCCACTGCGCTTGCCTTTTTGGCCCGCACACAGCAACACTGCTGCCAAAGACGCGGCAATACCCGTGCAAATCGTAGCGACATCAGGCTTTATGAATTGCATCGTATCATAAATTCCCAGACCTGCGTACACTCCTCCTCCTGGAGAATTGATATAAATGGAGATATCTTTTGAAGCATCAGTACTTTCTAAGAATAGTAATTGAGCTTGAACGATATTGGCGACTTGGTCATTGATGCCCGTACCCATAAAAATGATACGATCCATCATTAAACGTGAAAATACATCAAAGACAGCGATATTCATTTGACGTTCTTCGATGATATTTGGAGTCATATTTATGGGTAACATGCTACTTACGATTTGATCGTAATACATGCTGCTTATGCCATGGTGCTTGGTAGCGTATTTTTCAAATTCCTTTCCGTAATCCATAGGATTTTCAATGGTTTTAAACAAAAAACGGTTCTGAAAACTGAAATTTTCAGAACCGTAAATATACAATTATTTGAAGCGTTTACCCGTACACCTCTTTCACAAAGTTTTCGTAACTGATTTCTTTGGTCTTAAGGTTGGCCTTTTCTTTATACAGTTCCAACAGCTTTTGGCTCATCAATTGTTCTGAGAGCCGTTTTACCTCATCTTGGTTACTCAGTACGCGGGTAGAAATATTGTTCAGCTCCTCTTCCTGTGGGTTCATGTGCCCATATTGCGCCATTTGAGATTTGATGAATCCTTTGGCAAACTCTTTCAATTCATCGAACTGTACCTGAAGGTCATTCTCTTTGATGATTTTCCCCTCGATCAGCTGGTAGCGCAGTCCTTTCTCCGATTTTTCATATTCATCTGCAGCTTCGATATCCGAGAGTTCTTTTTCTCCGCTTACCTGAATCCACTTTTTTAAAAATTCAGACGGCAATTCGAATTTAGTTTCGTCAATCAACCTTTCTGTAATATCGTTCAATAATTTTTGGTCAGACTGTTGTTCAAATTGCTTCTCAGAGTCGGTTTTTATCTTTTCCTTCATCTCCGCTTCACTTTTGACTTCGCCTTCTCCAAACAACTTATCAAATAATTCTTGGTTCAATTCAGCAGGTTGCCGTTCATTGATTTCCTGAATGGTAAAATCAACTTCAATATTCAACTTTTCAGCTTTATCCGCGGTGATGCCCAAACTTGATGACAAGAGATAATCTTCCTTGAAAAGCCCTTTTGTCTTTAGGGTAATGGTTTCACCAACCTTCTTGCCAACGAACAGATCAATAGCTTTTTTACTCTTGATCTTCGTGATTTCAACGGTGGTTTTATGATCGATTGCGTGCGCTGTATCTAAAAATGTTCCGTTGACCTCGGCAGTCTTGGTCACCTCAGGTTTTGAAATAATTTTACCGTATTGCTTTTGTAACCGTTCCACCTGCTCATTGACCATTTTCTTGTCAGCCTCTATTTTGTAACGGGTAACGGACTTTTTTGTTTTTAATTTCACCTCAAAATCAGGGGCTAAACCAAGTTCGAACTCGAAGTCAAAGTCTTCAGTATTCCAGTCAAAATCTTCCTGAGGCTTAGGCAGCGGATTACCCAATACATCGAGCTTTTCTTCAGTAAGATATTTATTCAAATTATCTTGAATCAATTTGTTTACTTCGTCAACTAAAACAGCCTTACCGTACTGTTTTTTGATGAGACCCATAGGAACCTGTCCTTTTCTAAATCCAGGGATATTGGCCTGTTTTCGGTAATTTTTTAGAATGTCGTTTACTTTTTCCTCGTAGTCTTCTTTTGTAATGGCAACCTTAACTACCGCGTTTAAATTGTCAATTTGCTCTTTTGAAATGTTCATCTAACCTTCTTTGTAATGGGGGGCAAATATACTATATTTCGCTTTGCCTGACAAGTTTTTAAGCAGTTGGTTATCAGTACAAAACCCTATTTCTTTTTATCCTGTTTTAGTGATGAAAACAAGATGGATTGAAGTAAAGACAACAAAAGGCTGAACAATAGGGCCCACCAAATAGTGGAAACTGAAAAACCGCTTACAAAGTAATCGGCAAGCATGATGATAATGGCGTTAATAAATAGTAGAAAAATACCTAATGTAACTATAGTAATGGGTAAGGTCAATAGCACTAAAATGGGTCTCACCAAAAAATTTAGTGCGCTTAAAACGATGGCCACTACAATTGCGGTCAGATAACTGTCAACCCCAACTCCAGGGAGTACTTTTGATAAAATGATTACGGCAAGTGCACTGAGTAATAGGCGTAAAATGAATTTCATAAAGGGTTTCATTAAAATGGGTAAATAAAAAAGCACCGTATATGACTACGGTGCTTTGAATATAAGGTGTTTGTTTGGTTTTAATTGATGTACAGTCCAGTAAAGTCCGAAGGATTTACACCTGGTAATGTTGATCCGTATTTCGTGTTAATAGCTTCAGCAAAAGCATTGGCCAAAATAGCGTAACCTCTAGGAGAAGGATGCACCCCGTCTAATGAGAAACCACCCCCTGTGGCGAAATCAGCGGTGACAATACTACCATCCGCCAGTGGAAAACCATTTTCATTGATACTGGTCAAAAGGGAGTTGGCGTCAACGAAAGCCAAATCAGCGGCAGTCGCCAATTGTTCAATAACTTGGTTGTACGCCATTAAAGCCGTATTTGCCGTTGCCTGCTCTTCTGGGGTCAGTACCCATCGGTCTTCGAGGGGCCAAGTCACGCCGTTAACCGATAACTGACCCGCCGTTGCAGCATCTGCGCCCAGATTTTGAAGAAATGCTATGGCTTCTGTATTGGGTTGGGCTATTATACTTTGGCTGGTCAACACTAAAAGGTCTTCTGCGGTTGCTTGTCTTGCTTGACCGTAAACCAATCCTAAAACGGTTGCAGTGCCAACATCAAGTCCACCACCAACAAGTACTTGTGTCAGTTGTTCAGACAAGTCAGGTAAATCTTCATCTTTAATGACAACAGCGCTAGCTTCTGTTTCACTAAACGTTAAACTACGCTCAGGAACGCCTAAAAAGGCAAACGCTTGGTTTAGGCCAGCAAATTGCGCATTTAGAACAGGTATCTGAGGCGCAAAGTCAGGGTTTGCAGGACTTAAAGGCGCAAAAGGAACCGTAGTTAAGAATGGAATGGTCGTCACGTCCGGTAGATTGGCGATGGCGCCACCAGCACCATTAGCGGTCATTGCATCAATAATCCCTTGAATGGAACCTGCAACAACATTGGGATCGGAGATATCAGAACCCCCATAGGTGCTTGGGTCTAAATTACCAGTTTGGTCTTCACCTGCTCCACCTGCAGTGACATAGCCCAAAACATCATTGTTCCCTATCCATAATGTGAAAAAGGTTGGATTTTGTGCAACGGCATCTCCTAAAACGGTCGCTGTTGGGCTTGAAGCAAAACGTGCATAGTAAGGGTTAGCCTGACCAAGGGGTACACCCGCCAAATTTCCATACCCAGAGGCTAATAAATGATAGCTTTTAGCTCCAGGTACCCCCATATTGTTGAAAGGGCCTGACAATATATTGCTAATTTCTGTACTTCCTTGCCCTGAGACAGGTATAGGGGCTGGTGACTCGCCTGTTGTTGATAAAAACAGACGGTTCCCTGCTATAGAATTTCACTGAAGGGTCATTCCACCCAAATCATCTGCCATGAAGGGGATATTAAAATCTCCGCCTCCGGCCAGCGCAAACTGTGATGCCAACATGTTGGGATAAGAGGCCACCTGGCCCGATATAAAAAGTGCAGCGTCTGAAAAACCAGCCGTTAAAGAGTTTCCGAGGGAAACGTAATTTGAAAAATTTGCAGAACCGCTGGTCACTACAATCGGTTGAGGTTCAGGAGGAGTGGTGACCACTGCTGAATCATCATCTTCGCAAGCGACAAAAATCAATCCGAAAACAGGGATTAGGGCGAGGAACTTTCTCATGTCAAAATAATTTACGTTAATTCATGTTATTGTTAGAGCTAATCGATACTTTCAAAACTAGCTGAAAATTATTACCCACACAACGAAAGCCCCATAAAAATTATGCATGCATAATAAAACCAGCCTATTTTTAAGAATTCAAAAAATTTAAGGACGCCTTGAAAAAATCCGAAGGATTTTCGGCATGGAGCCAATGCCCTGCATTGCTTATTGTCGTTATGACTGCTTTTGGAAAGTGCTTTTTAATGGCAACACCATCATTTTCGTGAATATATTCTGAGTGACTGCCACTAAGAAATAGGGTAGGGCCTGTAAAGGTTGCGGTTCCTGAAATGTTTTCCCCAATTTCTTCCATACGGTGCTGAAGTACATTTAAATTACACCGAAAACCAAGTTGGCCCTTATCGACCCAATATAGGTTTTTAAGTAAAAATTGACGAATACCAAAATTTGGTATGGATTCAGCAAGTTTTTTATCGGCTTCTGAACGACTTTTGAGGTCATTAAAATCTAGTGTTTTTAATCCTTCAATGATATCATGATGATGTGGTGGATAAAATTTTGGGGCAATATCTGCAATCAAGAGCTTGGAAACGTATTCTGGACAGTCGACCGCCAACTGCATGGCCGTTTTGCCCCCCATAGAATGACCGATGATGTTGACATGTTCTAATTGATATTTCTGGAGGTAAGTTTGAATATCTTGTGACAAAAAACCGTAGTCAAAATGGTCAGAGTGAAAGCTTCTCCCGTGGTTACGTTGGTCAATAAGATGCACTTGATATCCGTTTTCGGCATATTTGTTGCCTAAGGTCTTCCAATTGTCAGACATCCCTAAGAAACCGTGTAAAATCAGTAGGGGATCACCACTGCCTAAAATGGTGGAGTGCAGTATTTCACTCATTTTAGTCGATGTAAATACATATTGACCACATTTTCTAGCCCAAGGTAAATCGATTCACAAATGAGGGCATGCCCAATCGAAACCTCCAATAAATTTGGAATGTTCTCCTTAAAATATTTTATGTTTTCCAAATTAAGATCATGGCCGGCATTGATTCCAATACCTAATCTAGTGGCCATTTTTGCCGCTTCAATAAATGGTGTAATACCGTTTTTGTCTCCCTTTGAAAAGGTATCGGCAAAACTTTCGGTATACAGTTCAATGCGATCCGTGCCTGTTGCCATGGCCCCTTCGACCATTTTAGGATTGCCATCTACAAAAATGGACGTTCGAATTCCATTTTCTTTAAACGTACCGATAACGTCACTCAAAAAGTCTTTGTGCGCTAAGGTATTCCAACCGGCATTGGAAGTGATGGCATCTTCAGCATCAGGTACCAAAGTGACCTGTGTGGGCTTCACCTCTAATACCAAATCAATAAATTTTGGTATAGGGTTCCCTTCAATATTGAATTCTGTGGTGACCACTTTTTTCAAATCCTTTGCGTCTTGATAGCGAATATGGCGTTCATCTGGCCGAGGGTGAATGGTTATTCCCTGTGCACCGAAGCGTTCGATGTCAATGGCTGATTTAATAAGGTCAGGAGTATTGCCCCCCCTTACATTTCTGAGGGTTGCCCATTTGTTGATATTAACGCTTAATCTGGTCATAAGGGTAAGTACTAAAAGCAGGCTAAATTACAAAAAGGGTAGACCTTTTGCGCCTATTTAATTTGTAGTTTTGTCACCATGCTATGATTATATGAATATTCAAGAGTGTATTTTGGACAACATACCTGTCTTTGATGTAGAAGACGGGTTGAATGAGGTGATATCGGTTTTTAAGACAACATCCTTCTCACACATTGCCGTTACGGAAAATAAAGAATTTCTCGGCTTATTGTCAGTGAACGACTTGCCATGCTTCGAGGCAGACAAATCAATTGAAGACTTTCGATATCAACTAGAGACCTTTTTCGTGACCCCTAAGACGCTTTGGCTGGATGTTTTGGAAAAATTCAGTAAGAATGAGGCCAATCTATTGCCCGTTTTGGAAGAAGAATCCCCTAGGATAATAGGATATTACGACCTTAACGATATCGTCACCTTATTTATAGGAACCCCTTTTTTTACCGAGCCCGGAGGAATTTTAGTGGTTTCAAAAGGTATGAAGGACTATTCCTTAAGTGAGATTTCCCAAATCGTAGAAGGAAACAATGGTAAACTTCTGGGTGCGTTTATAACCGATTACCAAAACGATTTGATACAGGTAACCCTAAAAATCGGTAATGTAAACCTAAACGAGGTGATACAAACCTTTCGACGGTACAGTTACAATATTGTATTTGGAAATAACGATGATGAGTTTTTACAAGACTTAAAAGAGCGCTCGGCCTATTTGGAAAAATACTTAAACGTTTAGCCCTATTTTAGGGTATAGCTACTGAATTTATTTTAAATCATTTTTGATGTGGTATGAAGCAATAGTTTTCCATTAACCTGGAGTTGCCACTCAAAATTTAAATGAGATAATGCCTAAAAAGGAACAAAAGAAAATAATGATCAACACCCTAAACCAGCTCTCGAGATGAAAGTTGCAATTTATGGGCAGGTATTGGCGCAAGACGATGTTACTTACGTCAATGAACTCTTGGAGACCTTGTTCTTAGAGAAAGCTGAAGTAGCCATTGAAATTGATTTTTTGAAGCAGTATATCTCTTATAATGGGACATCTGACTATTCCAGTTTCTCACAAAACGAAGGTTTGGATGCTTCTTTTGATTTATTTGTCAGTTTTGGAGGAGACGGCACCATGTTACGGGCCATTTCTTATGTTGGAAAATTAGGTATACCTATCGTTGGGGTAAATACCGGAAGATTAGGTTTTTTGTCTACCTTCAAAAAGGGCGATGTGCGTAAGGTTGTTACCGAATTTGTTGCTGGGGCCTTTACCATTGAAGAGCGTAGTATGGTAGAAATATGCACAGCATCCCATATCAATGATTTTGACCAGCTCAACTTTGCACTGAATGAAATAACCGTAAGTAGAAAAGATACCACCTCTATGATTACGGTAGAGACTTTTTTGAATGGGGAATATCTTACCAATTACTGGGCCGATGGCCTTATCATCGCTACGCCAACAGGGTCTACTGGGTATTCATTGAGTTGTGGAGGCCCTGTTATCGCACCAACTACAAAATCATTCGTGTTGACCCCCATTGCCCCACATAACCTAAACGCAAGGCCATTTGTCATTTCTGATGATACCGTTATAAAATTAAAGGTTTCCGGTAGGGAAGAGAACCACTTGGTTTCATTGGATTCGCGTATTGCAACCATTCCCAACGGCCAAGAAATTATCATCCAAAAATCGCCTTACGCAATTAATATGGTCGCTTACAAATCCGAAAGTTTCCTGAAAACACTTCGTAATAAACTACTCTGGGGCGAAGACCGCCGTAACTGATATTCTGATTACAATAAATAGGATTAAAAGTTGTTTTACAAAGAGAACTGTGCGACGATGAAAGGCAACCCACCTTGTATTAACCTCTTTTGTAATTTCTATATGAGAGCAATTATATTATTGTTTTTGTTGGTTGTAGGAAGCGTGAGTGCCCAGACCTATGAAATTGGGTTGTTCGCTGGAGGTACCAATATGATAGGCGATGTAGGTAGAACCAACTATGTCTTGCCCTCTGGGCCAGCCTTTGGTGCAGTTTTTAAATGGAATAAGAGAAAGCGTTATGCATGGCGCGCGAGTGTATATCGCGGATATTTTATCGCGGATGATTCCAAATCGAGCAAGTCTTCAAGACAACAGCGCGCTTTTCGAATAGAGAATACAGTAATGGAATACTCCGCAGGTCTTGAGTTTAATTTTGTTGAGTATAACCTTCATAAACTTGGTCCTGCCTTCACGCCTTATTTATATACTGGCATCACCTATTTCAGATATGATTTTAACTACATTGATGCCCTACAGGTTCAGGATATTAACCAAAAAGATGGTAGTTTCGCAATTCCAATGACCGTGGGGGCAAAA
The DNA here is from genome assembly GCA_050042945.1 of Croceivirga sp. Classification (GTDB taxonomy): domain Bacteria; phylum Bacteroidota; class Bacteroidia; order Flavobacteriales; family Flavobacteriaceae; genus Croceivirga. The sequence goes on from JBHJJC010000156.1 coordinate 20,027, forward strand.
CTACGTCTAAGTCAGTTCTTTATCTTAGGGGCTGAGATTGGGGCAAGGTACACCTTTACGGATAATCTGGATGCCAGCAATCCTGAAGGTTCAAATTTTGAACAATTCAGGTTCGGTAACATTTTAAGTGAAGATTGGTATGTTTTCTCTGGAATAACCCTCACCTACACCTTTGGGAGAAAGCCTTGCCAAGACTGTTTTGAATAAAACATGAGCAATTTGGAGCATATCGACGGGGATAATCTACCTCGGCATATTGCCATTATAATGGATGGTAACGGCAGATGGGCCAAACAGCGTGGTAAAATGCGCGTTTTTGGGCATGAGAATGGCGTGAACGCCGTTCGAAGAACGGTTGAGAACTGTGCAAAGCACAAAGTGCGTTATCTGACGCTGTACGCCTTTTCCACCGAAAATTGGAAAAGACCTAAGGTTGAGGTACAAACATTAATGCGATTATTAGTGGCCTCACTTAGAAAAGAGCTCAAAACCCTTAGCGAAAACAATATTCGTTTGAATGCTATCGGTAACTTGGATTTTCTTCCGACTAAGGTTGCCAAAGAATTGGAAGAGGTTATCGCAAAAACGGAAAACAATACTGGCCTTACATTGACTTTGGCTTTGAGTTATGGCTCCAGGGAGGAGCTAAAATCTGCTATAAAAGTCATAAGTTCCAAAGTTAAAAATAACATAATTTCAGAAGATGATATTGACGAAACGGTTATTAATACTCATCTTTACACGCATGACCTGCCAGATGTAGACCTGCTCATACGTACTAGCGGAGAGCACAGAATAAGCAATTTTCTACTTTGGCAGATTGCATACGCCGAATTATATTTTATTGATGTATTTTGGCCCGATTTTAATGAGCATCATTTGGTAGATGCAATTATCAATTACCAGAATAGAGAACGACGATTTGGAAAGACTAGTGAACAACTCCATTAGAGGGTTAAAAAGAATTACGTTACTCGGCAAGATTTCCCTTCTTTTTTTAACAGTTCCCCAAATAATTACGGCGCAAGACATATCACTTGAGACCGCCAAGAAATATATTTTAGGGGGCATAGAGGTAACCGGGCTTCAAAGCTACAATGAGCAAACCGTTAAAACGTATACGGGTCTTAGAATAGGCCAAGAAATATCGATTCCTGGAGAAGAAATCAGTGGAGTTATTAAAAAACTCTGGGGCCTTGAACTTTTTAGTGAACTTGATTTTTTCTATGCTGTTGAAAGTGATAAGGTTTTCTTGGAATTACGCATCAAGGAAAGGCCAACACTCTCTAAAGTCACTGTTTATGGCGTCAAAAAAAGAAAGGTACAAGACATCATAGATGATACCGACCTCAAGAAAGGTAAAAAGATAACGGAGAGTCTTATTGCCAACACCAAAAATTATCTTGAAAATAAGTACCAGAAACAAGGTTTTTTAAATGCCAAAGTGAGTATTGCCACAGCGAAGGATACCGTCGGTACCAATAGTGAAAGTATGGTCGTCAATGTTCGCAAAGGAGATAAGGTCAAGATTAAAAGTATAGAATTTGAGGGCAACGAAAAAGTAAAGGATAAAAGATTGCGCAAAGCCCTCGGTAAGGCTAAGATTCGTAAAAAGAAACTTGGCGCCTTCTGGCAACGTTCAAAATATACAGAAGAAGAGTTCAAAGATGGGCTTGAAAACCTTGTAGATGCTTATGCAGAGAAGGGGTACCGCGACGCTCGGGTAGTTTCTGACACCTTTATTAAACTCGATGAAAACAACATTGCACTGAAAATAGGGGTAGAAGAAGGCGATCGCTATTATTTTGGTAACATCGATTTTGTGGGTAATTCTGTGTATACCGACAGACAATTGGCACAGGTACTTGGCATAAAAAAAGGGGATGTATATAATGGGGTTTTACTTAAAGAAAGAATTGCTGACGATTCCAAACCCGATGGTGAAGATGTGACCAATCTGTATCAAAACAATGGTTACCTTTTATCAAGCATTAACCCCGTTGAGGTTTCGGCGGTAAACGACACCATTGACTTTGAAATCCGGATTATTGAGGGCAAGGAGACCTTTTTGGATCATGTGAGCGTTTCGGGTAATGATAAAACGAATGATCACGTAATTTTTAGGGAATTGCGTACCCGCCCAGGACAAAAATATAGTAAGGACAATATTATTCGAAGTGTTAGGGAATTGGGCCAACTTGGTTTTTTTGATGCGGAACAGATTGTACCTGATATTCAAAATCCTGACCCAAACGCAGGAACGGTCGATTTAAAATATAGTTTGGTTGAGGCTGGATCCAGCCAGATTGAACTGCAAGGCGGTTTTGGTGGTGGCGGTTTTATAGGAACCCTCGGACTTTCGTTCAATAACTTTTCCATTCAAAACCTATTTAAGGGAGAGGCATATAAACCAGTGCCCATGGGTGATGGACAAACCTTTGCCCTACGTTTACAGGCGAGTAGAACGTTTCGAGTGTATAGTTTGAATTTTGCAGAACCTTGGTTGGGCGGTAAAAAACCGGTTCGTTTTAATCTTTCGTTCTCTAGAACCCAACAGTTTCGAGCAAATTTTGATAGACAGGGGCGTATTGAAGTGAGCGATGATGAAAGTTTTTCCATAACAGGGGTATCCGCCGGTTTAGCAAAAAGGGTTCAATGGCCTGATGACTTTTTTACGCTGTCCCACTCGCTTAGTTATCAACGTTATGATTTCAATAACTTCAATAGTGGTCTCTTTAATTTTGGCAATGGTACTTCGAACTCGTTAACCTATACCTTAGGAATTTCAAGAAGTTCGCAAGGGCCTAGCCGTATATTTCCTTTGACCGGTTCAAATTTTGAGCTGACAGCCCGCTTTACGCCGCCATATTCGTTGTTGAGCAATAAAGATTTTAAAGGTATTCGTGTAGAGATTGATGAGGTTACCCAAGAAATTTTTGATTTTCCATTGGGGGTTAACGACCCGTGCTTACCTGCATTACAAAGGCGTTTGGAAACTCTTGAGGAGGAACGCTTTAAGTTGTTGGAATTTTTTAAAGTTAAGTTCAGGGGCGATTGGTATACCAGATTGGTCGATAAACTCGTGTTGAGGACCAATGCTGAATTTGGTTTCTTGGGGGCGTATAACAATGATATTGGCAATGTGCCCTTCGAACGTTTCTTTGTCGGAGGAGATGGCCTGGGGAACTTCACATTGGATGGCAGGGAAATCATACAGCTAAGGGGCTATGATAATAGTTCAATAACACCTTTCAGTACAAATCCGATTACAGGTCGGCAAGAACAAGACGGTGGTACAATTTATAACAAGTATACCATGGAACTGAGATATCCGTTGACATTAAAGCCCTCTGCTTCAATATATGTGCAGACTTTTTTAGAAGCGGGTAACGCATGGGATAATTTTACTGACTTTAATCCGTTTCAGTTAAAGAGATCGGCTGGAGCGGGGCTACGTATTTTTATGCCAGCATTCGGACTCTTGGGTATCGATTTTGGATATGGTTTTGACGAAGATTTAAGACCTCAGTCCGTCGGACAAGGCCCGAGCGGTTGGCAGACCCACTTCATTATAGGTCAACAGTTTTAACGAAATTGGAAGATTCGACCATATTCTTTGATTATTTAAAGTATTCATTTTGAAATAGTTGAGTATTTTGGCACGATATTTTCTATGTAAAATCCGGATTCAAAAATGAAGACAAAAACGTTCTTTTTCATATCAGCTTTTCTGATAACGCTCAGCCTGTTTGCACAACGCGCTGTTGGTGTTAGAATCGGATATGTTGACATGGAATACATACTTGAAAATGTCGAGGAGTACCGTGATGCCACTGAGCAACTCAATGCAAAAGCAGACAAATGGAAGCAAGAAATAGAGCTTAAGCTGAGTAAAGTTGAAGAAATGAAGAAAGATTTGGCTGCAGAAAAAGTGTTGCTTACTGATGAACTGATAGCCGAAAGAGAGGAAGAAATTGAGATTTTAGAAACGGAAGTATTGAAGTATCAGCAAGATCGATTTGGCCCACAAGGTGATTTAGTGTTACAGAAGAGACTTCTAGTGCAGCCGATACAAGACCAGGTATTTGTTGAAGTACAGAAAATTGGAAAAAATAAAAGGTATGATTTTATTTTCGATAAATCAGCAGATGTCGTAATGTTGTACTCCGAAAAAAGACACGATATCAGTGACTTGATTCTAAGAGAGATAAGTCGTACTAGAAAGGTGAGTAAATCGAATAAGGTCCAGAAAGAAAAAGATAGGTTAAAAGAATTTCAGGCAGAAGAGGCCGAATCGGATAGAGAGATAAGTGATGCCTTGAAAGAAAGACAGGCCAAAGCCCAGTCGACCAAAGAAGACCGAGCGAAGGCAGCCGAAACAAGAAGGGCAGAACAATTGAAATTACGCGAAGAACGCAAGAAAGCTTACGAAGAAAGAAGAAAAAAATTACTTGAAGAACGAGAGGCAAAGCGAAAGGCCAAACAAGGAGAAAGGTTGAAAGAACAAGAAAAGGATTCTACAAGTAACAGATAAATAAACTGAACACTGAAAATTGTATACTCAAATTAAACTATTAGGAATTATGAAAAATGTAAGGAAGTTGGTTGTTGCGGTGGTGTTGATAGCGGCAACCGGATTTGTAAATGGGCAGAGTAAAGTGGCCCATATTAATGTACAGGAGTTGCTTGGAGCTATGCCAGAGATGCAATCCGCCCAAAGTGAATTAAAAAAATTGCAAGAAACCTATAGAGCAGATTTGGAGAGCTCCATGACAGAACTAAAAAATAAGCTGACGCAATATCAGAATGAAGCCTCTTCCATTTCCAAAGAAGAAAACGAAAAACGTGCCCTTGAGTTACAAGGCTTTGAGAGAAATATCCAAGAAGCTGAACAGGCAGCTATGCAGGAAATGCAAAAGAAACAATCTGAACTTTTTGCTCCCATAACCGAAAAGGCCAAAGTCGCTATTGAAAAAGTGGCTGCTGCCCAAGGTTACGATTACGTTATTGATGCTTCTCAAGGAGGTGGACTGATTGTCGCTAAAGGAAAAGATTTACTACCAGAAGTAAAGCAAGAATTAGGCTTCTAAGCAGTCGAAAACTTACTATAAGCGCAACCGTTTCCCTCACAAGGAAGCGGTTTTTTTGTGAAAATATCTTGGTTTCCAAAAAACATGGTTTTTGTCTATTTTCCCAGAAAGGAATTTTGGGCATGCTTTGTTATTTCATCTGAACTATCATGAATATGATTGATTCGATTGGCATTTTTGATTCTGGAGTAGGGGGTACATCGATTTGGAAGGAAATCGTGAAGCTTTTACCTAATGAAGACACTATTTACCTGGCCGATAGTAAAAATGCCCCGTATGGTTCGAAATCCGTTGAAGAGATTCTTCAGTTAAGCATCAGGAATACCGAAATACTGCTTGGGAAAGGATGCAAACTCATTGTGGTAGCTTGTAATACCGCCACAACGAACGCTATAGATTATTTACGGGCGAATTATTCCATACCGTTTATTGGCATCGAGCCAGCGATAAAACCAGCTGCCTTGAGAACGAAGACCAATAGAGTTGGTGTTTTGGCAACAAAAGGAACCCTATCTAGTGCCCTGTTTCAGAGTACGTCCAATATTCATGCGGCGGGAATCGAAGTGTTTGAACAAGAGGGAAAAGGTCTGGTCGAATTGGTTGAATCAGGAAAACAGCATTCAGAAGGGGCAAAACAGCTACTACAAACATATATTGAACCAATGCTCGAAGAAGGAATCGATTGTTTGGTGTTGGGGTGCACCCACTATCCCTATTTAATTCCAACACTAAGGAAAATCCTTCCTGCAGAAATACAGATAGTTGATTCCGGTTTTGCGGTGGCAAAGCAGACAAGAGCTATTTTAAAAGAAAACCGACTGTTGCGTAAAGAAAATCTTGATAGTACCCATTACTTTTACACGAACAAAGATGTTGATTTGCTCAATCAATTCGTAAGGTCATTGGGTAGAACCCAATTTCTGGATTTTTAAAGAATCAGGAATGATTTTTTGTATTTGATGTGTTTTTGGCTCCTTACATATTCATAACCTTCCCTTTGTAGGTACTTGGTTTATTTCTTTACTTTTAGAGTGAAAACCAATGGCAATGAAGAACAATTCCCTTCACTTACTTCTTCTTTTTGTTCTATTACAGTTTCAAATTAGTTCGGCACAGGAAGTAAAAAATATTGATAGTCTTTTAAACCTTTATAAAAATCAAACACTTCACGACACGACTCGCCTAATAGTTTTGGAAAAACTATTTGAAGCTAACCTTTACAATGATTTTTCGAAAGCAGAAAAGTACATCAGGGAAAAAATTACGCTCGCAAAAAAAATAGATGATAACGATCATTTGACGAGCGGGTATCTTGGATTGGGAGATTTTTTTCAAATGACAGAGCAGAATGATTCCTCCGCGCTATACTACCAGAAATGTTTGGACTATTACCAAGGTATAAATGACACATTGAACGCAATTACTTCTGAGGATAGATTAGCAGGACTTGAATTCAAAAAAGGGAATTACAAAAAAGCAGATAGTATATTTTCTAAAAATATATTAACCTTAAAAAGCTTGCTTGGTGACTCAAAAGAAGTTGCAAAAAATTATGATATGCTGAGCAGGGTGAATCATCATCAGGGGTATTATAAAATAGCATTACAGTACTCATTAAAGGCCATAGGATTATTTCAAAAATTAAAGGATGAAACGAGCAGAATAGATGCTTTGCTCCAATTGGCAGTCGTTGAGGAAAGGCTGATGAATTTAGAGAATGCCGTAAAATATAATATTGAATGCCTAGAGTATTATGACAAAATCAATGATTTACTTTTTTTAGGCGTTGCTTCTACGAATCTTGGTAATTGTTACTATTATTTGAAACAATATGATAAGGCCGAAGAGTATTTTAATAATTCCGTTGAAATTTCGAAGAGACTTGGCGAGGAAGAGTTTGATGGTGTGACCTACACGAATTTGGGTCGTGTCTATTTTGGGAAAAAAGAATATAACAAAGCATTGAACTATGTTCAAAAGGGATTGAAAATCAATAAAAAAGTAGGAATTTCCAAGTATCTGATTGAAGATTATATCATGCTTGGTAGAATATACTACAATATGAAAAGCCCGTCTCAAGCGCTACAGTTTATCAATACGTCAATTTTTTTGGCAGACAGCATAGGTTCGAAAGGTGACTTGGCTTTGGGATATGAACTTCGTTCTAAAATTCATGAAGATTTAAAGAAAAAAAATCTTGCCCTTGAGGACCATAAATCGTTTCATAATTACAAAGAATTGGTTTATGACGAAAAGAAATTAAAACAGATTGAAGAAATGCGGGCCATCTTTGATACTGAAAAAAAAGAGCAGCAAATTGCCCGGCAAGAGACCGAAATAGCACTTTTGGAGGAAAAAGACAAAGTGAGTTTACTACAGAAATGGTTGTTGGGTTCCGGTCTCGGGCTATCCTTGTTAGTTTTTGGTTTTGGTTTCTACGGAATCCGTCAAAGAATGAAGCGCAATAAGGCAGAACGTGAGAAGGTAGCTGCCGAATTGGCCTTCAAGAAAAAAGAATTGACCACGCAGGCCCTACATCTGGCCAAAAAGAACGAAACTCTCGAAAATCTCAAGCAAAAGGCAAAAGAACTCCAAGAACAAGAAGCTACCAATGACGGGTATCAACAATTGATTACTAGCATTAATTTTGATCTGAAAGACGACAATAATTGGGAAAATTTTGCACGCTATTTCGAAGAGGTCCACAAAGACTTTAATAGTAACGTTGCCAAAGCATATCCTGATGTTACCCCAAATGAACTCCGCTTAATGGCATTGTTAAAAATGAATCTTTCTTCAAAGGAAATTGCCAACATTCTAAACATTTCTATCCCTGGAATCAAAAAAGCACGGCAACGTTTGCGTAAAAAAATGAACCTTTCAACGAGTGATTCATTAGAGAACGCTGTTTTGAGTATCTAGTCTAATCCCAGTAAACATGATGCCTTCGACATAATTTTCTGGTGAGTATACCATTTGTCTCCCCTCTTTTTTTTATTCCTCAAGACCATGCTTCTAGGTTTGTGGTGTTGTCAAGTACAACAACCGTTTTTTGTGGTTTCCTGCTCGGTCTAGGGCTGCAGACCTTCACCGTTCAGGCCACTTAAAACAAACATCATTTTTAACCACAAAAATTGAAGAGATGAAAACAATAAAACTTTTTTTAAAAGTATCAATGCTTACTATTTGTTTCTTGTCAAGCAGTATTTCCTGCAGTAAAGATGAAACAAATAGTGATGAACCTTCCGTTATGGATACTGATGGTGATGGAATTATTGATGCAAATGATGATTGTCCCACACAAATGGGGTTGAGCAGCAATCAGGGATGTCCTGAAAGTACAGGGCAAATCGTTGAGACCGATGGACAAGTTACCGAAGATGATTTTGAGAAATTTGATGGTGAGTTGGGTATGGTCATCAATGCAAGAAACATCGCCAAAAAGGGTTACAACCCAGCCAACGCTAATATTAAGATTGAAGCGGCATTGGGAGATTATTCACAAACCATCACTATCGAACCCATAACCTTTATAGGTCAGTTGCGCATACCCATTAAAGGTTTGGAAAATGATGTTGTTGAGGAGCTTGAGGAAGGGGTAGCTGTCTCCATTGAAATTAAAGACGCCAATGGTAATCGTATTATTTCAGAAAACTTTTCTGCTGTTATTTTCAGATCAAACCCACAACCTGTTTTATTAAATGTGACTAATCTAGAAGAAACGGAAGCTTTTAATACCATTGCCTTGAAAGAAGATACGCCTTATTACATGCAAAGTGTTGATGCTGAAGGACAACCATTGGAAATGGCATTGAGGGTAAATAGACTTGCGGGGTTTAACAATATTATGACGAGAACATCAAATCCTTCATTTTTAGGTTTTGAAGTTGAACCTGATTTTATTTTCAATTTTGTTCCCTTTCCTGGCGAGCAGAACACTTTTGCCATACGAATGCAAGAAGATGGTAAGTTTTTTCTGTTGCGCCCCTTAACATTCAAGGGCAACTGGTAGATGCACCAAGATTATCCTTCTTTGATAAGTTCGAAGACGTGCTCGAGCGACCGGATGTTGAAGAATACAAATTCATTATCAGAAAGGTGGCAAATGGAGTTTACAATATTGTTTCTAAACCCGCAGAAAGGGTAATACGGGTAAGAAGTGGTGTTGGTTTTGTCTTAAACGACAATCCAGGGGATGATATCGTTCTATTGCGTATTATTTCAAATAGCTTGGCGTGGAGTGCTGAAGATATAGGCACTACATTTTTAGCACCCATATTATCTGCTCCTGGAACTGATTTTGGAGCCAACAGTACATTGACCAATTGTGGTAACGGAGAATTATCACAGACAGTGGGGAGTGATGAGTCGGTATCCAGCACCAATAGTATTGGTTGGGAAGAGAAATTTTCACTAACTGCATCAGCTACCACTTCAGTTTCGGCCACTGTGGGTACAGAATTTGAAGCTGGTTTCTTTGGCAATACTGCGAATTACAATGCATCGGTGACGGCAACTGCAGAGGTAAGTGCAAGTATGACCTCAGAATCGACTTTTTCCGGTGAATCGGAAGAAGAAGTAACAGAAACCATATTCTTTGAGCGTACGGTCACTGTTCCGCCGGGTAGTGCCTCGCTTGTCTATGATGTCGCGCAAATATATGACAACACCAAAGTTGAATTTGTTCAGCGTTTTAGATTGAGGGCGACAGAATCTGGAAATTCCCTTTCAGGTGAAGAACTGCGTTCGCAACTTCAGTTCAGTCGCTTCTCTGGTGTTGTTTTTCAAGTAGGAACAGACTTTATTGATATTACCGTAAAAGGAACAATGACCTTGGGTAAGGTGTTAAGCGCCAAGAGCGAAGTGCAAGATGTTGCCGCCAATTGTGGTGGATGATCGAAAACATTAATAATAACTAAAAAGATAGGTCGGTTGGCCTATCTTTTTATTTTTATCGGTCTTCGAAGCTGATTTTACGGCTTCCGTTCGTAGGTTAAATAGCTGAAACCGTAGGCGTGTCGCTCGTCTTTTTGATGAAATTCTTCATGGGTCAATTGCCATTGCTCCAAATTGATTTCTGGGAAAAACGTATCGGCCTCGAAGGTATGGTGCACCCTTGTCAGTTCAATATGTGTGGCGAAATCCATCGACTGTTTGTAGATTTCTCCCCCACCAATGATAAAGGCCTTTTCATCCATTGCACAGTAATCAATTGCTTCCTTGATGGAATGGACTAGGGTGCATTGAAATTTCGGGGAATAATTCGTATCTCTTGTGATTACTACATGCTCTCGATGGGGGAGTGCCTTTGGAAAACTCTCGAGGGTTTTGCGCCCCATAATGATTTTATGGCCTGTGGTCAATTGTTTAAATCGCTTAAAGTCATCTGGCAGGTGCCAAGGTAAATCGTTATTGATACCCAGCGCGTTGTTTTCTGCCGCCGCGGCAATGATGATAAGTTGGTTCATGTTGACTTCTCCCGAGATATGTGCTATTCTTTTTTTTTATTGATTTGGGAAACCGGAAAATCGGTTTCAATTTCTTTCTGTATTTCTGCGATACGCTTTTTTTGTCTGGCAACAAGTTTCTCCCGTTGGGAGCGTTCCCAGTCCTTCCCGATAAATTTATGTGTAATGAACACATTAAAAGCATGAATTATAAATAAGAAGGCCCATGCGGTAATGGCCCAGATGAACCAGTCATATTGTTCACCATACTTTAAAATTTTATTGATGAGAATAAGAAAAACGCTTCCGATCAAAAAAATTACGAAATGTGTGAACAGGCGCCTTTTTTGCTTAATACGCTTCTGTGCATTCTCAAGCAATTCATGTTGTTCTGCGTCAACGGTCGGTTTCGGTTTGCCTTTCGAAAACATCTTTGGTTATCTTTAAAACAAATATACATAATGGCCATCTCAAAA
>JBHJJC010000157.1:0-19748 GCA_050042945.1 Croceivirga sp.
GACAGGATTGTTGAGCTCATCCTTTATCTTTTTCATCAATTGCATTCCTCCGCTCTCCAAAATCTCATAGGCGCAACTTTTACCAAAACCTTCGAATTTATTCAGAGGTCTTTCTTTTGAGATTTCAACCTTGGTGCTGCCATCCAAGGCTTGAAGACAGCCTTTTAAACGTACCTTTTGGTCTTTAATTTCGGCAAGAGCGCCTACAGGTGCAGTACACCCCCCTTCCAGTGTTCGTAAAAATTCACGCTCTATGCGCGTAGTAACGTCACTATCTGAATCGTTCAATTTTTGTGAGACCTCACAGGCTTCTTGATTTTTTTCCAAGGCAACCACGACCATGGCTCCTTGAGCAGGGGCTGGTACCATCCAATCCAGCATGATAGCGTCTTTGGGTAATAATTTAATACGTTGCAGTCCAGCCTTGGCAAAAATTGCTCCTTGCCAATCATTTTCAATAAGCTTGATCAGTCGGGTATTGACGTTTCCACGTAAACCAATGACCTTATGGTTCGGATATTGATATAGCCATTGTGCTTTTCGACGTAGGCTACCTGTCGCTATAGTGCCATTTTTACCATTTAAAAAATCACTCCCTTTATGTATTAAAACATCCATAGTTGAGGCACGCTTCAGCACAGCGGTTTGAACAATGCCCTGAGGTAATTGGGTCGGTACGTCTTTCATGGAATGTACGGCAATATCAATTTCACCTTTAATCAAGGCAACATCCAGGGTTTTCGTAAAAATTCCTGTAATACCCAGTTCGTATAACGGTTTATCCAAAACGATATCGCCTGTAGATTTAACCGGGCATAATACAGTATCAAAACCCAACCTTTCAAGTTGCCTTTGTACAGTTTGGGCTTGCCAAAGTGCCAATTCACTATCTCTTGTGCCAATACGAAGGGGTGATTTCATTCTTGGTGGATTTCCAATTGAAATATTTGCTGAATCATCTGTACGCTTTCTTCAGTATCGACTTCTGAATTTCGAAGGTGATTGGCGAATTGCTTGGTTATTTTTTGAATAATACGTTCAGAGACCAAATCAACTTGTTTCTCATCGAAGTCCTGTAGTTTTCTGGAATGGAAGTCGAGTTCTTCGTCTTTTAAGGTCTTTAACTTATCCTTTAAGGCTTTAATTACCGGGGCAAACTTTCGTGTCTCCAACCATTGGGCAAACTCTTTTTTCACCTCTTCATTGATTTTCTCGGCCTGCGGCACAAATTGCTTTCGCCGTTCTAAATTTTCATCCGTGACCTGAGATAGTTCGTCTAAATGTACCAATGTAACATTCGACAGTTCTTTGATATCGTCAGCTACATTTTTAGGAATGGAAAGATCTAGTACCAACAGCGGTTTCTTATTAAAAATCAATGCCTTTGAAATGGTTGGTAACTGCGCTCCAGTGGCGACTACCAAAACGTCACATTTTCGAATTTCGGTTTGTAGATCTGCAAAGTTCTTTACACTAAGTTGCATTTTATTACCAAACGCTTCGGCCTTTTCTTTCGTACGATTGATAAGGGTAATGTGACTGTTGCCCGTATGTTTGATTAAATTTTCACAAGTGTTTCGACCTATTTTCCCTGTTCCGAAAAGTAAAATATTCTTTCTTTTTATCTCTGATACGTTGTTAAGAATATATTTTACAGAAGCAAATGCCACAGATGTTGCACCTGATGAGAGTTCTGTTTCATTTTTGATGCGCTTGCTGGCCTGGAGCACGGAATTGCAAAGACGCTCCAAAAATGGATTGGCCATTTTATGCTTTTTAGAGCGGTAAAAACTTTGTTTGATTTGGCTAATGATTTCAAAATCCCCTAGAATTTGGCTATCAAGCCCTGTGCCTACTTTAAAAAAATGGGAGATGGCCTCTTGATTTTTGTATATATAAGCTGCTTTTTGAAATTCTTCAATCGTACCTTTTGTTTGTTGGCAAAGTAGTTTGATAAGTTTATTGGGATCTTGGGCAAAACCATAAATTTCGGTGCGATTACACGTCGAAATGGCGAGCAAACCATCGAGCCCTTCCTGTTTTGCGGCAAGCGTTAACTTGTCAATAGCAGGTACGTCCAAGCTAAATTTGCCCCGTAGTTCGGCTTCAGCTTTCCGATAGCTTAGACCTACAGCAAAGAATGAAGGATATTTTGAAAGGTTATAATTCTTCATAAGCTCATAGCGCATACAAAAATAGGGTGACCAATTAGGTTAAAGTAACGCTATCGGTTCAATTTGTATCGAAAAGACATCTGTGAAAGAACTTTAAACGGTATTTTCGTTAAACACTTTATTTTATTTGGATTAACAGAGATTTTCAAATAATTTAGAGTCATTATAAATAAGAAATATTAACTTATTAATGCAGCGTTATATGACAGAAAATGTCGTTATAGGTTCATATGAGTCGATTTATGTAGACGACGAAGTCTATGTGCTTAAAATTCAGAATGATACAGAAGAGATTAAGGAGATTATTCATCCCATAGATAGAAATTTTATTCAATTCCATTTTTCATTGAAGGGTCGTGCTCAATTTCTTTTCAATAATGGTAATTACCATTTGGATGTTTCTGATGAAAATTCCCTGTTACTTTACAATACCCAAAAAGATTTGCCCCTACATTTACTGGTTCGCCCGCAAACATGGGTGTTATCGGTGGTCGTATCCATTAGGCATTTCCATACGCTTTTTTCAGATGACGCTGAAGAGATTCCTTTTTTGAGCGGTTCGTTCAGCGAGAAAAAATACTATGCCCAAGAAATGCTTACGCCGGCTATGGCTGTAGTTATAAGTCAATTGATGGGTTCGAATCTTCATCCTTTCATACAGAAATTGTACACGAAAGCTAAGATTTATGAATTAATTGCCCTCTATTTCAATAAATCCGGTAACGCCGATTTAGAACAATGTCCATTTTTGGCTGACGAAGAAAATGTTAGAAAAATTAAAATTGCCAAAGAGATTATTTTGGAACGAATGGCCGAACCACCAACGCTACAGGAATTATCGGATGAAATAGGATTGAGCCTTAAGAAGCTAAAAGAAGGTTTCAAACAAATTTATGGCGATTCGGTCTATGGCTTCCTTTTAGACCATAAAATGGAGGTAGCGCGAAAATTACTGGAATCAGGCAAGTACAATGTGAATGAAATTGGCCTTAGATTGGGATACAGTACTGCAAGTCATTTTATTGCCTCATTCAAAAAGAAATATGGTACTACGCCGAAAAAATATGTAACTTCCTTAACCTAATATTCTTACAAAATGAACAAAGTATATAGCTTCTTTCTCTTACTGAACTTGGCACTTTATCAAGGGAATGCAATAGACATCGCCCTACCACAAACTATGGAAGAAGCAGTACCTGAACTGGTATTGGTTTTTACAAAAACTGAAGGTTTTCGTCATGAAAACATTGAAAAAGGAGTAAAGACATTGCGCGAACTAGGTCGTGAAAACGGATTTATAGTCTTGCAAACGGAGACATCTGAAGATTTTAATACCGAAAATTTAAAGAATTTTCGATTGGTTGTATTTTTAAGTACTACTGGAGATGTTCTCAATGATGTCCAGCAAAAAGCCTTTGAAGACTACATCAGAAATGGTGGAGCCTTTATGGGAATACACGCTGCATCAGATACGGAATATGATTGGCCTTGGTACGGAAAACTGGTTGGGGCATATTTCGCGGGCCATCCTCAAGGTACTCCAACAGCCAAAATTAATGTGGTGGATAAATCCCATCCATCTACTGCCAACCTCTCCGATGTTTGGGAACGAACGGATGAGTGGTATAATTTTAAAAATCTTAATCCAGAGGTCAACGTGCTCTTAAATCTAGATGAGACCAGTTATGAAGGAGGGACCAACGGAGAGAATCATCCTTTTGCATGGTATCATGAATATGACGGGGGGCGTTCCTTCTTTACTGGTGGTGCGCACACAAAAGCCTCTTTTGATGAGCCAGCATTTCGTCAGCATCTATTGGGGGCTATGGAGTGGTGCTTGGGGCGTAAATAGTGTAGTAGGCTATTTTCTCGAAAATTGGCTTTGAAGAATCTACAGAAAACGGCTAAAAAGCGTAAGCCCAAGGATAACCTGCGATGGTGGCCCACCTCCACATCAAACAAAGAACTGTATAGGGATTTTGGGAAACCAGGCCTTGCGTTTTGTTTTTGGAAAAGGCGTGGTCGAAATTAAAAAAGTGTTTTTAACGTCTAGGTAAACCATTGAAAGTGAAAGTTCTATGCTTATGTATTCTGATTTCATTTTGCAGTCTGTTTTTAGGCTGTGTTCAGGTTTGTCCTGACGGTCAACTTTTGCTCGAGACGTACAGATTGACAGAATATGAAAAATCGCTAATTCCTTTTAAAGCATTTACAGAAATACCATATGAAAATGAATTAGGTGAGCTGGTCGTGGCAAATACCCAACCACGAGATTTAGAATTGATGTCAAATCAAACCATACCGGAAAATTGTGAATATTTTGAATATGAGACCATTGAAAACTTCGTGAATTTTATTGACTTGGGCTTTTCTATAGAACTGAACATGGTGAAGTTCGAAACATTCACATCTTTTACTATGGCATATGTGGAATCTGGGAATACCTCCGCAAGGGAAAAGTTACAGGAGCTTTCTGATTTTTCAGAGAACGATTCTGAAACAGTAAATTTTATGGGTACTGAGATCAGAGGCGTATTCGTTTTTTCAAATCCCGATAGCAATGGAAATATAGCATTTGTATGTTATTCATCCATTGGTCGTGGTATAGAACTGATACAGTTTTCTGATGGCCACTATATCATAAGAAAGAAAAACTTCGAAATAAGGAAAAATAGGCGTTATTGAGTTAGTTCTGGTCAAGTAATGATTGTAATAACCATACTGTTTTTAATGTGGTTTTAGTTCAAAACTACAGTTTAAAAATTTCACGATAACGAGCGTGCGTACGATGTGCATTAACTTAAGCTTTGTGATGAACCTCTCCGATTTGTCTTTACGGTGAAATGTGAATAAGGTTTATGACCGAATATAGAAATGAATGCTTCAACGGATTTGACCCCATTAATTACCTCAAATGAATATTAAAGTGGTCTAGCCACGATAATGCCTGTATTACTTTTTATTTTTTTTAGATAATCAATCAAAGGTTTTTCCGTGATTTTAACCTCTCCAGAGATGGAAGCGTGCAATAAATGAATGCGTTCATTGATTGTTATGGCAAAACCGGTATGGGTCACATCAAGACCTTTTATGGAAGTGGCCAAGGCAATAATGTCACCATCTTTGATGTTATGTTCTTGTGAATTAATTTCATTTTGTGGCAATACACAAATGGGTTCTTTGGCCAATTCGCGTTCAGCGTCTAAAATCTCTTGGTAATTTGACTCATCACTCAAAAAAGGATACAAATCGCGATGGGTGCCCATAAAATTAATTGGTTTTTCCACTTCTTTACCTCCTAATTCTGGCGTTATATCCTGAACCAAACCCTTCTCGTTATTGTTTCGAATCCACTCTGTAAAATAATGTAAACGTGATGAGTAACTTTCTAGAATACCATCACGATACCGAATGGTTTTTATTATGTTCGCAAAAGCATTAAAATCTTGAATAGTATCCTTCAACAAGAGTGAAAAAGCAAGTACATTTTCAACGAAAGTGGTGCAATCCAATCCTCTTAGATTGATGACTAGGGTTTCTTTTTCTCCAATTTCCAGAGTCTTTTCAACGTATTGGGTTTTCAAGAAAGTTTGCCCGATCGCAATGATATTATTTGGTGTGTTGTTCAAATCCATCTGACTCAACTCTGTCATCTTTGAACGAAACAGCGATTTATCTTCAGGGGTACAAGTAATCTGTGCCGAGAGAATGGAACAGAAAAAAAGAAATGATACAAAAAGAAACCTCACAATATCAAAGTTATCTATTTCAAGATAAAAAGATGTGCTATTGTCCAATAATGAGAAATCTACGAAATCGTATTTTTGCAGTTCAAAAATAAGCTATGCCTAAAGGAGTATTATTGGTCAATTTGGGTTCACCCGATAGCCCGACCAAAAAGGATGTCAAGCCATATCTTGATGAGTTTCTAATGGATGAGCGGGTCATTGACGCCCCTTATTTTTTGCGAAATCTTCTGGTTCGCGGAATTATCCTGAATACCCGCCCCAAGAAATCGGCCAAAGCATACGCGAAGATTTGGTGGGATGAAGGTTCCCCACTTATCATTATTTCGAAACGCTTTCAGGAGAAGGTTCAAAAACATACCAAAATGCCAGTGGCTTTGGGCATGCGTTATGGTAGTGGCAGCATTAAAGAAGGATTGGAAGAATTACACCGTCAAGGTATTGATGAGGTTTTATTGGTGCCCTTATACCCCCATTATGCGATGTCTTCTTATGAAACCGTTGTGGTCAAGGCGTTGGAACAGCAAAAAATCTTCTTTCCTCACTTAAAAATTACAACATTACCCGCTTTTTACAAAAATGAAGACTACATAAAAGTACTTTCGAAAAGTATTGCAGATGGGTTGGAAGGTTTTGAATACGACCACGTATTGTTCTCTTATCATGGCATTCCTGAACGTCACATCCGAAAGTCAGACCCAACGAAATTCCACTGTAAAATAGATGGGCGTTGTTGTAAAGTAAATTCGGTGGCCCACAATACCTGCTATCGCCATCAATGTTATGATACCACTGATTTGGTGGTCAAAGAACTGGGTCTGGACCCTGATAAAACCAGTACCTCCTTTCAATCACGTTTGGCCGGAGATCCATGGCTGAAACCGTATACCGATTTTGAATTTGAACGACTGGCGAAAGAAGGAAAGACAAGACTTGCCGTGATTACACCAGCCTTTGTATCCGATTGTTTGGAGACGCTTGAGGAAATCGCCATGGAGGGGGAAGAAGAATTTAAGGAGGCCGGTGGTGAAAGCTATAAGCACATCTCTTGTCTCAACGATCGTGATGATTGGGTGGCCCTTATGGTACAATGGATCAAAGATTGGGAAGAGAAGGCATTGCTTCCGGTTTAGAAGTGCTTGAATAATTTCTTCTCCTACCCGTTAGGAAGCTGTCCCGACCTTTTGTAGAGAATAATTGGATTGCCATCCGTCTCGTTTGATTCCGTTTAGACGAGATAATTCACCCTTATCCAATTAGGGTAGTATAGATTTTAATGAACATATGGCCAGACCAACTTCAGATAGCCTTGGTACCGAACCGATAGGTAGCTTATTGATAAAGCAGGCTGTTCCTGCATCAATTGGTATTTTGGTAATGTCGCTTAACGTTTTGGTCGATTCCATTTTCGTTGGTAACTGGATTGGTTCAATTGCCATTGCCGCTATCAACGTTGTACTTCCCGTATCATTTTTTATTGGTGCTTTGGGTATGGCCATAGGTATTGGTGGCTCTAGTATCATCTCACGTGCCTTGGGCGCCTCTGATAAAGAAAAAGCACTTTATACCTTTGGGAATCAAATAGCCCTTACCCTTTTGGTAACCGTTTCGATGGTGGTTTTGGGGTTATATTTTATCGACGGATTGATTCCTGCGTTTGGAGGTAAGGGAGCCATTTTTGAACCAGCCAAAATCTATTACACTATCGTCCTGTACGGAGTGCCCTTTTTGGCGCTTTGCATGATGGGAAACACGGTCATCCGCGCAGAAGGCCAGCCTAAATTTGCGATGATTGCCATGATCATTCCTTCTGTGGGCAATCTATTTCTTGATTACATTTTTATTTATGTTTTTGATTGGGGTATGCATGGTGCGGCATGGGCCACAACGGCTGGCTATTTACTTTGCCTGTCCTATATCGTTTACTTTTTTCTTTCCCAGAACTCAGCGCTTAAAATTAATCTTAAGCACTTTAGACTAAATGGTATAATTTTAAAGGAAATAGGTTCTTTGGGAGGCGTCACCCTAGCCCGGCAGGCCGTGACCAGTATCATTTATCTTTTGATGAACAATATTCTATTTGGTTTGGGTGGCGAAGCTTTAGTGGCTGTATATGCCATTATTGGTCGAATGCTCATGTTTGCACTTTTCCCTGTATTTGGTGTTACCCAAGGATTTTTACCCATTGCCGGGTTCAATTATGGGGCATTTAAATATGACCGTGTCAAAGAGGTTATTTACACGGCCATTACCTATGCTGCTTTGGTCGCTACCTTGGTCTTTGTAATCTTGATGGTGTTTCCCGCCGAGCTGGCCGGTTTGTTTTTGAGCAATCGAACTGACCTTCCTGAACAAGAACTATTGATGAATGCCTTTGTTATGAAACACGCTCCGCTCGCGATGCGTTTGGTTTTTATGGCAACACCGATTATTGCACTTCAACTCATAGGATCGGCCTATTTTCAGGCTGTAGGGAAAGCTGTTCCTGCACTTCTGCTGACCTTGACACGACAAGGCTTCTTTTTTATTCCGCTTATTTTGGTTCTTCCTCCTTTTATGGGAGAACTCGGGGTTTGGCTCTCTTTCCCCATTGCTGATGTATTGGCCACTGTTGTAACAGGATTTTATTTATGGAAGGAAATCAAGACCAATCTTTAAGTCTCGAAAATGGATTGCGTTTCTCTTATGCAACCTAGTCTACTGTTCGTTCTAAATGCCATATTTTGGAAACAATCTGCCATCCATTCTCTCCGTTGACGAATCCAAGATGGTCGACAAAAATGTTGCTATGCGCCCTAATCCTGATTTTGACCGTAGCGCAAGAAGGCGACAACCAATCAATCATTAGTATTTCTGCTTCCTGACGTTGTCCTTTACTGGCTGGTGAGGTCCTGCCGCCAACATCATTGCTAAAACTATGAATGGGTTCCACAAATACTTTTCCTCCATCTACATCAAATAGGCTTGAATCTTTATGAAAGACTGTATTCAGTAGTTCCGTATCGCAGTAATGAAGGGCATCAAAATAAGTTTGCACGGCGCTCTGTAAATCTGTCGTTGAATTCAATTTTTGATTTTGCATACGTTTTGAAATTTGCTTCCTTTCAAAAGTATCTCCAGTGCGAGATTCTTTTAAGTTTTAAAATTGAAATATTTTAATGTGGCGTTGAAAATTTTTCAACTAGTCTATAGCGGCGAACCTTTAGCTTTGCGGACTATGGAAATCAAATATTTTAAGCTCATAAAAACCATAGTAGAAGAAGGAAGTATCGCCAATTCTACAGACAAATTGTTTTTAACCCAATCCGCCTTGAGCCACCAATTGAGGGAAATGGAAGAGCGATTAGGATTTAAGGTTTTTACAAGAACTCGCAATAAGTGGAAATTGACTGAAGAAGGAGCAGAAATCTATGCTTTAGGAAATATAATTCTTGAAAATATTGAGAGAAGTTTTAAGAATATCGAGCAGTTGAGAATGGGTTCCGCAGGTAATATCAAGGTCAGTACGGAATGCTATAGTTTTTACCAGGGTCTTTCTTCATTTATACAAAAAATGGGTCTTTTATATCCTGAAATCAATATTGATTTAATCGTTGAAGCAACACACCAGCCTATTCCGAAGATTTTATCAAAAGAAATTGATATTGCTATAGTTACCGAAAGGCCAATAAATGAAACATTGTGCAGTATTGAAATATATGAGGATGAGATTTTTGCCATCATGCACCACGAAAATACTTTGAAGAATAAAGCCTTTTTAGACACGAAAGATTTTACAACTACGCACCTCATTATTCATTCGTTTCCCTTGGAAACGGTTTCAGTCTATGAGCAATTTTTAAAGCCCAACAAGATTGCTCCAAAAAAGATTACAGCAATTCCGTTGACCGAAGTGGCATTGGAAATGGTACATGCCAATATGGGCATTATGTGTATGCCCAAATGGGCTTTAAAGTCCTTTATCGATTACGAGCGTCTTGTTTTTAAAAGAATAGGGAGAAATGGCTTAAAAAGAATGCACTATGCGGTATTCCGGAAATCAGATCAAACAAAGAAGTATATTACCGACTTTGTTTCAAACTTTGCAGATAGTTTTTCAACGAATTAGATTGATTTACGACAGTATAGGTCAAATATCAGATTGAAACCGATTCATTAAAATATTTACGATAAATGAGGTCTCAATTTCATTTTTATAAAGTTATGTTTGGTTATCCTTCCCTAGCGCCCATGAAACGGCTACTATTGTTAAGAAAGGGAATTCAGCAAAACTTATGCAGTTTCTCTTCTAATGGTTAGTTGAAGATATTTTTTCAAAAGGTAGTTTTTGAATCCCAAAATTTGATATTTCAAACCCTATTATTGTTCCGTCTTCATTTTTTTTAAAGTCTATTTCAAAATCAAAATAGTTGTTTCCTGAGAATTTACCGGGGCCTTTGTAGGTTAACCGCATATTTGGAAGTCTTTGATGTGAAATAACCAATTGATTTTCTTGTATTTTAATGTGATAGGTGGTGGACAGTTCGTGGCTATGAAAAGATCCTACAAAAGGTTGCAGGGAAATCTCTTCCTTCTTCTTTTCTTTGGTCTTACTCCTTAATTTTTGTTCTTCAGACTTTTTAGGAGTCATTTTATTTCCAAGGTAGAACTCAGCAATGTCCAATCCCCTTGCAAAAATCTCATAGTGTTCATCATTGCTCAAAGTGATAATACTTATCTGTTCTTCGGGAAAAACGCTCAAAAATGAACGATACCCAGCATCGTGACCACCATGTTTGCGCATTTGAATACCTCTATAGTTTCTATGAATTTGACCTTTGGCATGGAATAAAGTGTCTTTATTTATGATATTGAAAATGGTCGGCTTACCATTATCCAGTCTTGAGATTTGGTTGAATTCGTTAAATAGGGCTTTGTTACCGACAACAGAGGTTTCAAAATTATGACTCCATTTGGCAAGGTCCTCCACTGTAGTTAGCAAACTAGTAGGTCCGACATTTGAATAGTTTAGTTTCTTCTTTCGATATTGTCCATTCTTACGCTCGTACGAATAGGCTCTATTTTTTACAAGTCCATGAAAATCATCATAGAAAGAAGTATTGTTCATGCCCAAGGGTTCGAAAATGTGTTTTTGAGTGTATTCGGCAAGACTTAATCCAGTAACTTTTTTAACGATTTGAGCTAAAAGGGTGTATCCAGTGTTACAATAACCAAATTGGCTGCCGGGCGTAAAGTTCAGTTGATTTTGTCTTTCTACCAGTTTAAGAATTTGCTCTGTCAAGATGACGTCTTCAAGTGACCATCCGGCGAGGGTAACTAATGCCCATTGGTCGCGCAGACCGCTCGTATGGGCCAAGAGATGTCGTATACGTATGATGTTACCATAATCAGGTAGTTTCGGAAGGTACTTTCGAACGTCATCATTCAAATTTATAAGGCCTTGGTCTTTTAAAAGGTATATCGCAAATGCTGTAAACTGTTTCGAAACCGAGGCAACATGAAAAACAGTTTTTGTGGTGATGGGGATGCCATATTCAAGGTTGGCCGAACCGTAGCCTTTAGAAAATATGAGGTCTCCGTTTTTAACAATTCCAACGGCAACACCAGGTGTGTCTGGGGAATATCGTGCAAATAGTGAATCAATTCTTTGGTCCTGTGTTTTCTCTGGTTGTGAAAAAGCTTCTGTGATATTCAAGAGACTAGAGATAGCAAACATTGCGCTAGCAATGGTATAGTTCGACGATTTGATAAATCTTAACATCACTGAATGGGTTTTTACCTTTTATTGAATTTGAGTAGCTGCCTTACTAATGATCTTCCACTTTCCAGATATCTTTTTCAAGAGAAATAGGTCAACGTAAAGTAAATCACTGGCCGGAATTCTTAGTTCTACTTTAGCGGTGGCGATGGTATTGGCCACATCAATGGTCAAAATCGTGCCTTGCCTACCATTGAATTCCCCCTTCGTTCTTTTTTGAAAGAGTTCAGCATATTCCTTAGGATTCAACACCCAGATTTCTTGGTCTTTTTTGGTCAAGAAAAGATCGGCTTGTTCGTAAAAGGCTGATTGAATTTGCTCCATATCGTTGTATGAAGAGCCGTTGATATAGTTCATTAAGGTTTGTTCAATGGCCGCCATATCAGATTGAGCTGAAACCATTGATGTTAAAAGTACAAGTACTACTAGTGCTAGTTTATTCATCTTAATTATTGATTTGAAATTGATTTTGGTTTGATTCGAATGATTTGACCGTTTTCGTTGTCGGTCAATAGATAGAGTTTTCCTTCCGGACTTTGAACGACCTTTCTAGAGCGTACCCGTGAATCC
Source organism: Croceivirga sp. (assembly GCA_050042945.1). Lineage (GTDB taxonomy): Bacteria > Bacteroidota > Bacteroidia > Flavobacteriales > Flavobacteriaceae > Croceivirga. Next base: position 12,249 of record JBHJJC010000157.1, read on the forward strand.
AGAAAAAGTTCTTCTGCGCTTCTAAGGGTGTCGCCCACGATATGAAAGCGCCATAAGCTTCCCCTTGAAAGGCCTGGAACAAAAAGGTCGTTCTTCCAGTTGGGAAATTCATCCCCAGTATAAAAATAAAGTCCTGTTGGGGCGACGGTATGGTGCCAAAACCAAGTGGGATGGGTAAATTCTACTCCTTCCAGTTTAGGTGGCTTGTAATCTTGGCTCCGTAGTTTTCCTGTAGTGACGTTGGGCCAGCCGTAATTGGCCGCAGCCGTTAAAATATTGATTTCATCGCCCTGAATGGTGCCATGTTCGGTAAACCAAATACGATTGGTATTGGGTTGTACCGCAATGCCCTGTGTGTTTCTAATACCCAGGGCGTAAATGCTTGAAATGGCATTTGTACCAAGGTCTGGGTTGTCATCTGGAATGCTTCCGTCTAGATTGAAACGATGTATTTTTCCCCTAGGGTCGGTAACGTCTTGTGCGATAGGAATATCAGGCTCATCATGCTCCCAATATAAGCGTTCACCTACCGTAAGGTATAATTTATTGTCTGTACCAATGGTCATTCCGCCGCCATAGTGAAAGTCGATATCACTGTAGGGTTCAGCTATTAGAATCGGTGTGATTTCCGTTAGGGAATCATTGACCAATTTTGCCGAAACGAATTTGGTCGTTTTGCCTACTGATTTCTTTTTCGCAGCATAGGAAAAGTAGATTTTTTGGTTTTCAGAGAATTTTGGATGTAAAAGAACTTCAAAAATCCCTGAATTGTCACCGAACTCTTTTACCCCGATGCTGTCGGTTAAATCTTTTGGAAATCCTTTAATGACCTTTTTGGTTTTATCCAATAGGTCTACCTTCACCAAGTCTCCGTTCTTTTCAGTGACCAAGGCTTTAGTTTCTGACAGAAAGGCCATGCTCCATGGTTTGTTCAGCCCTTCAAAAACCACCTCTTTCTCTGGTAAAAGGGCTAAGCTAGATTCAGTGATAGTTTTGTTTTGGTGACAACCGAAACATAGGGTAAGGGCAAGAATGACCAGAGAACGCATGCCTACGGAAAATTTGAGTATCACTTGTCTTTAGTATTAAATAAAGGATAAAAGTCCTCGACCAACCTTGTTGGATGGTCATCTTCGGTATGGCTGACCATGAAAGAACCGCCCCAAACAACATTGGGATGATTTAAAATTTGCTGTGTGATCTCTTGTATGCCAGTATTATTATTTCGTTCGATAGCTTCTGGTATATCGACCCATGCTATTTTTTCAAATGTGTCTTCAATTGTACTTTTTGGTACTTTAATTTGGCCACTCTTATATTGGGCAACATAGTAATTACGAAAGGTCATATTGGGCTTGTAGTCGTACTTAAAAGAAAATTGACCACGAAGCTCAACATCTGATACTTGAATGCCATGTTCCAGCGCCATACTATCTATAGCTTCCTTTAAAAATTGTCGTTTTGAAAGGTTGACATAGGGCATGTTCCACCAATCCTTACCGCCAACCATTAAGACTTGATTTTTGGCATTCTTGACAATAACCCGCAAGACGGTGAAATTATCTTTTCTTAAATAATGTGGAATCTCTTCTTTGTCTTGACCGTTGCAAATAACAAACGAGATTAGAAATAGAAATAGAACTGTTTTAGATACGATTTTCCTCATCTTCTTATTGATTAAATTAATTAATGTAACATCCAGTTTCAGAGGGAAACTACCCCACCTTGCGTACAAATAAGGTTCGCTGAATGTCTTGCACAAAGAATCAATTAATCTTCTTGAAAGACTTTAAAAATCATGATTTTAAAGACGATTATTGTAAAGCTATTCCCCTTGTTCTCTATATTGGGATGGGGTCATTTGGGTGATACCCTTAAAGGCCAAATTGAAAGTGGTTACATTGTTAAAGCCTGAGTCATAGGCTATACTGGCTATTTTTTCATGTTTTGTCTCAGGGGCAACCAGAAGATATTTTGCTTTTTCGATACGATAGGAATTGACGTACTCGGAAAAATTCTTTCCTGATGATTCATTGATGACACGCGATAGTAATTTGGGAGTTGTACCCACGGCATTGGCGACCCCGCTCAGTGATACCTTAGGGTTTAAATAGACGGACTCTTGCTCGAAGAGTGCTTCCACAGCTGTCATCAATTTTTGGGTAGTATTTGTATCTAACGATTGCCCGGTATATTTCTCCAATTGAAAACTGTGTTTTTTGAGCAAAAGGAAAGAGAACATGTAGATTAAAAAAGTGTAGCAAATGGCCCCTCCGATGTAAAAAGGAATAAGTCCTGATATGTTTCCAATATAAAATAGACCAATGGTACTTACCCCTATAATCAAATTTCTGTACCATATTAAAACCCCTTTCTGGGGATGTTTTTTTTGGTTGGACAAAAGAATTGCCGATAGCCCACAATACAATAACAAATACACAAAAACGCCGTAGTAAATGATTAGGGAGATGGTGTCGGGCCGGTTAGGAATTAGCCAACAAAAGAGGTTAAAAGCGAGGTAAGGCGAATAATGAAGTAGTGTTGACCAAGCAATTTTCCGCTCCCTTTTAAGAATGACCTTACCATAATTCCAAAGACTAGGTCCGACCAATAACATACCGGCGATACCCAAATTGCGTTGCCATGGCAACAGCGCTAAATACGCGTTCAGTATTGATTTGCCAATACGAATGGTCAGGCCCAATATGATCAGTGCTAAAAAAAGATGGGCCAAACGGTTTCCTTTTCTAAGGGTAAATAGGTATAAACAGAGAAAAAGGGCCTGTGCAATACCTAAACAGCTTAATACCAGTATGATTGATTTAGTGTCCATTACCTTATGTCAATCATTTGAAGTTGCCTTCAGCTTTTATCTTTCGTTCAATTGTTTTGTGATTTCCTCCAAGGCACGGTCCAGTTGAGGGTGATTTCCTTCAATACGGTCCTTAAAATTTTTGTCCACGAAAATATCGGGTTTTACCCCCTCTTTTTCAAGATTTTTTCCGTCTAAGGTGTAACAGCCCCACGAGGGTAAACGATAAAATGATCCATCGACCAATCTGCTACCTGAAGTAAACACGATCCATCGATAGGTTTCGGTACCCATTAACGTTCCAAGTCCTAATTGTTTAAAACCGGCAGAGGTCATTTCTGCATCACTTAATGACTGTTCATTGATCAGTACAATAATAGGTTTTGATGCCGGACTAAAATTGGGTTGCGAGGTCAGTTTTCCTTCGCGATATTTCCATTGTAAATACGGTTTTTGCGAAAGGAACTGTAGAACCTCATCATGAACATTGCCCCCTGTATTATAGCGAAGGTCCAAGATTAGGGCATCTCTTTTTGTGGCTTCTGAAACCATTTCACGCTTAAAACCCTCCAAAGACCGACTTCCCATATTTTTCATATGGATATAGGCAACCTTTTTACCGCTCTTTGTATCCACATAATTTTGGTTGGTATCTATCCATTCATCATACAAAAGTCCACGCATGCGATTGCTTGAAATCGGATGTAGCCTCACATCGTTTGTCGTGCCATTGCGGTCAAAGGTCAGGGTAAGTTCTTTGTCGAGTGACGGCTGCACAAAATATATTTCGCGGTTCATTTTGTTATCAACCTTTTTACCATTGACGGCTATCAATCGGTCACCGATTCTGATATTTTTCCCTTTAACATCCAACGGGCCATCCTTGATAATTCGTTTTACAACAAAAGGGTCCTCATTTGAGAATTGGATACCCGTGGCCATGGTTCTTGTTTCATAAAATGTGTTTTCTTCCTGACCACTTGAACGAAACCCAAAGTGAGAGGTGTTCAGCTCACCGAGCATGTCATTGAACAACAAACGTAACTGCGAGCGCTTGCTGATTTTGGACAGGTATTTTTCATACTTCTTTTTCAGTGCTGACCAGTCTTCACCGTGAAAGTTTTCATCATAAAAGTTCTCTCCAAATCCTGCCCAAGCCTCGTAAAACATTTGTTCAAACTCATCAGAGAGATTTCTTCTGAACGTATGGTTGAGTTTTATCTTTTCCACTGAATTGTTTTTGATGTTCAGCGTATGGATGTCACCATTGACCAAAATATAATCTGATTCATCTGCTGAGGCAATTTGATAGCTTCGAATGACTTTATCAAGCACTTTTTCAGTTTTGTTCTCTTCGAAAGGGGATATGGTCGTTTTCCATAGTTTAAACTCACCCTCATCGTGATTACTCAAATAAAGAATATGGTTTGTTTTGTCTTTTTTAAGCACATGCAGGCCTATCTGTAACCCAAACGATGGACTGATTTGCTCCGTGCGTTCCATCAGGCCCTCTTGTGTGATGGATAGTTTTGGCTTTTCTTTCTCGTCTTCGGATTTGTCTTTCTTCTTTTTTGAATCTTTTTCATCCTTGTCTTCTGACTTTTCTTCAAACAGTTTATCAAATTCCTCAGCTACGAATGGATCATCGTATTTGTTCAAGGCCATTTGATAAATATGTCCTTCGCGCATCCCATACGGATATGACGGTTTGGTGAGGTTCGAGGCGTAGTACACATATTTGCCATCAGGTGACCAAACGGGATCTGTCTCGTTCACCCCGGTATCGGTGAGATTGGTAATTTTTTTATCAGACAATCGAATGGTGAACACATCATGTTCAAAGTTTCGGTAGGCACTAAAAAGTACGTGGGTGCCATCTGAAGAAAAATAGGGTTGCGGGGCATATAGCGCCCAAAATTCATCTTTGACCAAAACAGTACTTTTAAAATTGGTGAGGTCGAGGGTTCTTAATTGATCCCTTCCACTAATGTAAACAGCCTGGGTTCGTTTCTCGTTCAATGAAAGATTTTGATTGTTTCGAGCTTCGTTAGTATGTTGCTTCTCTGCTTGTGAACCGTCAGCAGCAATACTAAAAATATTGGCATACCCCTTGTTTGTTCGGGTGTATAGTAACGTCTTATTATCTTCTAGCCACGCTACTTCTTTAACCCGTTCGGTATTGTTTATATCAATCTGTTTGATAAACTTGCCTTTGACATCAGAAACGAACAGCTCTCCCCTAGATACAAAAGCTAGCTTTTTATTATCGGGTGAAACCGAAAAATTTGTAATATTTCCTTTGCTGTTAAAGTCTTTATTTTTTCCCAATGGGTTGTTATTGGCCAATGTAATCTTCACTTTTTGGGCAGAACCGGCAGCCACATCATATAGGAAAATTTGATAGTCTTTGGTAAAAACCACACGGTTGCCTTCAACATTGATCTGTGGCCTTCCAATTGATGATTTAAAGGAAGTCAATTGTCGTTTGGTGTTGTTTTGCAGGGTGTAAAGATTATACTCGCCGTTGGCCTCATCCGATACAAAATAGAGGGAACCGTTTTTGTCAAAGACGGGCCACATGTCTTTTCCGATATAATCGGTGTATTCTTTGTACTCCTTTGTTTTTGGATGATACGACTTGATATCGGGGTTGAAGGCCCCCTTATAACGCTTTCGGTTTGAGAAAGACTTACTTTCCCAAGATTCATTGAAGAAAATTTCTTCGGTTTTAGGATGTTCCGCAATGTTATGCGAATAATCGAAATAGCTATTGAACAGGCGCTTTGGTGTGCCACCAGAAAAGGTAATTTGATATCCTGCAAAACGGTTTTCACGATTTGAGGTAAAGTAGATGTTTCTGGAATCCCACGACCAACTATCGACTTCATCGACCCCATCATGAAAGGTTAGCTGCCTTATTTCACCGCCTTCCATAGCCATAAGATAAATATTGGTATTGCCATCGACTGTACTGCTAAAAGCCAACCATTGCCCGTCTGGGGAAACTCTGGGTAGGGTCTCGTCACCCATCATCGCCGTTAATCGTAAGGCATTGCCCCCCTTTGAAGATACGCTCCAAAGATCGCTATTATAACTAAAGATAATCGTGTTACCATCAGGAGTGAGGGTGGGGTCTACGAGAAAATAAGGTTCTTGTGCTTGTAAGATAAATACAGGAAATACTGCGGCCAATAGGCTTACTAGCTTTTTATTCATGATGTTGTTTTTCGATTATGATGAAGGTACTAAATTTATATATTGTCAATTTTCAAGTACATTTATTTCCTTTATCCAACCATAATGAAACGATACTTTGTCTTATTCGGCCTAATTTTTATCATGAGCTGTTCTGAAAATTCGAGTCCTGTTAAAAGTGCAACCCTCTATGTTGGCACCTATACTGATGGCACTAGTGAGGGGATTTATAGTCTGAAGTTTAATACGGCAACCGGAGAATTGGACTCTTTGGAATTAAAGGCAAAACTGCCCAACCCCTCTTTTTTAGCACTTTCTGAGAATAGAGGCTACCTGTACGCCGTTCAAGAAACTGCGGATTTTGATTCCCTTGGTGGTGGGGTTACGGCTTTTTCGATAAAAGAGGGTCAGTTCGATGAAATTAATAGTAAAGGGTCGGGGGGCGCACATCCTTGCCATGTGACCTTGTCCGGAGAGGGGCAATTGGCCGTTTCCAATTACACAGGGGGCAATGTTGCTGTTTTTGATATTGATGAAGCAGGTGGGCTAAGCGGTCGACAGCTATTGAATCATAATACCAAGGATACAACAAAAGTGGCCCATGCGCATAAGGCCCATTTTAACGAAGACGGATTATTTGTTTCTGACCTGGGTCTGGACGAAGTCAAACGCTACTCAAAACAGCCTTACGGATGGTTACCTGCAGAACAACCTATTCTTGCCTTGCCCAAGGGCGCGGGACCACGACATTTCACTTTTAATGCCGATAGATCTTATATGTATGTCATTAATGAGTTGAATTCCACGATTACCGTTTTTAAACGCGATAATGATGGAAGGTATACTGCAATTCAAACCGCTTCCACGCTTGCTCCTGACTTTGAAGGGGAAAGTTTTTGTGCCGATATTCACTTATCTGCGGATGGTAAGTTTTTATACGGTTCCAATCGTGGTGAAAATAGCTTGGTCGTGTTTTCCGTGGACGCGAATTCAGGAGAAATCACGGCTATTGGCCACGAATCTGTTGAAGGCGACTGGCCAAGAAATTTTACAATATCACCTGATGGAAACTTTATTTTGGTGGCCAACCAAAAAAGTAATAACATTTCGATTTTCAAAAGGGATGTTGCTACCGGAGGTTTAAAATATACCGGTCAGTTTGAACTTGGCGCGCCTGTTTGCCTACTTTTTAATTAGCCAAAAAGGAGTTCGTGTAGATACCGCCCAGGGGCCAGGGTAAAGCCTCCGGCAATCCCAATGGCCCCAATGTAGAGCAATACCATTTTGCGTTGATGTGCCCGAACATTTCCTTTTCGAATTGCCGTATATGCTGTGGGCACGGTCCAAATGGTGAGAAAGCTGAACAAATGGATCCATCCGAAATGGTTTAAAAATCGACCCCCAACGTTTGCAGGCATAAACAAAGTGATTATGGCTGTGAACAACATCAATGTCATGTAAATTTTTCCCAAGTTTTTATGTACAGGAGTGCC
>JBHJJC010000158.1:0-19603 GCA_050042945.1 Croceivirga sp.
CGATTTTGACGTCACCACTTTTTTTAATGATTAACGCATGGCCGGGCTCCAATTCTTTGACCTCATCATATGCTACATTGAATACGGTTTGGATTACCGGGCGTTCAGAGGCCAATACAACCACTTCATCATCCTGATAATGGTAACAGGGACGAATACCTGAGGGGTCTCGCAACATAAAGGCATCACCGTGCCCCATCATTCCGCCCATGGTATAGCCACCATCCCAGTTTTTAGAGGATTTTCTTAAGATTTTACCAATATTCAAACGATTTGCGATATGGGGTGAGGCCTCCTTTTTATTGAAACCTTCCTTTTTAATTTCTTTATATAGCTTGGCAACGGCATCATCTAAGAAATGTCCGATTTTTTCCATTACGGTTATGGTATCTGCCATTTCTTTAGGGTGCTGCCCCAGGTCGACCAAATTGCCAAAGAGTTCATCAACATTGGTCATGTTAAAGTTACCTGCGACGATAAGGTTACGATGCATCCAGTTGTTCTGGCGTAAAAAAGGATGAACGCTCTCGATACTATTTTTTCCGAACGTACCGTAACGCACGTGACCCAACAACAGTTCACCTACGTACGGAACGTTCTTTTTCTGCAAAGCTACATTGTCTGCGTAGTTTGGGTTTTCTGCGATTGTGCTGTTGATGCGATCATTGATTTGTTTGAAGATATCTTGAATGGGCTGTTGTGCGCTAGAACGCACACGGCTGATATAACGTTCTCCTGGAGCCATATCTAACTTAATACTGGCAAAGCCTGCTCCGTCTTGTCCACGGTTATGCTGCTTTTCCATCATGAGGTACATTTTATTTACCCCATAAAACGCCGTGCCATATTTTTCTCTATAATAGTCAAGTGGCTTTAGTAATCGAATCAATGAAATACCACATTCATGTTTTATTGGATCGCTCATCCTATAAAAGTAAAGTGCCCTACAATAGCAGGGCACTGGATTATTCTATTTCTATATTGAACTGTGTCAGTTCTTTAAATTGTTTTAAGCGTTGTTGTACTTCTTCAAGGCTTAACTGTTCCATTCGTTCGGTACCAAACTTTTCCACTGCGAAAGAGGCTAAATTGCTTCCGTGTATGACAGCATTTTTCAGGTTTTCAAAGGAAATATTTTTCGTCGCCGTTAGATATCCTGCAAACCCGCCGGCAAAAGTATCGCCCCCGCCGGTCGGAGCAAATACTTCTTCTAACGGTAAAGCCGGTGCAAAGAACACTTCTTTTTTGTGAAAAAGCAGCGCGCCGTGCTCTCCTTTTTTGATGACTACATACTTGGGTCCCATGGCCTCGATTTTTGCAGCCGCTTTTACCAATGAATACTCACCTGTCAACTGTCTCGCTTCCTCATCATTGAGTGTGATGATGTCTATCTTTTTTAAAACGGCCAAAAGCTCGTCGAGAGTATGGTCCAACCAATAGTTCATCGTATCAAGTATGATGAGTTTTGGTCGCTTTTGCATCTGTTCTATTACACTTAATTGGATATTGGGATGTAAATTTCCCAACATCACCACATCTGCATCTTTGAATGCCTCTGGCACCTTGGGGTTAAAGTCTGCCAAGGTGTTCAGTTCAGTGATAAGGGTATCTCTTGTGTTGAGGTCATTGTGGTATTTACCGCTCCAAAAGAAAGTCTTCCCTCCTTTCACAATTTCAACACCTGATAAATCAATATTTTTTGAGGTAAGAAGATCAAGGTATTCTTGGTTAAAATCATCGCCTACCACAGAAACAATAGCAGATTGCGCTTTGAATTGAGATGCTGCCAGCCCTATAAATGTGGCCGCACCACCTAATATTTTATCTGTTTTTCCAAAAGGGGATTCAATGGCATCAAAGGCAAGTGTGCCTACGATTAACAATTTGCCCATCAATTCGAATTTTGCTGCAAATATAGCTTTAATTTAAGGACTGGTTGCCCCTTGTTTTCAAGAGAAAACACAGGATGAAAGCAGTAAAGAAAACCAAAAGAAACTGTATTTATTTTCTTCCAAAATCTGCCGGAATTTCACCCCAGGCCTTTGTTTCCCATTTAACAACAGGAGTGTTGTACGCATTGTTCTTCAGCCATTTTTCTGCACGTACAATCAATTCAAAGAGGGGAAGGGTCTTCTGGGTCTTCTCTAACTTAGTGTTGCACTTTTTCTTTCGAACCCAGCCCATAGCCGTGCGGGAGTCGGTGTAAATGATACGATTGCTCTTTTGTTGTTTTAAAAAAGCCAGGCCATGAACAATCGCTAAAAACTCGCCGATGTTATTGGTACCTTCCTCAAAAGGCCCCTGTTTAAAAAGTGTTTTCCTTGTTTTGGTATCGACCCCCTGATATTCCATTTTACCTGGGTTTCCACTTGAAGCGGCGTCTACTGCAATGGAATGATAGTTCGGTTCTCCATACCTCAGAAGTTCTTCGGGGGTTAACTCGGTATTGCCCTTACGCTTTCCCTTATAATCCTCGTAGTTTCCGTTAAAAGCCGTTTTGGCTTCTGGAAAACTTATAAACGCTTTGTATTGTGCTCCTTTGACACCTTTTATTTGGGCCTGGCAATCATCCCAAGTTTCATAGATACCAGGTCTTTTGCCTTTCCAAACAACATAAAACTTTGTTTTCTTAGCCATCTTCAAGTAATAATTTTTCAATGACTTTGGGAAAATGTTTGTATTCCAGAGAATGTACTTTTTGAGCGATATCTATTGGGGTATCGGTTTCGACTAGGGGTATGGTCTTTTGAAAGACGACGTTACCCTCGTCGTAGTTTTCATTAACATAATGTATCGTAATACCCGTTTCATTTTCGTTATTGTCTTTTACGGCTTGATGAACATGATGACCATACATACCCTTACCGCCATATTTGGGTAAAAGTGCAGGGTGAATATTTACGATTTTATTAGGAAAAGCCTCGACGAAACCTTTAGGAATCTTCCATAGAAACCCAGCTAAAACAATCAAATCTGGATGTAGGGCCTTAATGAACGTCAGGGCCACATCTGATTTTGAGAACGCTTGGCGATTGAATGATAACGCCGGTAACCCTAACCGTCTACATCTTTCTAGGACTGGGGCATCGGAGCGATTCGTCAAAACACAAGATATTTTAATTTCTGAGTGGTATTGAAAATACAGAGCAATATTTTCAACGTTAGAGCCAGACCCAGAAGCCAAAAGAATTATATCTTTCATTCTACTGTTTAAATAGGGTTAAAGGTAAGTAGCTGAAGGGTAAAGCCGTAATTTACAGCACATTTTATCGTCAAATGGTGTATTTAATTCAAAGTTTTTTATTTTTGCCCACGTTTAAATTTAAAAACCAATAAACTATGTCAGACATTGCATCAAGAGTTAAAGCCATTATCGTTGATAAATTAGGTGTTGATGAGAATGAGGTTGTACCTGAAGCAAGTTTTACCAACGATTTGGGTGCTGATTCTTTGGACACTGTTGAATTGATCATGGAGTTTGAGAAGGAATTCGATATCCAAATCCCTGATGACCAAGCTGAAAATATTGCTACCGTAGGTCAAGCAATAAGCTATATTGAAGAGGCAAAATAAGCTAATGATATTTTATTAAATTGTTCAATTATCCATGTGGTATACTAATATCACATGGATAATTTTTTTAATTTCAGGCTAAATAGTGGTTTTATGCAATTAAAACGAGTCGTTGTTACCGGATTAGGTGCGCTTACCCCCATTGGGAATACCCTTGACGCATACTGGGAGGGACTCAAAAACGGAAAGAGTGGTGCCGCACCCATTACCTATTTCGATACTGAAAAATTTAAAACCAAATTCGCTTGTGAGCTAAAGGGATATCATCCGCAAGACCATTTTGATAGAAAAGAGGCAAGGAAATTAGACCGTTTTGCACAATATGCATTGGTTTCATCTGATGAGGCTATTTTAGATGCAGAACTCAATCTCGATAAAATTGATAAATTTCGAGTTGGTGTCGTTTGGGGTGCCGGTATTGGTGGCTTGGAAACTATTCAAAATGAAGTAGTGGGTTATGCACAAGGTGATGGCACACCACGCTTCAATCCTTTCTTTATTCCAAAGATGATTGCCGATATTGCCCCAGGCAATATTTCTATAAAGCATGGATTTATGGGGCCAAATTATACCACGGTATCGGCCTGTGCGTCATCGGCGAATGCGATGATTGAGGCGTTGAACTATATTCGACTAGGCCATTGTGACGTTGTGGTTACAGGAGGAAGTGAGGCTGCTGTCACTATAGCCGGAATGGGCGGATTCAATGCCATGCACGCACTTTCTACAAGAAATGATACCCCAGAAACAGCCTCTCGACCTTTTGACGCCACTAGAGATGGTTTTGTCTTGGGGGAAGGCGCAGGAGCTCTGATTTTAGAAGAATACGAACATGCCATGGCCCGCGGTGCAAAGATTTATGCAGAAGTTTTGGGAGGGGGCCTTTCGAGTGATGCCCATCATATGACCGCACCGCATCCCGAAGGACACGGTGTTGTTAGGGTAATGGAGAATTGCCTCAAAAACGCAGGATTACAACCAGGTGATGTTGATGCCATTAATACGCATGGTACTTCCACACCTTTGGGCGATGTGGCTGAGTTAAAGGCCATTTCAAAAGTCTTTGGGGAACATGCCCCGAAAATGAATATCAATTCTACAAAGTCAATGACCGGTCACCTGTTGGGGGCTGCAGGAGCAATTGAGGCCATTGCTTCCATTATGGCAATGAATCATGATTTGGTACCTCCGACCATAAATCATGCTGTTGTCGATGAAAGTATAGACTCGAACTTGAACCTGACGTTGAACAAGGCCCAAGCACGAAAGGTCAACGTTGCTATGAGCAATACGTTTGGCTTTGGAGGTCACAATGCATGTGTGCTGTTCAAAAAAATGAGCTAGTCGATTTTAAATATGAAGTTATCACCCAAAATATTCAATTCCCATTCTAAAAAGGATTGGGATTTTTTTTTGGGGATAAAAGCAATATTGGGATTTAGACCCAAGAACCTTGAGATTTACAAAAAAGCGTTTCTTCATCGCTCTATGAACCAAAGAGACGCTCAAGGTAATCCACAGAATTATGAACGTTTGGAGTTTTTGGGAGATTCAATGTTAGGCACGATTATTTCGAAGCACCTCTATAATAAAGTTCCTGAAGGTAATGAAGGATATTTGACCAAGATGCGATCAAAAATTGTGAGCCGAAAACACCTCAATGAACTGGGTAAAGACCTTAAGTTGTTGAATTTCGTGGAGAGCCGAATTCCGAAATCGCACTTTGGGGATAATATTTATGGCAATGTATTTGAAGCTTTAGTAGGAGCCATTTATTTAGATCGGGGATATTCAGCCTGCGAAAAGTTTATCAATGACCGAGTTATCGACCCTTATATTGATATTGAACAGCTAGAGGGAAAAGTCATTAGTTACAAAAGCCTTCTTATCGAGTGGTGCCAAAAACAAAAAAAGAATTTCAATTATAATGTCTATGAAGATACCGGAAATGATGAACTACGTCATTTTGCGGTAAAGTTATCAATTGACGATAAGGTTATGGCAAAAGCAAGGGCTACTTCAAAGAAGAAAGCTGAAGAAAAGGCGTCCAAAAGGGCCTACTACGCACTTCAAGATAAAATTGAGTCGAATTAAGCTTTAAGAAAAAGTAAACTCAAACGTTTTCGTTGCTTAACTCATATCAGATATGGTGACGTAACTAGGCGAGTTGATCTATTACCACTATATTTACACTTCGCATAATTTTGATGGTAACGGTACACAAGATATCCGAAGAATTGTTTTTTGATTCTTTTGACCTCATTGCCCTGCATTGCAATTTGGAATGTTATGCTATGGCCTATCATATCAATCAAGTGGTCGACATTACATTGAAAAGAGCGAAGCATGATTTAGAAATCGACTCCTATTCTTACCCGATGTATGAATATCATGATGAGGTTAATGAGCAGGGTTGGTTTTTGATTAAAAATAGAATACAGGTAGAGGAAAATGAAGTAGGTGACGGACTTTTTCAAAATGGTAAGACGATGAAGACGAAATATTTTTTGGAAGAGCGGAAAGAAATCAATTACCTGTTAAAGCTATGGCCCGAGTCTACGATTGAAATTGACAAAACAATTGATGCGATTCGATCGGTTTCGAAGATTTTGATGGCCTATGTGCTTGATATAGATAGTTTAAAATCAAAAAGAAATTTAATTTTTTGAACATGCCTTCCAAGAAAAAGACAAAAATTGTGGCCACATTAGGCCCGGCAACCAGTAAGAAAGAGGTTTTAAGGGATATGATCAATGCCGGAGTCAATGTGTTTCGCATTAATTTTTCACATGCCAATTACGACGATGTCAAAGAACGCATCAAGCTCATTCGTGAACTTAATGAAGAGATGGAAACCAACACTGCAATTTTAGGCGATTTGCAAGGTCCAAAATTGCGTGTGGGAGTAATGGGAGGTGAAGTTGTGGTTGCTCCGGGTGATGAAATATTATTTGTAACCGGAGATCCATTTGAAGGCAGTGCGGAAAGAGTGTATATGAATTACGCCAGTTTTCCCCAAGACGTAAGACCTGGAGAACGAATTCTTCTGGATGATGGAAAACTAATATTCGAGGTACTACATACCAACGGAGAAAACGAAGTAAAGGCCAAGGTGATTCAGGGTGGGCCTTTAAAATCGAAAAAAGGGGTTAACCTTCCAAACACCAATATCTCTTTGTCGGCCTTGACGGAAAAGGATGTGAAAGACGCTATTTTTGCAGTTCAACAAGAGGTAGATTGGATTGCCCTTTCTTTTGTTCGATTCAGCCAAGATCTGATTGACTTGCAGAACTTATTTAAAGAGCATTCCGAGCACAAAATTCCTATTATAGCTAAAATAGAGAAGCCAGAAGCTGTTGAAAATATTGACAAGATTGTGGCGTATTGTGATGGCCTAATGGTCGCCAGGGGCGATCTAGGGGTAGAAGTACCTGCTCAAGAAGTGCCATTAATTCAAAAACAATTGGTACTTCGGGCCAAAAAGGCAAGAATTCCCGTAATCATTGCTACCCAGATGATGGAAAGTATGATTACAAGCCTAACACCGACCAGAGCCGAGGTAAACGATGTAGCAAATTCCGTTATGGATGGGGCTGATGCCGTAATGCTTTCTGGAGAAACGTCGGTCGGCAATTATCCTGTTCAGGTGATTGAAAAGATGTCAAGTATCTTAAAAAGCGTAGAGGGCTCAAGTTTGATTAATGTACCTCAAACGCCACCGCATATTAGAACGAAGAGGTATATTACAAAATCAGTCTGTTATCATGCAGCTTTAATGGCAAATGAAATACAGGCGAAGGCTATTTCAACCCTTACAAATAGTGGTTATACCGCTTTTCAAATTTCGGCCTGGCGACCAAGTGCATACATATTGGTTTTTACCTCTAATAAAAGAATATTGAATCAGTTAAGTTTACTGTGGGGTGTAAAGGCATTTTATTACGACCGTTACGTTTCAACAGATGAGACTATCGAAGATGTAAATAAAATAGCGTGTGAAAAAGGCTATTTAGATGTCGGCGATATGCATATAAGTCTTGCCGCTATGCCCATCAACGTCAAAGGAATGGTAAATACGTTAAGGGTAACAGAAATTGATTCGTGTTCGTTCTAAGCCACCTCTCGTTCAAAGGCAATGAAATTGACTACCTCACCTTTCCTGTTTCTTATCGGGAAACCTTGAATCCAGCATCTGTAAATTGAACCGTTTTTTCTATAATTTAAAACGACTTCTTCAAAAGATTTGTGATTTTTGATGGCTTCCCCGATTTTTTTTGAGGTCATATGACATGTCTTGTCACCCTGAAACATTTTTGGCTTTTTGCCTATTACTTCCTCTGGGCGATATCCATTCATATCAAAAATCGAAGCTGATGCATGTACGATATCAAGATTGGCATCAGTAACTACTACGATATGATTCTTACGAAGAATTTCTTTTTCAAACCTTGTAGGTTCCTCCCATTTGTTCATGAGCGCTAAAACCTTTAAGCTTTGAACTTCGTCTAAACCATTGCGAAGGACACTTAATTTGGTTGAAAATAGGTCCCAGGAGTGAAGTGGTAGACTATTTACCTCCTGTTGGGCATAAAATTTTTGGGCTGCTCTGTCGTATGATTCTATTTCTTTCACACTACAATACTAAAAAAATCAATGACTTACATAAAATTTATAACATCAATTAACAATTCTGTCGAACAATTTTAATAGTAGTGGTATGAGGTTTCATTGTAAGCCTAAACAAAAAAATGGACTAATCTCAAGTAATTTGCCTGATAAGGCGGCCAAGCAATAAAAATGAAACAAGAATATCACGATGAAAAGTTAGGAGCTATATTCGGCCTTACCGATGATATAAAAAATGATTTGAGTCATTTTAAAATTACTGAAAGTATCATTAAATTTTTATGGAATAGAAATAAGCAACCCGTTATAGTTTGGGTAGACAATATGCAGATATCCTTGGCTCCAAATCAGATGATAACCGTGACGTATTTGCAAAAGGTATCATATGATGTAACCGAACTTCCCCTGACATCATTTTTGTTCAATCGTGAATTCTACTGTATTGCGGATCATGACAGCGAAGTTTCCTGTAATGGGATTTTATTTTTTGGGACCCAAGATATACCTATAATCAATATACCACGAGAGCAGCAAAAACGATTTGACGTATTATATGATGTTTTTATTGAAGAATTTTCAACGCCAGATAAGATTCAGGGCGACATGTTACAAATGCTTTTAAAGCGCCTGATCATCATGTGTACACGTCTCGCAAAGGAGCAATTAAAGGTAAAAGCACTCAATAATGAACAGATTGAGATTATTCGAAAATTCAATTTCTTGGTTGATATTCATTACAAGACCAAAAGAAAGGTTAGCGATTATGCCAACATGCTTTTTAAATCGCCAAAGACCCTTTCTAATTTATTTTCCATCTACAACCAAAAATCGCCACAACAGATTATCCTAGACCGTCTTTCCCTGGAGGCCAAACGTCTTATTCATTTTACAGACAAACAGAACCAAGAGATTGCTTATGACTTGGGCTTTAATGACCCCGCACATTTTAGTCGTTTTTTCAAGAAAATGACACAAATGACACCTTCTGAATACCGCGAGAACACAACTGTTGGCGTTTAAGGGAAATAATGGTAAGCCTTCGGGAAATTAGGGCTAACACTTGCTCTAGTTGTTAATGCATCTTTGCCTTGTAATTAAAAACAAAAGCAATGAAGATGGCACAACAATCGATATTTAATCTTATAGAAATTTTTAGAAACTCACGAAAAGCGACGGACAAAACACTGGTCGTAGCGTCTCACTGTGAGCAAAAATACCATCACGATTTCTACTGTGATGCAGAGAATCATCTTGTAACAAACAATTCATTTTAATATAAACCATAAATCCGCTTTACGGAAAAACATCAAAGATTATGAGCACATTTAATGTCCCTAAAAGAGATGAAGTAAGTAGCAACAACCAGGTTATTTTCGATAATTTGGAAAAAGCGCTAGGGTTTGTCCCCAACCTTTATGCTACCTATGCACATTCAGAGAATGCCTTAGAAAATTATCTAACGTTCTCTAATGCCAAAACCTCATTGAGTACCAAAGAGAAAGAGGTTGTCAATCTCGTAGTGAGCCAAGTAAATAATTGTCTATACTGCCTATCTGCGCACACTGCGATTGGAAAAATGAACGGGTTTACCGACGAACAGATTTTAGAATTGCGGACTGGAGAAGCTTCTTTTGATAATAAGCTCGATGCCTTGGTGAGATTGGCTAAGAATACAACGGAAAATAGAGGTGTGACGGATAATCAAGTATTGGAAAACTTTTTCAATGCAGGCTGGACTAAAGAGAACCTCGTAGACACCATCGTATTGGTCGGGGAGAAGACCATTTCCAATTATCTGCACAATACCACAAGGGTACCTGTTGATTTCCCTGTTGCGCAGTCATTGACAGCAATTGAAGTATAAGTAATAATCCATAAATATTTAAAAACAAAAAAATGAGAAAGATAGTAGTACTTTTAACACTAAGCATCGGGTTTATAGCAAGCGTAAATGCCCAAGACAAAATGATGAAAGACAAAATGATGTCTGATGCTGTAAAGACCATTAAACTGGAACAAACCCCAGGAGAATTTACCCAAAAGACCTTGACCGTTTCAGAAGGGACATATGTCTTTGAAATAGTCAATAAAGGAATTGACCATAATGTGGGGTTTGTTCTTGTTGAAAAGGGAAAAGATATCAGCAATCCGGAAAATCATATTCAAACAGCATATGTGACTTCCCCTGTGGGAACGGATAAGATGCAAACTTCAAAACCGACAACTTTGTCGAAAGGGGAGTATGTGTACTTCTGCCCGCTTAATCCAACGGCTACGGACAACGTTTTAATGGTGAAGTAGTATTTATATATTTTGAAATAAGAAAACCCGGCTTTAGGTCGGGTTTTTTATTGTTTCAGCTTTGTTTGCGAAAACAATGACGGCGCAATACCCTTGGCCAAATAAATGGGCCAATCATTTTGATGTAAATGACTTTCGGTAATGGCACTTTCGTAAAGCAGATATAATCCGCCTGAAATCTTTTCAGTTTCTGCTTTGGAAACATTGGCAATATTATCACCTACGATATCACCTAGGTACAATATCAAATCATTCTTATGCTTTTGAATGGTTTGACGTATCCGTTTGTCTTTTGGGCCTAGTTCTCCCAGCGTTTTTTGGGCCCAACAACCATGAAAGTCGTCAGCTCTGTACATATCCCTTAGAAAATCCAAAATGGCTACTAGCTGTTTTTCTCCGATGGGTTTTGATGCAACAAATTTGCGAAGTGCCTCCATAAAATTTCGGTGCCGTATTTCAAGATATGCTATACAGAGGGCCTCTTTTGAAGAAAAATGGTGATATAAGGTGGCCTTGGCAATATTAGCCTTGGCTATAATTTCATTAATGCCCGTAGCGTTATACCCATTACTGTAAAATAGATTATTTGCCACTTCTATAATGTGGTCTTTGATATTGGATTTTGGCATAATCAAAAATAGAAAAAGACCGGTCTGTCTATATTTAGCCTACTAAAATTCTAATCACATGTTATTGACACGTGCTTCACCAGGTTTGGAAATAATATTCCTTAATAAATTTTTAGCGCGTTCAAAGACCTTGGATGTTTTGTATAAAATGACATTACCCAAATTTATGGTTAGCTCCAATCGATCTGTACAATCATCATGCTGGGTTTTAGGAGTTCTATCAGCTTCCTAAGGTTTATGAAACTGGCAGGCTCAAAAATCAAATTTCAATTGCACGGAGACAGTTTCTTCTTTTTCTAGTTTTGTGATGTTTTTCTTTTCATTATTGAGGTTTGCCAATGAAATGCCCAATAAGCGAACGGAGTTTTGCATGGGGCTTTGGTATAACAGTTCTTTCGCGGTATTTAAAATCAATGCTTTTTCCGAAATGAAATAAGGCATGGTCTTGCTTCGGGTCTGCAAGGTAAAATCACTGTACTTGATCTTTAGGGTGATTGTTTTTCCAGCGATTTTCGATTTTTTTAAACGACGCTCCAATTCGTTGGCAATATTTTCCAATTTTTCGAGCATAAAGATTTCGCTACTCAAGTTTTCACTGAAAGTACGTTCTGCACCTACTGATTTCGGAATACGCTCAGGCTTTACTTCGCTGTTGTGAATGCCGCGTACCACGTGATAATAATAACTACCGCTTTTGCCAAAATGTTCATCCAAAAAAACCTCTGATTTTTGCTTTAAGTCCTTTCCGGTGAAAATACCCAACTTGTACATCTTTTCTGCAGTTACCTTGCCGACACCATAGAATTTACGAATGTCAAGGTCTTCTAAAAACTGTAGCACTTCTTCTGGGTTTACCGTTTTTTGCCCGTTGGGTTTGTTGTAGTCGCTAGCGACTTTGGCGATGAATTTATTGATGGAAATACCGGCCGAAGCCGTTAAGCCCGTCTTTTCCAAAATTTTCTGACGGATTTCTTGGGCAATCAAAGTTGCCGAGGGATTCCCTTTTTTATTCTCGGTAACGTCGAGATAAGCTTCGTCAAGAGAAAGGGGTTCGACCAGATGGGTATATTCAAAGAAAACACTACGCACTTGTTGTGATACTTCCTTATAACGCTCGAATCGCGGTCGAACGAATATCAAGTCCGGACAGTTTTTTTGGGCCAAGTACCCACTCATTGCACTGCGAACCCCATATTTACGGGCCTCATAACTCGCGGCCGAAACCACACCTCGTTTTGAGCCACCCCCAACCGCAACGGGTTTGCCCTTTAGTTCAGGATGGTCATGTTGCTCTACGGATGCGTAAAAGGCATCCATATCAACATGAATGATTTTTCGAAGGGGAAAATCCAAGGGCATACTCAAAATTAGGCTATATTTAGTTGGATGGAAAATTTGGAAATAGAGCGGAAATTTTTGGTCAAAGATGATACCTACAAACGAAATGCAACCGCACAAACACGAATTGTTCAAGGTTTTCTGAATACACATCCAGAACGTACCGTAAGGGTGAGAATTAAAGGGGATAATGGGTACCTAACCGTTAAGGGCCTGGGAAACAAATCTGGAACTTCTCGATTTGAATGGGAAATTGAAATACCGGTAACCGAGGCCACTGCCTTGATGGATATATGTGAACCTATTATCTTGGAGAAGACCCGTTACAACGTTCCTTCAGGAGCGCATGTATTTGAGGTGGATGAATTTACTGGAAAAAATCAGGGTCTCGTCATAGCCGAAATAGAACTCGACTACGAAGATGAGCCCTTTACAAAGCCAGAATGGTTGGGCGGTGAGGTTACCGGTCAAATAAAATATTACAACTCACAACTCAGTGTAAAACCCTTTAACCAATGGAAAGAACAAAACTAGTGGCATTATTGGCACTTCTTATGACATTCGCTTGTACAAAAGTGGAAAAGGCAGAAACAACTCCCGAAACGGAGGAACCCACAAAGAGTATGGTAATGTTAAAACAAGAATTGGCTGATAAAGGTTTTCAAACCTTTGATTATGTTGATGAACAAACGAAAGATACCATTCTGATGCAACAGTATTTTATGGCCTTTTTAAAGAGTGGTCCAGAAAGGTCTCAAGATAAAGCCACAGCAGATAGCATCCAGTCCTTGCACTTGGCCCACTTAGGTAGAATGCACAAAGAAGGATATGCCGATATTTCTGGCCCTTTTGATGATGACGGTGATATTCGGGGCATCACCATTTATAATGTTCCTACCTTACAAATGGCAGACAGTTTGGCCAATCTTGACCCTGCTGTACAAGCAGGGCGATTGATTATTGAAGTGCACCGCTGGTGGGCCGCTAAAGGTTTTCCGTTGTGTTAGAAAAACGCCTAGATAGATTAAAGGTATTACTCTAAACCAATTTTCACTGCAATTAAAATAGCAATAGCTGCAAGAACAAGTATAATCAAAGTTGGTTTTATGATGAACTTAACCCAACTATTGTACTTGATACCACCAAGAGCAATTACTGCCATTAAAGCTCCGTTGGTGGGAACGATGATGTCCATCATTATTGTCCCGTATTGATAGGCTAAGACACAAACCTGTCTTGATAGTCCAACCAAATCTGAAAGAGGGGTTAAAATGGGCATTGTCAAAATTGCTTGTCCTGAGTAACTCGGTACAGGAAAATGAAGAACAGTATGGGCCATCATCATTAGAACTGCTGAGAACGAAGGTGCAATATTTTTTAATGGGGAAAAGAGACCATAAACGATAGTATCAATAACAGACCCTTCGGTAAGTACTACGGAAACACTATTTGCAAGGCCAATGATGGCACAAGCAAAAACCATTTCTTTAAATCCCTCTACGTACAATTCAGTTGTTTTGTTGAAACCAAGATTGGTAATCAGTCCGCTAAGTAGACCCAATGCAAAAAAACAAGCGGACATTTCCGTAAAACCCCATTCCAAAGCAATCAATCCATAGGAAACAATTCCAAATGTTACTGCCAATAAGATTAAAATGACTTTATTTCTTGAAGTCAGTCCAGTAACCGAGAATTCAGACCTTGATTTCTCTATAGTATTTTTTCGTGCATATTGAATGATGTAAATTGTCCATATTAATCCTGAAATGAATAGAAATAATAATCTAAATTCCAACCCTGATAATAATTCAACCTCAGCTTCTTTTTGTGCCAACAAAACACCAAAAGGGTTGAATGGACTAAAGGAAGCACCGACAATGGCCGCGCCATAACTAGCACATATCATTGTCAGCGGAGAGTAACCCAAGTTTCGCCCAAATAATAATAGGACAGGGGTCAATGCAATAATTTCTTCTTGCAGGGCAATTGTAGAGCCTGCTGTAAAAAACAAAATAGATATAGTGGTTAAGGCAAATAATTCTCTTCCGTCGAGCAGGGTTATGAGTTGACCTAACCCCTGATTTAGGGCTCCTGTCTTTTCTATGATAAAAAAGCTTCCACCTAATAATAATACCAAAACAATGAGGTCAGCTCTTCCGGCAATTCCTTTAGGTATGGCGAGGAGCATATCAAACGGGGAAAGATTTGTGGTTTCTTCGTATTCGAATGAGTCAGGTACTACAACTGTTCGCTCGGTAGTTTGGTCCAATTCACGAGAATAATTTCCTTTTGGAATCACATAAGTCAATACCCAAGCAAATAGGATTACGAAAAGGATGATTACAAAAGCATTTGGAAATTTCTTCATTTGGTTGTTATGATTGATATACTATTACACAATAACGGTTCATCCGATGGCTTCCCTATTTTTCGTATTCAATAATGTTGTTATTACTTTTCAATTGGTTGTCCAAATCATCTACAAGATGGTTAGTAAATGTTTTTCCGAAGTATTATCTTTTCTGTTGTCATTCCAATTATTGATTTGAAGAGCAATCAAAATTTCAATGACCACCAAAATAATTTCGCCAATGGCATAAAGGAGGTATTTGCTGAAACGATTTTCTGAAAGCAGTTTTTGCCGAATGCGATGGAAGAATTTTATCATAAAAACATGGTTGGTTCCTCTAAAGATATGATTTTATGAAATCAGAGGATTCAAATAATGTAGTCAATAGTTTAATAGGCAAGCAGTTGGGAAAGTTGGTTGTGGTGTTTTTATCAGATGCTGCTAAAATGCAAATGTAATAATGGAGCTACTGCGTTCTCTGTTGCTATCTTATATAAAATTTTTGAAATAAACAGATAGATAGTCCAAAGAAGATTCTCAAGCAACGTTCTTTCAAAACATAGGCAACGCTCCTTCGATGATGTCGTCGTTGCCCATAGGTTACTAGTTACTATGCACCATACACATTATTGACGCTTCATTATTTCCGTTTAGACAAAACTCCCAGTTTTTCACCCATTAATATATGCTTATATAATTGACCATCTTCTTGCATTGGGGCTTCCAAACTGAACGTAACACCATCCTGAAAAATCATTATAAAGTCTGATCCACCAAAGGCAAAGTGTCCAAGCATATCACCTTTTTTTACACTTGCGCCGGGGATAACATTTTTTTCAAAATTAACCGAGCTTACGGCTCCCATACCAATTGGCATCAAAGCGACAAGCCCATATTCATCAGTTTCAAGGATAACACATCCTCTGGTCTCAATAGATTGCCATCCTGTTTTGGCGCTTGGATTAAAGGCATATCGATTGTTTTCATCGTCCCACCAGAGTTGTCCTCCCGGAGGATTGATACCTTGAATTATTCTAGCCTCTTTAACGATACCGCTCACGGGGAAATGATATCGGTGATAGTCATTGACATTGAGGAAGGAATGGGTAAATGTGCCGTTAGCAAATGCGTCTTTGTACTGACTGTCATCACCGATAAGTTTTGAAATAGATTTAAGTGTAGCGGACTTTACCGGAACACCTCCTTCATCCTTTAGATTTGAGTTGCCATCGATAGCCCATACGCCCTGCGGTTCTGAGTCGGCAAATGACACTACTACAGAATCTAAATCTGGACTCGCAACCGGTCTCATGTAAGGAGACTTAAGGTATCTGGCAAAGAATTGGTTAAAAGTCTTCCAGTTTGCCGGATCTTCATACCAATCATATCGAAGACCTAAATTGGTATCATTTAATGCCATTTGATAATGTTCTTCATTCCAAGATTCTTCAGTATCTAAAAAAGCCCCCCACGATTTACTGAAAGTGACCAGCCATATGGCAAATGGCTCATAATACTGTAAGGAGTTATTCACTAATCCTTTGCCCTCCAACTCTGGGAGTGGTTGGTCGATTAGAAAATAAAAGGCACAAAGACCTTGATAGATATTATCAAATATTTCTGGGTATTCTTCTTTTTTAACTATGGCCCAAGGCATGGTTCTTTCTGCCCAGGTAACGAACCTATAATACTCCTCAAGGTTTTGAGCAGGATTCGTATTCTTGTCGGGATTAATTTCTTTCGCCTTCTCAAGTGAAGAAATAAGCATTGATTTTAGATTAGGGTCATTATCTAAAAGGACTATTAACTCTTTTGTTGCATTTCCATATTCAATATTTTTTTGGGGAGAGTCACAGGAGATAATACCAATGATGGTCAATAGTGTAAGCACGAAAATTCTATAATATTTCATTTTAATGGTGTTTTGTATTGGTTAATGAACCCCAGCTACTTTCTCTATGAACAGATGCATGGGTTAACACATATTTTTGTAAGTACTTGCATTGTAAACAGCTTTTGCTATACGTTCGTTATTTTTCATCAATATACTGAATCAAACTTTCCCTTTATGCTATGCCTTCTTGAAGTAATTCACTGTGAGTAGCATATAATGGTAGCATTAGCGCTTGTCTGGCGGTAGTTTTATTTACAAATTCTTTTACCCGATTAGACGCTATAGATTCATAAAAAAATGAATTGTCAAAAGCATCTACTTCCATTCTTGCGAAATCGGGCAAAACGTTTTGAAACACTGAATTATAATCCAAAATATCACTCATGCCAACGCCTAAACCGTATATTGTATTAAGATTGGATTCCTGATAGTCGAGTACATTTGAAACATTATCATAATAGGATAGAATTTTAGTTTTAATGGAATCGTTTAAGATATACGTCAACTTGCCTGAAAATTGTATTTGACTAAAAATGATTTGATTAGGTTTTAAACTAGAAACAAATGCAGCCTGGTAAATTTTTTGTTTTAGCAAGGGTTTGTTTCTTCGTATCGAATCATTTTTCAAGGCGCTCAATAGTATTCGATTGGCATCTATGGTAATGCTATCTCCTTTCGTCACGGTTGTTAAACTCTGAATGTCATCTTCAATATTTTGTATTAAACCCGTAATAAGTATTTTCTCCTCCGTTCTTATTTTCTCATTTTCACTCCAAGTATTGATTTGCAGGGCAATCAAAATCCCGATGACGACAAGAACAATTTCGCCGATGGCATAGAGTAGGTACTTTGAGAAGCGATTCTCTGACAGCAGTTTTTGACGGATTTTACGGAAGAATTTAATCATGGTTCTTGGCTTTTCCCCTCTTGGGAGGGGCTAGGGGTGGGTTTTAAGTTATCAATTTCCATTCTAATTTTTTCTAGAACCGAACCCAGGTTATTTTTCACATCAATATCGCTGAATCGGATTACGGTAACCCCAAGGCTTTCCAATCGGTTTTGTCGTATCATATCCTTTTCTTGGTGACCTTCCTCAAAATGAATTGAGCCATCAACTTCAATGGCCAGTTTCAAATCTTTACAATAAAAATCGACGATATATTGGTCGATTGGTATTTGCCTACTAAATCGCACACCCAATTTCTTGCCTTTGATTTCGCGCCAAAGAGCGATTTCACCCAAAGTCATGTTGTTACGTAGTTCTCTGGCGTAAGCGACCAAATCTTGTTTGTATGGAATTATTTTTCTCATAATTTTACCCACCCCTCAGTCCCCTCTGAGGAGGGGAGGCTTTGTAAGTGTGGTTTTTGACGGGTGCGACGAAAGAATTTAATCATATCAATTACAGTTTTTAACCAATAAATCATTCAATCCCTTTGCATCAACTTTGATGGCTTTAAGAAGGTCTTTTTCGCGTTCTGCTATAATCATATTAAAGATCAAGATATCCTTTGTTTTTATAAATAGCTGGCCATCAGTATTTTGTTGCCATTGTATGCTGGATAATAGTCCTTGCAATTCTGCATCAAATAAGTTTTGATACTGCGGTATCTCTTGAAATCCGAAGTCGGCAAATTTTTCTACGGCAAAAAGTTTTTGCACCAGCGCATTATAATTGATATCTATAATATCTGTGGTATTATCTTGAGCGGTATAATGGCTTAAAATTCTTTTTTTCAAGATTTGATTGCGCAGCTTTTCCAGTTTCCCTGAAGAAGTAATGTCGGTTATAGCTGCTTTGGTCGGAATAAACTTGTGGTGCCTATACGCTGTCAAAAAATCTTCTAAAATTACTGCTTTGTCGTTTTGGACTTTTAGGAGGTTTTTTAAAAATCTTTCTGTGCTTTCCAGTCGTTCATCAATATTGACTAGCGAATTATCGATATTTCTAATATCGACTTGTAGGTCTTCGGCAATTTTACAGTAGTAGGTTTTCTCTTGTTCCAGTGATTTTATGTTCTCGTTCCAAGTATTGATTTGAAGGGCAATCAAAATGCCAATGACCACCAAAACAATTTCGCCAATGGCATAAAGTAAGTATTTGCTGAAACGGTTTTCAGCGAGTAGTTTTTGACGGATTTTTCGGAAGAACTTGATCATTGGTTAACCATTTCATTAATATTCTTCAATTTCTTGCGCTATGATGTCCAGTATCTTCAGGATTCTCTTGCGCAAAGTTTGCGATTGAATGTTTGTAACTTGATGATGGGTAATTACATGACTAACTATGCCCTCAAATTCAACATCTGCAAGAACCTTTGTCAAATCCACGTTTTTCTTTGTTGGCTTAATCGTGAATTTATTGTTTGATTCTTTGTCTAATGCTTCCGTAGGGGTGTATCCGTCTTTCCATAAGTCATTGTTTACGTTTCTTGAAACTCCCAATCTAAGGTAACAAGGTAATAGAATCTCTGTTCTCACTTTTTGGAATTCCAACTCCAATTCTTGAACCTGAAAGACCTCAGAAGACCAATTGGATAAAAATCTTACCAAGCTGTTGTTCTGTATTAGACGAAGATTTTCTGAACCAACGATATCGTTTTTTATGGGGTCAAAGGTTGGATCCCTAAATATAATCCACAATGATTGATAAAACCTATCGTCATCAATTGCCGAGGTGGGATTATCTATTTGCTTTAGCAAATTATTACAGGCTTCCAGTGCCTGGTTGCGCATCAGTATTTTTTCATCAAGTTGCGTGAGGTTACTTTGATATTCACTGAACAGTTGTTTTAAAATTAATTGCTCCTTGGCCAAATCCTTCTGTTTCTCATTCCAATTGTTGATACTCAATGCTATCAAGATTCCAATGACCACAAGAACAATTTCGCC